>JAZOVO010000124.1:0-8834 GCA_045658745.1 Acutalibacteraceae bacterium | reverse complement strand
TTATTGGGATATTTTTTAGTGGCCTGTTGCGGATTAATTTTGGAAATTTACTATTTTTTTATATACCTACAGAACTTCATAACAGTATCACGCTGTCGAAAAATGTCATAAAAAAATACCTCTCTCGAATGAACTAAGTGTTCAAACTAAAGAGGATTCTTCTTGTATGAAATTATGTGGAAAAGCCGGATACAGTATCAAATTGGTATCACAAGGCTTCTCAAAAGTCCCGAAACCCTTTATTTTACTGGGCTCACGGGCTTTCGTTTACTTATTCCCACTCAATTGTGCCGGTCGGCTTCGGAGTTAAATCAAACAGTACTCTGTTGATACCCTCAACCTCATTGGTGATACGTGCAGTAATTTTGTGAAGAACAGCGTAAGGAATTTCCTCAATTGTAGCAGTCATAGCATCAGTTGTGTTAACAGCTCTGATGATTGCAGGCCAGCCCTCGTAACGGCTGTCATCCTTGACACCAACACTCTTCATATCAGGCACAGCGATGAAGTACTGCCATACCTTTTCAGCAAGACCGTTGAGATCAAACTCCTCACGGAGAATTGCATCAGCCTCTCTGAGAGCGTGAAGACGGTCACGAGTGATTGCACCAAGGCAACGTACACCGAGTCCGGGACCGGGGAACGGCTGACGGTAAACCATAGCATGAGGAAGTCCAAGAGCCTCACCGACAACACGTACCTCATCCTTAAAGAGAAGCTTAATAGGCTCAACAAGCTCCATAGCCATATCTTCGGGAAGACCGCCTACATTGTGGTGTGACTTAACAGCCTTCTTACCCTCTGCCTGCTTAATGCTTTCGAGAATGTCAGGATAGATTGTACCCTGAGCAAGGAAGGAAATGCCGTCAAGCTTTGCAGCCTCCTCATCGAACACCTTAATAAACTCAGCACCGATAATCTTGCGCTTGCTTTCAGGATCACTTACACCTGCAAGAAGATCAAGGAAGCGGTCAGTTGCATCAACATAAATGAGATTTGCATCAAGCTGATTGCGGAAAACCTCAATAACATTTTCACTTTCACCCTTACGCATAAGACCGTGGTTTACGTGAACACATACAAGCTGCTTACCGATTGCCTTGATAAGAAGGGCAGCAACAACCGATGAGTCAACACCGCCTGAAAGAGCAAGAAGAACCTTTTTGTCGCCTACCTGTGCACGGACAGCAGCAATCTGCTCTTCAATAAAGGCATCAGCAAGTGCCTTCGTGGTGATTCTTTCCATGGTTTCGGGTCTTTTGTTTGAATCCATTTTAATTCCTCCCAATGTATTTTAAACTAAAATTTAATTATCCAAAGACGGCGACCGCAAAGGGTCGCCTGTTTTTATCAGTTTGTGTAATTATCAAAGTAGCCCTGAACAAGCACAACGGGTGTGCCCTTGTCGCCTGAACCGCTTGTAAGGTCACAAAGTGAACCGATAAGGTCTGTAAACTGTCTGGGGGTTGTTCCCTGTGAAGCCATATTGCCTACAAGGCTCTCCTCGCCCTTATCTGAAATACGCTTTGAAATTGCAGCCTTGAGCTCCTCACCACTGAGACCCTTGAAGTCGTTATCAGCAAGGTATTTGAGCTTAAGCTCGTTGGGTGTACCCTTGAGACCTGCAGTGTATCCGGGTGAAACGCAGGGGTCAGCAAGCTCCCAGATTTTACCCTGAGGATCCTTGAATGCGCCGTCGCCGTATACCATTACTTCAATGCTCTTTCCGCTTGCAGCGTCGAGAAGTGCCTTTGTTTTGTTAACAAACTCAGCACAGTCTCTGGGGAAAAGCTTTACGGTATCCTCTGTGGACTTGTTTGAGCCAAGAAGACCGAAGTCAGCGTTAAAGCCGTTGCCGTCAATTGAGGATGTAAGAATATCGTCAAGACCGAGTACAACCTTTGCGCCTGCTGCCTTGAGAAGTCTCTTTGTGCGTGCTCTTGTATGAATATCACAAGTAAGTACGCAGTCGGTATAATCAAGGATAGTCTTTGCCTGATTAGCAAAAACAACCTCACACTCTGCGCCGCAGTCCTTTATAAGCTGTGAGTAATAATCAACATAGTCAACGCCTGTGAACTCGTGCTTGTTTTCGCCGAAAAGCTCACGGTATTTTTCAAGAGAAAGAACATCACTGTAGGGGTTAACACCTGCATCGTCAAGCTGATCATAGGTAAGAAGATGGTTACCTACTTCATCGCTGGGATAGCTGAGCATAAGAACTACCTTCTTGCAGCCCATTGCGATACCTCTTAAGCAGATTGCAAAGCGGTTTCTTGAAAGGATAGGGAAAATGACACCGACTGTTTCACCGCCGAGCTTTTCCTTAACGTCCTTTGCAATTGCATCAACGGATGCGTAGTTGCCCTGACTTCTTGCAACAATTGATTCAGTTACAGCAACAACATCCTTATCTCTGAGTTCAAAACCGTCACCTTTTGCAGCATCAATAACGCTGTCGCAAACAATCTGTGCAAGGTCATCGCCTTCACGGATAATCGGACAACGGATGCCTCTGGAAATAGTGCCTGTTTTTCTTTCCATGTAAATCATTACCCCTTATAAGTTAAATTGGTAAGAATATCGGTCATGCCGATAAAAAATACTTTATTATTTTATCACTATAACAGCAAGAAATAAAGTATTTATTTAATGTTATTATTAACAGAATTGGAATTTTTTTACATTTTACAAAAAGAGAAATAACGCAGGTTTTATTTTTAGAAAATATTACAAAACAATACCGTAAAAATTAATTGTAAACCCAATAAATTGTGTTATGGTTGAAAAAATTACGCATAGGTGGTATAATTATAATGAGGATGTGATGTTATGTTTGATAAGTTTAAAAAAACCAAAAACTACATAAAGTGGATTCGCAAAAAGGTTGGTCATAAAAAAATAATTTTAGTTCATGCAGGCGGTTGTATATTCAACGAGCAAGGTGAAGTGCTGTTACAACGCCGTGGTGATTGTAATATGTGGGGATTTCCCGGTGGAGCTCTTGAATTAGGTGAAACACCTGAAATGGCAGCAGTCCGTGAAGTAAAAGAAGAGACAGGCTTGGATGTTAAAGTCGATAAGCTTATAGGTGTTTATACCGATACTGATGCGGTTTGTCCCAATGGTGATAAATATCAAAGTGTTTGTATTGCATACGAGCTTTCAGTTATCGGAGGTGAGCTTTATTGTGATAACAATGAAACCCTTGAACTAAAATATTTCCCGACAAACAACACTCCGAAACTGTTCTGCAAGCAGCATGAAGAATTATTGGAAGATATTAAATCTAAAAGATAAAACAACTGTCCTCTACTACTGAGGGCAGTTGTTTCCTTTAATTACCTACTATTCAAATTTATATGATAAAAGTTTTTACCATCAGAACATCTAAGCAAGACACCATTATGATTCATGATGATTTTATTTGAAGGCGTATTATCAACATTAGCACCTATTTGTACTGTTTCTATATTCAATGTTTTACATTCTTCAAGCAACAAAGTTAAGATGGTATTTCCATACCCCTTGCATCTTTCGGTGCTACGTATGGCGTAACCAATATGTCCGCCCATTTGCTCTAAATTGTCATTGAGATAGTGGCGTATTCTTCCGTATCCTACAGGCTTATCGCCATCATATAACCAATATGAAGTCTGAGGGACCATCCATTTTTCTAACTTTCCGTTATCCACCGCATACTCTTTTCTGAGCCATCTTTTGAATTCTTTGAATGACATACCGTTAACTTTATTATGAAATCCGTTATCATTACAAGCAATTTCCTGTAACATGTCATATATTTTTTCATCATCATTTAAAGACAACTTTTTAAGAAAAATCATTTTGGCACCTCCTACATAAAAATATTTTCTACATTATATCATTCAAATACAATATTATCAATTGATATTGTAAAATTAATATTCTCTATTCCCAAACCTTAATTTATGTGATATAATTATTTAAATCAATTCAAAGGAAGTATCATCTTGAAAAGTTTTACCGTAGAAAAAAACGACAGCGGACAGCGCCTGGACAAATTCCTCACAAAATTCTGCCCGAAGCTGCCCAAGGCTCTTATGTATAAATATATCCGCATCAAGCGTATCAAAATAAACGGCAAGCGTGCGGAAATCTCAACCAAGCTCAACATTGGCGATGTTGTGGATATGTACATAAATGACGAGTTTTTTGAAAAGAAAGAAACCGTTTACGACTTTATGTCTGCTTCAAATAAAATAGATATTGTATACGAGGATGAAAATGTAATCCTGCTTAACAAAAAGGTGGGTTTACTCTCCCACCCCGATGAGAACGAATATATTGACACCCTGATAACCCGAGTAAAGCGGTATCTGTTTGAAAAGAAAGAATGGAATCCCGACGATGAAAGCTCCTTCACTCCCGCCCTTGTCAACAGAATTGACCGCAATACAAGCGGTATTGTTATCTGCGCAAAAACAGCCGAGGCTCTGCGTGTGCTTAATCAGAAAATGAAGGACAGAGAGCTTCATAAAATTTACCTTTGCATTGTTCACGGCACTCCCCCGAAAAAAGAGGATATAATCGAAGGCTATCTTGTAAAAAATGAAAGCAAAAACAAGGTTTTCATCTCTAAAAAACCCTCCGATGAAGCAAAATATATTAAGACAAAATACAAGGTACTCGGCAGTAAAAACGGCTTGAGCCTTGTTGAGGTTGACCTGCTGACCGGAAGAACTCACCAGATAAGAGCTCACATGGCATGGCTGGGCAATCCCCTTTTAGGCGACGGTAAATACGGCAAGAACGAAAATAATAAAAAGGTGGGCTATAAAAAGCAATGCCTTTGCTCTCATAAACTTATATTCGACTTTACAACCGATGCAGGCTCACTTTCCTATCTCAATGGTAAGGAATTCACTGTTGATGATGTATGGTTTGCAAAGGAATTTTACAACGGAACTTTAACCGAAAGAGGTAAAAGCAATGACTGATTTGCAAAAAGACAGTTTAAGAATTGATGAGCTGAGAAAGCTTCTTGAATATCACAGCAAGCGCTACTATGAAATGGATGCTCCCGAAATCGAAGACTATGAATATGATATGCTTCTTCGTGAACTTGTGCAGCTTGAAGAAAAGCACCCGGGACTTATCACTCCCGACTCCCCCACTCACCGTGTCGGCGGTAAAGCTGACGGGCAGTTTGAGCCCGTTGAGCATAAGGTGCCTATGGAAAGCTTGCAGGATGCTTTCAGCATCGATGAGGTGCTTGCCTTTGACAAAAGAATTAAGGCGGTTACTGACAACGTCCGCTACATTGTCGAGCCTAAAATCGACGGTCTTTCCGTTTCACTTGAATACGAAAACGGACTTTTTGTAAGAGGCTCAACCCGCGGTGACGGACGTACCGGTGAGGATGTTACGGCTAACCTTCGCACAATCAAGGCAATCCCGCTTAAAATTGACACAGATTTACCTCTGCTCGAGGTCAGAGGCGAGGTTTATATGCCTAAAGAGGTTTTTCTTGCACTTACCAAGGAGCAGGAGCTCAATGAAGAAAAGCCCTTTAAAAACCCCCGTAATGCAGCGGCAGGCTCTCTCAGACAGAAAAATCCGAAAGTTACTGCCAAACGCAAGCTCGATATTTTTGTTTTTAACATTCAGCAGATTGAAGGCAAAACGCTCAATAGCCACAAGGAATCCCTTGACTTTATAAAGTCGCTCAAATTCAATACCGTCCCTCTTTATACCGAGTGTGAAAGCATCGAAGCCGCAATTGAGCAAATCAATAAAATCGGTGAAATGCGCGGCACTCTCCCCTTTGATATTGACGGCGCGGTTATCAAGGTCGACTCCTTCTCTCAGCGTGAATTGCTCGGCTCAACCTCAAAGTTCCCAAAGTGGGCACTTGCCTTTAAATATCCACCCGAGGAAAAAGAAACTACTCTCCTTGATATCGAGGTTGCGGTAGGAAGAACAGGCGTCCTGACACCTACGGCAATTTTCGAGCCGATTTTACTTGCAGGTACAACCGTCAGTCGTGCAACGCTCCACAATCAGGATTTTATCAGCGAAAAAGGCATTTCAATCGGCGACAGAATAATCGTCCGCAAGGCGGGTGATATCATCCCCGAGGTGCTTTCCGTTTCATGGCACGACAGCGGAAAAGATATTTACCGTCTCCCTGAAATTTGCCCTTCCTGCGGAGGTAAGGTCACAAGAGAAGATGGTGAATCCGCCGTCAGATGCTGCAACCCCGACTGCCCTAATCAGCTTTTACGTAACCTTATACACTTCTGCTCACGCGACGCAATGGATATAGAGGGGCTGGGCGCAGCGGTGCTTGAAGTGCTTGTTGAAAAAGGTATAATTAAAACCGCCGCAGATATTTTCACTCTGCCAAAGGATGAAATTGCAAAAATCGACCGTATGGGTGAAAAAAGCGCAGAAAACCTTATCAACGCTGCCGAAAAAGCCAAGTCAAACGATTTATCAAAGCTTGTGTTTGCTCTCGGTATAAGGCATATAGGACAAAAAGCAGCAAAGCTTCTTAGCGATAAATTCGGCTCAATGGAAAAAATCATTGCTGCCACAACCGAGGAAATTGCAGAAATCGACGGCTTCGGACTCATTATGGCACAGAGCCTTACGGACTTTTTCTCTCACAATGAGAGCCGTGAGCTTATAGAAAGACTTGCGGAACTGGGCGTAAATATGACAGGTGAAGAAACTGTCAAGGAAAACCGCTTTGACGGTAAGATATTTGTGCTTACGGGCACACTTACCGCCTTCAAGCGAAGCGAAGCCTCAAAAATTATTGAAGCTCTCGGCGGTAAAACCTCCTCGAGCGTTTCAAAGAAAACCGACTATGTTCTGGCAGGCGAAGATGCAGGAAACAAGCTTCAGAAAGCAAACGAGCTCGGCGTTACAGTTATAAGTGAAGCTGAGTTCGCCGAAATGATTAAATAAAAATAAGCCGTACCGATAATCTGACCGGTACGGCATTTTTTATTTATCTTGTTGTAACAGGTTTTATAGGACCTGCATAGCTATAAATTACACCTGACGGAGTATTTTTATAGGAATAGGCTGCAAAATAATAAGTTTTACCGCTTGAAAGTCCGCTTTTTGTATAAGTCAGAGCGGAGGTTACTGCAAGCCTTGTATAGCCTGAATTCGGCTTTGAAGAGCCGTAGATTATGTAACCGTCAGCTCCGCTAACCTTGTTCCAGTTAAACCTCACACCGCCTTTAAGCGGAGTCGCCTTCAAAACGGGAGCAAGAGTTTTTGTGCTTGTGGTTATCGTTATATAGCTGCTGCCTATTACCTTTTTATTACCGAGATTAATGTAAGGTCTTACCGCAAACTTAAACGCCACACCGTTTTTTACATTGTTTATGGTGTACTTGCAGGCAGTTACGCCGTCCTTGAGTAAAACCCAGTTTTTTTTACCGGTGTTGTAATAATAGACCTGATAGTGTGTTGCGCCTGATGAAGCGCTCCAGTTAAGCTGAATAGCCGTTTCATTCTGTTTGGCTGTAATCTTTGCAGGTGCAACAGGCTTGGTTGCCTCCTTGAGAGTCACATAAGCGGGTGCTGCTACGGTTTTGCCCTTTTCTATTACGTAAGCCCTGACCGCAAACTCGTATGTTCTTCCTGCGGGCAATTTACTTATTTTAAGAACATTGCCGGTAAGAGTCTTATAAATCTTCCAGTTGCCCGAAGCATTTTTATAATAGATACCGTATCCCGTTGCATCCTTTACCTTGTTCCAGCCAAGAGTGATAGAATCGGCGGTTGAAGAAGAAATAAACTTACTTGTCTTGCCGAGCGCAAGCGCGCTTCCGCTATAGGTTTTATCCTTACTCATCGCGTTACATACCGCGCAGGAATAATAATATTTCGCGGTAACCGTATACGTAGGCGAAACGGCGAGGTGCGATTTGTCGGATATTTTCTTTGTATAGTTATGTCCGGCTAAAGGAACTGTTTTCTGTGCAGTAAGAATTTTACCGCAAACCGAGCAATGACTTCCCTCAGTAAGACCTGTCTTGACACAGGTTGATTTTACCGCCGCGTCCTTAACGGGCGTATGCTGTCTCAAGGAGAGAACTACCTCCTCATAAAAGCTGCAATTTTTACATTTAAGGTACGCAAGTCCGTGTTTAACACAATCCGACTCATATATCTGAATATATTCAGTCAGATCGTGCCCCTTTGCAGTAACATAGTCTGATGTTTCAGAAAACCCGCACACGCAGTCATATATTTTATATCCGTCCTCAAGGCAGGTTGAACCGACAACGGTTATGACGGAAGAGGTTCTGTGATTGTGGTTGAAAATAAGGCTTCCCGGAGACAGAGCCTCGTTACCTGAAAGAACAGATATCTTACCGAAGCTTCTTTCACTTCCCTGATAATATACATCTTTTAATGCTATGCATTTTTCAAAGGCATCAGTACCTATCTGAAAAACAGAGGAAGGAATATAAATCCTTTCAAGTAAGCTGCAGCCCGAAAAGCAACCCGAAAATAATTCTCCGATATTTTCAGGGAGAATTATACTTCTTAGTGAAGAGCAGCCCTTGAAAGCATTTTTGCCGAATACGGTAGTGTCGTCAGAAATTTCCACCTTGCGCAATGACTCACACATATAAAAGGTTTCTTCGGGAACAACATTAAGACTCTGCGAAAAATTTACTGTTTTAAGTCCGTAGCATTTTAAAAATACTGATTTACCGATATTCTCCACGCTGTCCGGCATATCGAACACTTCAAGTGAAGAACACATCGCAAAAGCACTGTTACCGATTGTTCTAACCGTTTCGGGGAGGTTGATTTCCGTAATA
>JAZOVO010000123.1:0-2767 GCA_045658745.1 Acutalibacteraceae bacterium | reverse complement strand
AGCAGTTATTTCCTTCGGCGTAGATAAATCCTTTGCGCTTTCAGCACTTAAAACAGCCTTCACCTGAACAGTATGATTTATATAATACCAGCGTTTATCAACATCTTTATATAAAAGAGTAATCAGATTTCCCTTTTCATCAACACTATCATAAGCAAGATTCTTACCATCAAAATACATTACTTGCGTTAATATATCTACACCGTGCTCCTTTAATGTATAAGCCACACTGAACACACCTGATTTAAACATATTCAGATATTTGGTTGTTTTGTAGGGCACCATAAGAGCCTTAGGAGTATAATCGCTGAGAACAACTCCGCCTGTTGTTTTAACGCCCGCTCTTACGGCAAAGGTATAGGTATCTCCGCTTGCAAGGTTTTTAAATGTAAGATTCTGAGGTGATGTATAGGTCTTGTAAAGCTTATAGGATGCACTGTTATTCTTTTTATAGTAAAGCCTGTACTCATTTGCACCCGCAACGGCATTCCACTTGACGGCAAGCTGTCCCACTCCGGGATTTGTCACCGTCAATGCAGGTACATTCGGCTTGGTTGCGGCGGTATAGGTCGTATAGTCGCCCCAGATAACTCCGCCGTCACCCTTGATGTAGGGTCTTACGGCAAAGGTGCTCTTTCCGCCCGCCATAAGGTTTTTGAAGGTATGGGTTGTGCCCGTAACGGAATCCTTGCCTACTGCCCAGCCGTTACCCTTCTTATAGTAAATGCGGTAGCCTGTTGCACCTCTTACTGCATTCCAGTTAAGGGTGATACTGCTTGAGGTCTGGGTTGCGGTAACCTTGTCGGGCTTTGCAGGATTTGTTGCCGTTTTGTGTGTGGTGTAAACATCCGACCACATAACCTTACCCGAAACTACCTTACCCGCCTTTACGGCGAAGGTATAAACAGAGCCCGCCTTGAGGTTTTTATATGTAGCGGTTGTGCCCGTAACGTTGCCCAGAGCCTTCCAGCCCGAGGCTGTCTTGTAATAAATCTTATATCCGTCAACGCCCTTGACTGCATTCCATGAAAGCTTGATTGTTGATGCGGTCTGAGTTGAGGTCACCTTTGCTGTTGCAGGGATTTTTGCAGTTACTGTATGAGTAGAATACACGCTTGTCCACGTGGTTTTACCGCCGCTTGTTTTACCTGCCTTTACGGCAAAGGTATAGGTTGTGCCGTACTTTGTACCGTTGACGGTATAGGACGTTGATTTGACTTCTGCAAGAGTCTTCCAATTTTTTCCGCTCTTGTAGTAAATTCTGTAGCAGTTTGCGCCGTAAACGGAATTCCATTTAAGGTTGATTGCATTACCGCCGGGAGTCGATGTGATTTTATCCGTTGCCTTAAGCTTGTAGCCGTTGGGTGTAAAGCTGAAGCCGGCTACGGCAGCCTTCCAGTCTGCGGGAAGAGATGAGCCCTCATAGAAAAGAGAAACCTTTGAATAGCCGAAGGCAAGCTCATCGATTTCCTTGACGGAAAGAGGGATATAAACCTTCACGGGAGTTGTTGCCTCATAAAAAGCAAAATCTGCAATTTTTGTCACACCTACGGGAATGTAATATTCTGCCGATGTCTTGCCCTGCGGGTACTTAATAAGAGTTTTCATATCGGCGCTGAAAATTACGCCGCCGACATTTTTAAGATATGCATTATCTGAGGCTATCACAATGTTATTGAGCGCCTTGCATCCGATAAGCGTACCGATTGATTTAACATTTGACGGAAGGTTAAGGGTTTTCAGAGCCGTGCAGTTTTCAAGGCTTGTATTGCCGAGAGACTCAAGCACACCCTCCTGAATTGTAACCGACGCAAGCTTATCGCAGCCGTAGATACCGTTATTCTCAATCTCCCTTACAGAGCCGGGAATAACGAGGCTTTCAAGATCTGCTTCAGCGTTGAAGGCATATCTGCCGATTACGGTTACCGCCTTTTCATCGATTGTGTCGGGAACGGTTACTGCTTTTTCCGTGCCGTTGTACGCGGTGATTTTAACCGTGCCGTCCTCAAGGAGAACATAGCTGTAGTCCCCCGATGTCAGCTCCTCGGCGCTTGCGGTAAGTCCGAAAAGCGTGAACACCGTTACAAGTGCAAGAATTAAAACCGCTGCTTTTTTTGCTTTCATTTTTATTCCTCCTTAAATAATTTTTTTATATATAAATAAAAGGTATCTATCTGAGATAAATATACCATTTATCTATCAGTTTAGCAAGTGATTATATATACAATTATAATAGCAGCTTTTTTACTATTTTGACGAATCTTTGTTTATTCGGTCTGTTTTTTTGACCTGAAAAACAAAAAGTGCGCCCCAAAGAGACGCACGAACAGAAAATGCATCTCATTTGCTGCGACACAAAATTGCTCAACATAGGCATGTTTAACACGAGATACAATTTTCCCAACAGTATCCCTAAGTTGATTTTATGCAATTTTATGTCGCATATTTATTTTAACACAAGAAAGGTAAAAAATCAATAAAATACAACAAAAAAAGGGCGGCAGGTTCGCCGACACCCCATAAGGCAGTATTTGTTTCTCAAACAAAATTCCCTGTATTTTTGCCAAAAGCCTCGCAAGGCGACAGCCTTGCTGCGTTTTGTGGCTTCAACACAAGAAATTTTCAGTTCTTACGAAACTGCGAAGCACTTTAAAATGCGAAATAGCTTTGCAAGAAAAGGCGAAAATCACCGATAATGCTGACGCATATCGGTGATTTTTAACGCATTATTGTGAAGTTATTTCACTTTTTAAAGAAATACTTCCTT
>JAZOVO010000122.1:0-16705 GCA_045658745.1 Acutalibacteraceae bacterium | reverse complement strand
CTAGTCATTGTCTTCCTAAGACCGCTTGGCCTCCGACTTAGCGCCGTCAGGCGCCCCTGACTACTGGCTACTGACTACTGACTACTGGCTACTGGCTACTTTAAATCAGTCATCCTTATTCGGGAAAAGGAACACGCTTACCGCACGGGGATCAAGCATATCCTTAAGACGCTTGAGCATATCCCTTGTTCTTATAAGAAGGGAGGGATCCCACTCCTTATCCGCCGCCATTTTAACGCCGTAGGAGAGTAATCTTCCCTTGTAGGTATATAATCTGTCACGGAAGGATTTGTAATTCTTGTTTTCCTCCCTTGTCCAGCCTGATTCACCGCAGGCGATAAGTCTCGGGAAGCACATATAGCACATTCTGTCAAAGTCCTCAACGTACTCTGTCCAGATAGGAGTTTCAACACCGAGAACATTTTCTCTGCCCTTTTTGTCAAGCTTTTCAAGCAGGGGTGAATATCCGTAGGTCTTTTTAAGCGGAGTCATACCGTAGGGATAGTCGAGATAATAGTGATAGAAGTCCTCTGCAATGATTTTGCCGCCCTTGTTGGCGTATTCCTCACACTTATTTGATCTGTCCATCCAGTCGCAGACAACAACGCTGTCCTTTACAATACCTGAATTAAGGGTTTCATTCCAGGCAAAAACCTCCATGCCCTTTTCCTTTTCAAGGTAGTCGACAATTCTGTTGGTGAAGTAGCCCTGAAGCTGTTCCTCGTCCTTAAGTCCCTCTTCCTTGATTTTCGCCTGACATTTTTCACAGTTGCACCAGCGAGCCTTGGGAGCCTCGTCACCGCCGATATGGATGCGCCTTGAGGGGAAAAGCTCGCAGATTTCGTCAAGAAGCTTAAAGCAGAACTCGTAAACCTCCTCCTTACCTGCGCAAAGGATATCCTTGAAGATACCGCCGTCGGTCTGCACGGGCACCTTTACACCGCGGCAGGAAAGGTTGGGATAGCTTGCAACTATAGCCGTTGTATGACCGGGCATATCAATTTCGGGGATAACCTCAATATATCTTTCCTTGCAGAATTCGATAATATCTCTGATTTCGTCCTTTGTATAGTATCCGCCGTATTCGCGTGCGTCCTGAGAGCGGAAGCCGTGGCAATCGCGGTATGCACCGACCTTTATAAGCTCGGGATAGCTTTCGCATTCAATTCTCCAGCCCTGATCGTCACAGAGATGCCAATGGAAAACATTGAACTTGAACTCTGCGGCGGCAAGGATGTATTTTTTAATTTCGTCTATAGTCTGCATATGTCTTGCAGAGTCAATCATAAAGCCTCTGTAGGAAAAAGCGGGCTCGTCAACAATTCTGCAAAGGGGAAGCATACCCTTTTCGGCAAGCTTCATATAGGTAACATCGGCATAATATCTGCCCCTTTCACCCTTTGAGGTAATTATCGCTCTGTTATTCTGAATATCGATTATGTAAGCCTCTTCGCCGAGAGTCTCATCAAGCTTATATTCAACTGCAAGCTCAGAAGCCTTGATCTCACCGCCGAAGAAATTAACCTTATTAGGCTTGGGGATAACATTCAAAGTCATATTAACACCTCGTTTTCAATATTATTTAAATTATAACCTATATTTTTCTTTATTGCAATAGCTAATGAGGTGAACAATGGAAAATCTGGTAAATCTTCTTTGCGGTATCGGACTTTTCCTTTGCGGCATCACCCTTATGGGTGAGCACACGGAGAAGGCATTTGGTGAGGGGCTTAAGCATACCCTCGGTGTGCTGACGAAAAACCGCTTTACGGGTATGCTGACGGGACTTGCTGTCACGGGTATAATACAAAGCTCCTCGGCAACAACGGTTATGACCGTCAGCTTTGTCGCCTCGGGGCTTATGAGCCTTTCTCAGGCGGTCGGTATTGTGATGGGCGCAAACATCGGCACAACGGTCACAAGCCTTCTGATTGCCTTCAATTTTTCCGCCCTCGCTCCCCTTGCAATCTTCTTCGGCACCGCAGTTAAAATCTTCTCGAAAAAGGAAAGAACGGCACACATCTGCTTTCTCGTTATCGGCTTCGGGCTTCTGTTTCTCGGTATGAACACAATGTCTATGTCCTTTTCCCATCTCAGGGATAACGAGACCTTTCTCAGCTTCATTTCCGCCTGCAAGGGCAAAATCCCCTGCGTTCTGGCGGGCTTTATTATGACCGCCATACTGCAAAGCTCCTCGGCAACGGTCGGCATACTTCAGGCGCTTGCTCTCTCGGGGCTTGTAGGTGCTGAAAGCGCCCTTTATATCATCTTCGGTCAGAATATAGGAGCCGTTATACCCACAATGCTTTCTGCCGTCGGGGCAAGAAAAGAAGCAAAGCAGGTGGGAATTATCCACCTGCTTTTTAACCTTATAGGTACTGTATTTTTCTTTTTGCTGTTTGAGCTTGTTCCCTTTCCCTCATTCATTGAGTACCTCGGAAATCCGTCAATGCAGGTTTCCTTTATGCACATCGCCTTCAACGTGCTTTCAACGGTGCTTCTGATGCCCTTCGGCAATCAGCTTATTAAAATGAGTGAAGGACTGTGCTCACCGATTATTTTGCGAAGGGAAGGAAGGTAAATACGGTCTTCATTGTATCAATAAGCATTCTTAAGAACTTCATAAACTTTTCAAAGAGGCTGAGCTCCTCCTCCTCTTCAACAAGCTCGGCATAGCCGGGAAGAACTGCATTATTGTCAGCGGGAGCGTCGTCGGTTGCAAACTCGGTTGCAAGAGGAACAAGCACAGTTGCCATAAGCACCTCAATGCCCTCAAAGCGTGAAACGCCGTCACCTGCATAGTAAAGGAAATCAACGGGAATTTCGAAGCCGACAAGCTTTGTGATAAAGGACATAACCCTTGCATAATCCTGAGCGCTTACTTCCTCGAGTGCATAGCCGAGAGCCGCACCGATACCTCTTGTGGTGAGAACGATTTCATCTGAATAAGCGGTGAAGCTTTCATCGCCGAGGTTGTGTGCCTGATAGATTGCAACTGCAACGTCAATGACGTTTTTATACTCTGTTTTGGGAATTGTGAGGTCATACTCAGCAATGATTGACTCAATGCTCTTGCCCTCTTCTGTCTCGTCAGCCTTTGCAAAGGGCATATTGAGCGCCTCATTGAGTCTGCCAGCAACGGCGTCGATAATAGCGTTCATATTTTCGTCGTCGAGCTTAAGGAAGCCCTTGAGACCCTTAGCTGTTGTATAGGTATCAAAAACGATTGCATAGCTTAAGTTTGTTGCAATTTCCTGATACTTATAGAAATCCTCTGCAGCGAGAGCCTTTGCGTTGTCACTGATACAGCCGGGAAGGTCATTTATGTCAATTTCAGTAACGCCTCTTGTTTCAATTTTCACCTCGTCACCGAAGCTTACAACTCTGTAGGGTGAGCCGAGACCGTTAAGTGTACCTGTAACAACGTCGTAAATCACGGTGCCGTCCTCAGCGGTGTAAGCGGCGATATCGTGGTCGTGGGTGTGACCTGTGAATACATACTTGATGCCTGCCTTGGCGTATACCTCAGGAGCATTTTTGCTCTTGGCGCTTACAACACCGTTGGGCTGAACAAGGTTAGACATAATCATATGCTCAAGGAGATTCTGATGGTGCATGCCGATAAGCTTTTTGCCGTCAGCCTTTGCCTTCTCACCCTGCTCGGCAATCCACTGAAGTCTTTCCTCATAAACGCTGTGAGCACCTGAGCCTACGGTTGTGGAGTCGATAGCTATAAGACGGTATTCATCGTCAAGATCGACTACATATGAAAGAGAATTTTCATCCTTATACTTTGCCTCGTCGAAGCCGAACTCATAATAGTCCAGAGCAAACTGTGCCTTACCTCTTCTGAGCACGTCATGGTTACCGGGTACAACATAAATCTTTTTACCGCTGAGCTGTTCAAACTCACGGAAAAGAGCTACGATGCCTGCAACCTCAGCCTCAGTACCGGCTTCCGTAATATCACCGGGAATGATAAGGTAGTCGCTTTCGTTAGCGGCAACATCCTTAAGAAAGGCGTTGATAATCGCAACTGCCTCGTGAGGAAGTCTTGTTGCAGAACCTACGTGTGCAAAATCAGCGTTGATGCTGTTACCCTTGTAGTTTTCCTGCTTTGACTGTGTAACGTTGTAATGAAGGTCATTTGCAACGGTGATAACAAGCCCGTCATCCTCAGCGGCTGAAGCGGCAACGCTGCAAAGGCTGAAAAGCATAAGAGCTGCAAGGAAAACTGATAATATTTTTTTCATAGATAATTCTCCTTTTTAATTTGATACAAAATATTTTATCACTATTTTTCCTGTTAGTCAATTTAGCGTTTTATTAAAATTTATTAAAAGAAAAAACAGCAGGTGTTTCAGAAAGTAAAATCCTGAACTACCTGCTGTTTTAATTGATGTGCTATTATTCGATTGCTTCAAGTCTTCTCTTGAACTCTTCAATCTTTTCCTTTGAGTAGATCTTTGAAAGAACTACCATACCCATGTTGGGAGTGAAGCCCATTGTAAGAGCAAGGTTCTTCATGGGGTGGTTCATAATTTCAGGACAGATATCGTTAACGATTTCCATAACCTGAGGATCCTTCATGAGTACGCTGAATTTTGTGTCGAATGAATACTTTGCCATAATATTTATCTCCTTTAAAATATTTTTTATGTATAGCAGTAATCTGATGCCCGAAGGTCACCCCTGACTACTGACTACTTTATTAAACTGTTTCTTTTATTCGGGCGGATAATATCCGCCCATACATTATTTAGCCTGCTGTCCGAACTCAATACCCTTTTCAAGAGCCTTGAGGTTCATTGCAAGAATTTCGGGCTTCTTTTCCTTGAACTTTTCTTCAAGAGAAGCTACAAAAACATCCTTGCTTACAATTTCCGTAGCACCGATAAGAGCACCGATGATAACGATGTTTGCAACCTTGATGTTACCAACCTCAAGAGCGATATCATCAACGGGAACAGAGATAACCTTAACGTCAGCTCTGTCAACCTCTGAGGTAACACGGCTTGAGTTGAGAACCATTACACCGCCCTCTTTTACATCGTCCTTGAACTTATTGTATGCCTGCTCGTTCATGGCAACAAAGTTGTCGCACTTTTTTGTAAGGGGTGAAACGATTTCGCCGTCACTTACAATAACGGTACACTTTGCACTGCCGCCTCTCTGCTCGGGACCGTACTCGGGAAGGAAGGTTGCATGCTTTTCCATATCAATGGCTGCGTGGGCAAGCATCATACCTGCTGACATAATGCCCTGTCCGCCTGAGCCTGAAAATACAAATGACTTTTTCATTATGCTTCAGCCTCCTCATCCTTGTAGATTCCCAGCTTGAAATAGGGAATTGTGTTTGTGTTCATATATTCGAGAGTATCAAGAGGATTCATACCCCAGTTTGTGGGACAGTTTGTAAGAAGCTCAATAAAGGTGAAGCCCTTACCTGCAAGCTGAAGCTCGAAAGCCTTTTTGATGCCCTTCTTTGCATCCATTACGCCCTTGGGAGTGTTAAGTGCATATCTTGCAACAAATACGGGAGCCTTAAGCACGGAGATAAGCTCACACATCTGCATAGGATAGCCTGTTGTTTCAGCATCACGGCCGAAGCGTGTTGTTGTTGACTTCTGTCCGATGAGTGTGGTGGGAGCCATCTGACCGCCGGTCATACCGTAGGTCTGATTGTTTGCGAAAATAACGGTGAAGTTTTCACCTCTGTTTGCGGCTGACATAATCTCTGCAAGACCGATAGCGGCAAGGTCGCCGTCACCCTGATAGGTGAAAACAAGACGGTCGGGCATACTTCTTTTAACGCCTGTTGCAACTGCGGGAGCGCGTCCGTGAGCTGAGCCGATTACGTCGCCTGCCCAGGAGTAAAGGTTAAGAGCGGAGCAGCCTACGGAAACAACGTTTACGGCGTTGTTCTTCTGATCAAGCTCATCAATTACATCGGCAACAAGTCTTGTTGCAAGAGCGTGCATACAGCCGGGGCAATAGCCTGTTGTCATAGGCATAAGTGATGACGGTCTTTTATATGCGGGCATATTATTCTCCTCCCTTCACAATTTCGCTGATAGCATTGTATACTCCCTCATCGTCGAGGAGCATACCGCCGCTTCTGCCGTATTCGTGTACGGGGCAGCGGCCCTTTACCTGAAGCTCGATGTCGTCACGCATCTGAGCGGGAATTGTCATTTCAACGTCAATAATACCCTTTACCTTACTGTAATCAAGGTTGTCAAGGCTTGCCTTGGGGAAGGGATAAAGAGTGATGGGACGGATCATACCGACCTTGTAGCCCTCTTCACGAAGGGTGTTGATTGCTTCCTTTGCAACTCTTGCCGCAATACCGTAAGCTACTACAACATATTCGGCATCCTCAAGGAGATATTCCTCAACCTTGACGTCCATCATTCCCCACATATTGTAGGTCATGCCCTTGAACTTGTTGAGCATTTCAAGAGCCATTTCGGGAAGAATGGGAGTAATCATATGAGAGTCTTCTCTGCCGTTTCTCTTTGAAAGGTCCCAGTCCTCTGTTACGGTATAGTCAAGCTCCTTCATGGGAGGAAGCTCAACCTCCTCCATAATTGCACCGAGACAGCCGTCCATAAGAATAAGCACGGGGTTTCTGTCTCTTTCAGCATAATCCCAGGCGTTGTAAGTAAGGTCAACTGCCTCCTGAAGAGTAGCGGGAGCAAAAACCATTGTACGGAACCCGCCGTGACCGAGAGCCTTTGTAGCCTGAAGATAGTCAGACTGTGCAGGCTGAATCGAGCCGAGACCGGGGCCGCCTCTTGAAATGTTAACAATAACAGCGGGAAGCTGTGCTGATGCAAGATAGGAAATACCCTCTGCCTTAAGGCTGATGCCCGGGCCTGAGGAGCTGGTCATTGACCTTGTGCCTGTTGCGGCTGCACCGTAAACCATATTGATTGATGCAACCTCACTTTCACCCTGAACGAAGCTGCCGCCTACCTCGGGAAGTCTCCATGAAAGGTATTCGGGAATTTCATTCTGCGGAGTGATGGGATAGCCTGCAAAAAAGCGGCAACCGCCTCTTACTGCTGCTTCGGCAATAGCCTCGCAGCCCTTCATAAATCTTTTTTCCATTACCCTGCCTCCTTACGCGTTTTTGCCTGCAACTTCAATTGCGGCTTCGGGACACATAAGTGCGCAGATTGCACAGCCGTTACAAGCGTCCGCGTTTGTCTGTACGGGATAGAAGTGACCCTTTTCGGAGCGCTCCTTACCCATTTCGAGAATGTGCTTGGGGCAGAACTTAATACAGTAGCCGCAGCCCTTACACATCAAAGGATTGATTGTAATCATTTTTATCTTCTCCTTTAATAAAGGTTTTTTACAGTGCTTTTATAAAAAGTAAAGCAACAGAGTAATTATATCACACTCTGTTGCTTTTGTAAATGTGTTAATCAACAAAATTCAAAGAGTGCTTTTATTCAACCTTACCTGCAGCTCTTGCCTTTTCGGGGTCAGCCTCGGTAAGCTTCATAAAGTCAATCTTCATAAGCGGTGTCTGGGGAAGCTCATCCATAAATACAAAATCTCTGGGCACATAGAACTTGGAGAATTCAGCCTCAAGGGTTTCGCTGATTTTAGCCTTAAGTGCTTCTGTATCAGTGCTCTTATCGTGAAGTGAAGCATAAAGGCGAACCATTGATCTGCCGTTATCCCAGCCCTGAACTGCGCAGCACTCGTTGATTTCGGGGAACTCACCTACAACTCTTTCGATATCTGTGGGATATACGTTGTAGCCTGCAATGATGATAAGTCTCTTCTTTCTGCCTGAGAAGTAGAAGAAGCCGTCATCGTCCTGATAACCGAGGTCACCTGAAAGCACCCACTTAACGCCGTTTTCGTCGGTGTAAAGACCGTAGTCCTCTGCCTCACCCTCTGCGTAGTAGCCCTGCATAACGGTGGGACCTGAAATTACAAATTCACCTACTGTTCCGTTGGGAACCTGCTTGTGATCGTCGTCCCAGATCTGAACATTTACGCCGCGGATAGCCTTACCGATTGAGCCGCGTCTGAAGTCAGCATTTGTATTTGTGGTACAAACAGAACCGATTTCGGTAAGACCGTAGCCCTGACGGAGTCTGCCTGTTGCACCCCATTTTTCAAAGTATGAGTTATATTCATCAATAAAGCCGTCGGAAATATCGTCACCGCCGCAGAACATAAGACGTACGTTTGCAAGGTGAGGACCGTCGAAGTGCTTGTCCTTCATAAGCTTCTGGAACATAAGAGGAATACCGCCGAAGCCTACAACATTGTTCTTGCGCATAAGCTTTGTGAAGATTTTTTCATCAAACTGCATCATAGGAATGATACATGCACTGTTACACATTGCCATATGTACTGCAACGCAAAGACCGAAGCAATGGAAAAGAGGAAGAACGATAACCTCGTATTCATTACCGGGATCGTGAATTTCGTCGATATCTGAAACTCTCCATGAAAGCTCGTTGATTGCTCTTGAGGTAAGCTTGATGGTCTTGCTCTTACCTGTTGTACCGCCGCCGTTAAGATAAACTGCGATATCGTCAGCGTTGTTTGTTACAGCCTCGGGCTTGTAGTACATACCGATTGCCTTTTTGTAGGGTGTGTAATTGTTGAACTTGCTTACAAGAAGCTTTTTCACAATGCCCTCACCGAACTTACAGCCTGCCTTCTTGACGCCTGCGGAATAGTCTGATGATGAGCATACAAGACAGGGAATTCCGAGCTCATTGATAGCATCGATGTGTGTCTTGCCCTTTGCAAGAAGGATATCGAGCACCATAACACCCTTTGAGTGAACAAGCTCAAGCTGTTCCTTAAGGTAGTCTGTACCCATAAGAGGATGAACAAATGAGGTGATTACGCCGATTTTGTTAAGAGCATAGAAAGCAATAATGCTCTGCATTGTTGTGGGCATAAAGATTGTATAAACATCGCCCTTTTTAAGTCCGAGACCCTTCTGGAAATAAGCAGCAAGTCTGTCAATATCGGCAAGAACCTCGGAACGAAGGTAGTTGATGCCGAAATGCTGCATCATGTACACATCACCGAAACGGCTTGTACAATGCTCAAGGTATTCCACGCAATTAAGATTATTTGGTGCAGGTATCATTTTCTTTTTCTCCTTAATTTAAACTTTTATAAGCTACAACTGACAAAATATCCGATTTATTAAAAAATATTATGTCATTATAATAGCATTATAACATTTTTTACAATATTATTGTTAAAAATATTAATAATCTCGGAGAATTAACTGTAAAGTTTGTTACAGAAATGTTAACATCATACTGTTATCTTACCTGTTTCCCTTGCCTTTTCGGGATCAACCTCAGTAAGCTTCATAAAGTCGATTTTCATAAGCGGTGTCTGAGGAAGCTCATCGACAAAAATGATGTCACGGGGAACATAGAACTTTGAGAAATTGCTTTCGCATACCTCGCGGATCTTCTGCTTGTAAGCCTCGTTATCGCCTTCCTTTCTCAGAGAAGCGTAAAGGCGTACCATTGACTTTCCGTTATCCCAGCCCTGAACGGCACAGCACTCATTGATAAAGTCGAGCTCACCTACAACCTTTTCGATATCTGTGGGATATACGTTATAGCCTGCAATGATGATAAGTCTCTTCTTTCTGCCTGCAAAGTAGAAGTAGCCGTCCTCATCTCTGTAGCCGAGGTCACCCGAAAGCACCCACTTTTCGCCGTTTTCGTCGGTGTAAATGCCGTGGTCGGGAGCTTCGCCCTCAGCGTGATAGCCTGCCATAATGGTGGGACCTGCAATAGCGAACTCGCCGACCTCACCGATGGGAACCTCCTTGTGATTCTCATCCCAGAGCTGAACGGTAACACCGCGAAGTGCCTTACCTACAGAGCCGCGGCGGAAATCGTCGTTGGAGTTGGTTGTACAAACGGAGTTTGTTTCCGTAAGGCCGTAGCCCTGACGGAGTCTTCCGACTGCGCCCCATTTTTCAAAGTATGAGTTGAACTCATCGATAAAGCCGTCGGAAACATCGTCACCGCCGCAGAACATAACGCGGATGTTCTTAAGGTGAGGACCGTCGAAGCCCTCCTGACGCATAAGCTTCTGGAACATAAGAGGGATACCTACAAAGCCTGCAATACGGTTCTGCTTCATCAGCTTTACAAAAAGCTTTGCATCGAACTGCATCATAGGAATAATTCTTGCACTGTTGCACATTGCCATATGTATACCGATGCAAAGACCGAAGCAATGGAAAAGAGGAAGCACGATAACCTCTGCTTCTTCACCGGGCGCCTTGATTTCGTCAAGGTCGGAAACTCGCCATACAAGCTCGTTGATTGACTTTGAGGTAATTTTGATTGTCTTGCTCTTGCCTGTTGTGCCACCGCCGTTGAGGTAAGCGCCGAGCTCGTGACCGTTATCCTTGACCTGGTCGGGCTTATAGCCCTTTGCAATTGCGGCATTATAGCCTGTCCATTTTGCAAACTTCTTAATGAGAATCGACCTTAAAAGAGCCTCGCCTGTCTTGCAGCCGAACTCCTTGATGCCCTCTGAATAGTCTGATGATGAGCATACAAGGCAGGGAATACCTGCATCGTTGATTGTCTGAATATGTGCCTTTTCCTTGAGCATAAGAACGTCAAGCACCATAACACCCTTTGAGTTAACGGCCTCAAGCTGCTCCTTGAGGAAATCCGTTGACATAAGGGGATGTACAAAGTTTGTGATTACGCCGATACTGTTAAGCGCATAAAAGGCAACAATGCTCTGAACTGTTGTGGGCATAAAGATTGTGTAAACATCGCCGCGCTTAAGTCCGAGCTCCTTCTGGAAGTAGCCTGCGAGAGCGTCCATATCAGCAAAAATTTTCGAGCGATAATACTTTACGCCGAAATGCTGCATCATATAAACATCGTCGTAAATTTCAGTACATTCCCTCAGGTACTGATAGCAGTTTTTGTTTTCCGGTGAATTCAACATAATTTTCTCTCCTGTTTTACAAATAGTAGACAAATATATAAGCTCTGTCTTTTATTTAATTATACAGTTAATTAACCCGATTTTGTTAATCGATTGTCACTTTTTAATGAATTCCGAGTAAATAGTGTAAACAATTTATAACTATTAGCCAAGTGTCTACGAATTTAACAGACACTTGGCTATTATATATCTACGAACATAATTACATTCCGGAAATTCACAAAAGTGCAACAGCTACATAGCATATTAATAGCGGGTAATTACCCGTAATATGTAAAAGGAGAGATAAATGTGAACAACTGTAATCAGCCTTGCCGTCAGACTCCCATGCCAAGAATGACACGTGAGGCTCAGACACCCGGATGTGCTCCCTGCCACGAAAGTGCAGACACGTCCTGCGCCTGCCGCAAAGCCGCCTTTCCGGTTAACACTGCCTATGCAATGGCATATGTACCCTTTCAGCAGAGCGGTGAGGTTTATCCGCACGAAAGAGCCCTTTCAAGAGGTACAATTTTCCCCTGCCTTGACCTTCCCTTCCTCAAGGGGTGCTGCAGATGAATAACAGCAACAGCTTCCTTTATCACTTTATGGCAGTTCGCTTTGCCATATGGGATTTGCATCTTTACCTTGACACTCATCCCGACGACGAGGAAAAGCTCTGTCTTCTCAACAGCTACAAGGAAAAATATGAGGCTATGCTTCCCGAATACGAGAGTCAGTTCGGCCCCCTTTCCCATAAGATGGGCTCGGGCTGCAGCTGGGTTAACACACCCTTCCCCTGGGTGAAAGGCGGTGCTTGCTGATGTTTAAGTACGAAAAAATTCTCCAGTATCCGATAAACATTAAAAATCCCAACCCTGCCGCCGCTAAAATCATTATCACACAGTACGGCGGCCCCGACGGTGAGCTCGGCGCATCACTGCGTTACCTCAGTCAGCGCTTTGCAATGCCCGACCCCAAGCTTCAGGGTCTTCTCACGGACATAGGCACCGAGGAACTCGGTCACCTCGAAATGATAGGCACCCTTGTTTATCAGCTCACCCGCAACCTTTCAATTGACGAAATCAAAAAAGCCGGCTTTGATGCCTACTTTGTTGACCATACCACCGGCGTTTACCCCGCAAGTGCGGCAGGCGTACCCTTCACGGCGGCATATCTGCAGAGCAAGGGCGACATCATCACCGATCTGCACGAGAATATGGCGGCAGAACAGAAGGCTCGCACAACCTACGACAACATTCTCCGCCTTGTTGACGACCCCGATGTATGCGATGTAATCAAGTTCCTGCGTGAACGCGAAATTGTACACTATCAGCGCTTCGGTGAGGGTCTGCGCATTGCCACAGACAAGATGAATGAGAAGAACTTCTACGCCTTCAACCCTGCGTTTGATATAGGCTGCAAATAAAAAAATGCCCGTACAGCGTAAACTGTACGGGTAAGCTTTTGCAACACTTGTAATGTCATTTTATGGGCGCGGGAAAGGTGGAGCACCGCTTTTACGCAATGCACCGCCCAAGTCACCGTGGTTTAATTCTTGTCAGTTAACACATAGTACCGACCCTTGCCTTATGCGTAATTTATTACGATTTGTTAATATATACTATAAATTTTAACTCCTCTATTGAAAATTTTTTAAATATGTGCTAAATTGTATTTATTAAGATATATCATATAAGAAAAGGAGATTAAATTATGAAAAAATATCTTAAATCTATGCTCTGCGTGCTTATGGTGATGCTGACAGTTGCTTTTTCATTACCCGCAATAACGGTAACCGCTCACGCCGCAGCGCTTGCAGCTCCCGCAAATGTCAAGGCAAGCCAGACAACATCGCAGCTTTCTCTCACCTGGGATGCAGCCGAAAATGCAACCGGCTACAGAATCTACTACAAAAACGGTAAAGCATGGAAGGCTTGCAAGGATGTACAGGGTACAAGCGTAACCTTCAAAAACCTCCCCTCAGGAAAGGCTTACACTCTTGCTGTAAGAAGCTTCTACAAGTGCAAGTGCCACCCCAAGAGCACAACCTGGAGCAAGACCTATACAACCATCGAAACAGCAACGATGCCTGCCGTTCCCGCAAAGGTTACTGCAAAGGCAACCCCCTCCTCACTCACTCTTAACTGGACAGCCTCAAAGGGTGCAACCGGATACAAGATTTACTACTACAGAATTCCTTCAGGCTGGAAGGAGCTTACATCAACAACCAAAACAACCTGCACCTTCACAAAAATGGTTACCGGCTGTGAATACAAATTCGCAATAAAGCCCTACATCAAGCTCAAGGACGGAACCGTTATCATAGGTAACGCCAAGGAGTTTACTGCAGCAGCCTCAACCACAGCTCCCAAGGCTACCGTGACATCCCCCGAAAAGGGAAAGGTTGTAATCAAATGGTCAAAGGTATACGCTGCCGACGGTTATTACCTCTACTACAAGTATAACAACGGTAAGTATAAGCTTATCAAGGATGTTGCCAATCCCGCAGAAATTGTTTACACAAACATTGCAGGCGGAAATTACACCTTTGCAGTAAGAGCCTACATCAATACAACCTGCGGTAAAATTTTCAGCCCCTATACTCCGGTAACTGTAGCCGTTAACGGAAATCTCCCCTGCGGCTGTGCTCCCGAATGCTGCCGTTGCGGTAAAAGCAAATAAAGCATAAATCAAATAAAACCCGATAAAACAACCAACCCCGTACAGCGTTCAAGCTGTACGGGGTTTTACAATATTCTCTTTATGCCGTCGTCGGGCAGTTGTTGCTTTTCTTGTAAGAAAAGTAACACAAAAGAACTTTATATTTTTACTTATTTCACGGTAACCGTTGCTGCCTTATATCCGCCGAAGATGTTTCCTCCGGTTGTCTTGATACCTGCCCTTACGGCAAAGGTATACCTTGTACCGCTCTTGAGATTCGCAAAGCTCAGGCTCTTAACATTCTTGCCAACGGTTTTGTAAAGCTTGTATGAGCCGTTACCGTTTTTGTAATAAACCTGATAGCCGTCAGCACCTGTCACCTGATTCCAGTTAAGGGTGATTTTGCCCTTTGAGGGTGAAGCCGCCTTCGCTGTTACTGTTGCAGGAGTTGTTGCCGCAACACAGGTTGTGTAATCCGACCAGATGTAATTGTTGCCGCTTTTAATATAAGGCCTTACAGCAAAGGTGCACTTTGCTCCTGCCGTGGAGAATGTAAACACACAGCTTGTGGCTGTAGTTGAATCTACAATTATTTTCCAACTGTTGCCTGACAGATAATAAACTCTGTAGGCCGTTGCACCTGCAATCTTAGGCCATGAAAGTGTTACCTTGCTTGTCGTCTGCTTTGCCGTAATCTTTGCAATCTTCACCGTCTTTGTTGCCGTTGCACATTCGGTGTAGGGACTCCAGATTACATTGCTGCCTGATATTGTGTAGGGACGCACCGCAAAAACATACTTTGTACCTGCCTTAAGATTTTTGAAGGTGTGCGAGGTCGCTGTTGTTGCGCTTACGGCAACCTTCCACGCTGAGCCTGACTTATAGAAAATTCTGTAGCCCGTTGCGCCTGAAACCTTCGGCCAGGTAAGCTTGATTGCACTTGTACTCTGCTCAGCGGTAACCTTTGAGGGTGCCTTGGTGCTGATTGTGAAGCTTAACTGCTTTGAGCCTGTATAGTTACCCTTGAAGGTTACATTCACGGTATACTTTCCGATTGCCTTTCTTGCGCCCGAATATGTAACCGTATAGTCTGTTCCGTTTTTGAGGGGCTTGCCTGCGCTGTCCTTGACGGTAACTGCAGGAGCCTTTACCTCGCCGTCATAAACATAATTTGTTGCTGAAAGGGTAAAGGTTTTGGGCATATAGATTGTTGACTTAAACACACCGTAGCATCTTGTGCAAACACCTGAAACTGAGCCGTTCTTTGAAAGTGTGGCCTTTACCGGTGTAGCATTCTTTATCGAATGACCGAGCTTATTTATCTTTTCTGTTCTGGTCGTTCCGCAGGTGCAGGTGTATATTTTCGAACCATCTTTTGTGCAGGTTGCGTCTGTTGTTGAAGTCAGCTTATAAGCGTGTGTATGCTGACCCGTTGTTGTAAAGGACTGTGTTGCACTTGTGTACTCCTTACCGCCAACAATAATAAATATTTTATAATAGTATTTTGTACCCGGAGTAAGGGTTGTGCCGTACTCGTTCTTAAGGTTGAACCAGATGTTTATAACATCTGAGTTGGTCTGCTCGGCAACTCTTTTCATATTATTTGTTGAAGTGCCGATATAAAAGCCGCAGCCGTCGATATAGGTCTTGTTGATTGTCGCATTGAGCTTTGCATTGTCCGTGCCGACATCACTGTGCCACAGAGCGGTAAAATATGTAGGTGTAACCGTTCCGCCGCCCGAGTTGCCCGACCATCTCCAGTACCAGTAGCTCGGCTCGGGAAGGGTGATTTTTCTGTTGACCTGAGCCGCAGTGTAATATTCATTCCATGTGTTCTGCTCAACAAGGGTTACGGTGTTGCCCGAAACAGCCTTGACAATTGCCCAGTGTCCCGAGCTTGCGGCAATGTCACCGACCTGAGGCGTTGCCACCTTGTAAAAATATCCGCCGCCCGAGTAAACATTGGGAGTGTAGCCGGGAATAAGGTTGTTCACACCCACGCCGAACACCGTTGAGTAAAATCTTTTTACAAAAGCGGCACAGCAGTATGTGACGTCGTCATCATAGCTTGCGACCTGATTCCTCGGAGCATAAACCGCGTTGACGGTTTTTCCGTTATAGGTTATGGAGTCTACCACCTGTCCTTTATTGGAAATGTAAACCTCGTAGCCCCAGTTTATAGCTGCTTCCGCGGAAAAAACAAGGCTTACCGCAAATGTAATAACAACAACCGCAAGTGTAAGTATCTTTTTAATCTGCTTTTTCATATTCAGCCCTCCGTAATTTCTATGTATTTCAGTTTACACCAAAACATTCAAACAGTCAATAAAGATTTTCCGTTCAGCCTGAAAATTTCTGCACTCAGAAAATAATACAGAACAAAAAGAAGAATTATTCTTGACTAATGGAAAGGTTTATGATATTATATCTGTCGTTAATTAAATATGCGGATGTGGCGGAATTGGCAGACGCGCTAGATTCAGGTTCTAGTGAAAGCAATTTCATGTGGGTTCAAGTCCCGTCATCCGCACCAAACCAGAAAAATCCGAACCAGATTTTCCCAATAGGAAAAGGGTTCGGATTTTTTGTTTATATTTAACTCTAAATGATAAAATTAAGCTTTTCTGCAAGGTAGTCATAATTAATTTTAAATATACCTTCGCTATCACGGTCGTCTATGTGAATCTGCAGAGTTTCAGTCTGCATTCCGCTATGATACCATGTTGTTTCAACCTCATCACCAAGAACTTTTGCATTCTGATAACTGAGCATTACATCATAGAGTTTTTCAGAAAAATTGTGATTCTTTCTTAATTCTTCAAGCAAGTCACCGTAATTATACTTCTGATGACGAAGTACAGAAAGTGCAGAAAGCTCAACAGCATTTAGGTTTTCAACAAAAGAAGCTTCATTGTTAAGTTCAACAAGAATGGGAGCAGTATTAATGAACATACCCATTGTATTCTGCTCTTTTACACCATTGCGGTTGAGAACAGCCGTGCCAATATAGAACTTGTCTGCATTCACCTTGGTTCTGTTCATATATGTAGCAACAGCAGACATAAATAAAGAAAACGCA
>JAZOVO010000121.1:0-15582 GCA_045658745.1 Acutalibacteraceae bacterium | reverse complement strand
CTGTCATTGTGACTAAAAAAAAACAAAAGGAATATATTGTGTATTACGATTTTTGTTACACAATATATTCCAAAATATATATGGTTTGATCCTTTTCTGCTTTTCCTCCTGTGATCGGCTGTTTCCGGCATAAAAAGAAGCTCTCCGAAGAGAGCTTCTTTTTTATCATACTTTTAATCAGCCGTACATGGGGTCAGGATTTCCGCAGCACTTGAACTCTCCGGTGAAGAGCTTGATGATCTTGTGGAAGAATCTGAAGATTGTACCCCAGAAGTTATTACGGTGACATGCGCAGCCACAGTCAGCATCGCCGCTGTTGCCGTTATTGTTCGTAATAATGCTGTATACACCGATGAAATTACCGTTTGAATCTGCTACGAGTGTAACAGGAATCTTATTGCCGTCAATTTCAACGTAAGCTACATAGGTCTTATCCTTTTCAACAACAATTGTTGCAACGCCGTTTACATTTGTAGAAGCATCCTTTGTTGCATCCTCACCGATTGCATGAGTGAGAACCTTGATGTTTGAAGCGGGTTTACCGTCGCGGTCAACAGTAACAATTACTCTGACTGTTGAATCCTCATACTTAAGAACCTCTGTTTCTGTGTATTCACAACGCTTACCGTCATACTCATATGCACACTGACGCTTGATGTAACCGTCCTTGTCGGGAGTTGCCGCAACATTTTCGATGATTTCAAGCTTATGTGCAAGAGGCTTGCCTGTTTCATACTTAACATGCTTACAGGTATCAAGGGTACATGTGTACTTGTAGCCTGTACCCTGCTGGCAGGTAGCGGGACCCGTTTCAACTGCAGTGCCGTATGTATGCTCAGCCTTTGTGAATTTAGCGTAAACTATTGTGTCCGCAATAATCTTATCTGTCTTAGCTGACCAGCCCTTGAAGCTATAGTGATAGTTTTCTGGGTCATAGTTAGGATCTGTATCCTTTTCCTTTACAGGATCAGTTCCTTTAAATACAGCGGCTTGACCGTATTTTACAGTATAAACCTGAATGGGCTTGTGTGAATATTCGTAAGCGAAGGTTACGGTATATTCTCTTACTGCCTTGTCAAAGACAGCAACAAAATCGTAATCTTGCTTAACCTCAAGCTTTTCAATATCAACAAGCTTATTGGTTGTGTCGCCCTTGAGCTTCCAGCCCTTGAAGGTGTAAATGTACTGGTCATCAGCATCCTTTTCGGGAGCTGAGGGAAGTCTTGAAGCGTCTACTGTTGTACCCCAGGCAATGTTGACAACATCTCTGTTGGGTCTTACGTTTTCATCAGCTGGCTCTTCGTAATAGAAGTTGAAGGTAAAGGTTCTTGTATCAGCAGTTGTTGCTGTACAGCCGAGATTCTGACAGCTGCGGATATACTTACCTGTTGCCTCATCATATACTGCGTTTTCTGTCCAGTTATGACCGATTGTAACGCTCTTGTCATCATAGGTTGCTGTTTCGTAATTACAGATCTCACAAACCTTCTTAACAACCGCATAGCTTGTGCAGGTTGCGGGTGTTACAACCTCAACCTTAAATTCATGTCCCTCAGCTGTGAAGTTTGGAGTTGTATAGATGTTGCTTGTAACCTTGCTAAGGTCTCTGTTCCAGCTTGCAAATTCGTAGTGATACTTGCTGTCAGCCTTCTTTACGGGAACAAGACCGCAAGCGGGTGCAGGTAAGCCCGCAGTTGCAAATAAAGTTATAATTGTATCCGAAATTGAGTAAGCATATGTAACCTTATATTCCTTCGGTACCGGAGTATATCTTGCGTAAACAACAACGTCTTCTCCGTTAATTGTTACATAATCGCCAACAAGCTCATATGTAATAACTGTCTTAGTAGTCGTGGTAGTGTTACCCTCTGCATCTGTAACTTCTTCCTCTACAGTTGTTTCAACCTTCTTTGCCCAACCGTCAAATGTGAAGGTGTGTGTAGTTGTTTCAGCCTTTGCAGGACCGTCAACAAGATCAACTACTGTATCGTTGTTGATATAGCCAACCTTCTTGTACTGTATACCGTCATCGTTGAGGTATGTTACTGTGTACTTAACATTCTTCTGAGCGAATACAGCCTTGTAGGTTGCACCCTCTTCTGCAACGGTGATGGGGAAGCTTACTTCCTTACCGTCTGCATCTGCCCAATGTGAGAAGGTGTACTTATAGGTTGCATCAGCAGCCTTTGCGGGAGCAGTTACGTCAGTTGCGATGATTGTTTCGCCTACAACCTTTTCAATTGTGTCAACAACTGTGCCATCTTCATTTACGAATGTTACGGTTGCCTTCTTCTGCTCCTGATATTCGGTTACCTTTTCTTCTTTGTAACCGCATCCGTTAGCACATACGTACTCTTGATACCATTTGCCGTCAGCCTCTTCACCGGTCTTCTGATAGGGATCATTCTGGGCCTGCATTCTGTGACCGAGTGCAGGAATTTCAACTGCCTTACCGTCGAATGTTACCTTACCGTCTTCGTCCTCGTGCTGCTCACCGATTTCAGCCTTACATACAGCACAGGTGAGAATCTTTGAGCCTGCTGCTGTACAGGTTGCTGCAAGAGTTACCTTGTATTCACCTGCGGTATGACCGAGAGGATCAAGCTCTTCAACGGTGTTCTTGTAGCCGCAGTAACGGCAGGTCTCTGTTCTGATGCCACCCTCTGTACATGTAGGCTCATCGCCCTTTTCAACTCTAGGACGATAGAACTTATGGGCATCGTCATCAATATCGATTGTAACAGAATTTCTGTAGCCGCACTTTGTACAGTCTCTGTGCTTTGCACCTTCTGCCATACATGTTGCAGCCTTATCGATTACCCATGCTGCTTCGGTTGTTTCCTTACCGTCTTCACCGATAACCATGGGATATGTATGCTCACCTGTTGCCTCAAGATGCTTAACATCTGCTGCTGTGAGCTTTGCTTCTGCAAGATTTGTCCAGCTGTTTGTCTCTGTATCATAGCTTACAATAAGCTTTCCACCGCAGTTGTTGTCACAGACATAGGTTCTGTAACCGTATACTGTACAGCTGGGAACCTTTTCAGTAAAGCTCTTATAGTTATGACCAAGCTTTGTAAGAACTTGCTCATTTGCCTTAATGCCGCAGACTGTGCAAAGGTCATATCTTGAGCCGTCATTTTCACAGCTTGCTGCGATTGTATAGTTTCTGAAGGTATGACCACCCTTGATTTCAAAGGTCTTTGTTGATCTGTTGCCGTTCTTATCAATAACTGTAACTGTATGAACACCGACCTCAGCATTCCTTAAGGTTGCCGAATACACACCTGTAAGGCTTAAACCGGAAGCCTTAATGCTTTCCTGATATTCACCGTCAAGGTAAACCTTGAAGCCGTCAGTGTCATCTGCAATTCTTACAGTTGCCTCTTCGCAGAACTTTGAGCCGTAGCCGTCACCTGAAACAGTGATGGTTGCAGCCTGTGTGCCGTAATGAAGTGTACCCGTGCTAAGGTAGGAAATATTTACGTCGCCGTTAACCTCTCTGTCGGAAACTCTGAGGTAAATAATGTATTCCTTACCGTTTTCGAGACCGAGTTCACCGAGAATGCCTGTTGCGTTTGCCTTGTAAGTTGCAAGGATAGCCTTAACCTCGTTGTCAACCTCTGTCTTGAGAGTGTTACCCATACCGAAACCGGCATCCGTATAGTCATCCATCGTGTAGCCCTTGTCCTTAAGAACGGAATCAAGAACCTCATTGTAAACTCTGCTGTAGTCATAGATGTTGTTCCACACTGATACTTCCGTTTCGGGATCTGTGAGAACAGTCTCTGATACGTAGTAGTCAATCTTGCCAACGCCTCTTGACATCTTAGCCAAGGGATTCTGCAATGATACGGTGCCGAGGTCCTCAGCGTTAACGATTGTTGCTGAATCAGCGCCTACATAAATCTTTTCATCGTAGTTAATGTTATTCAGAATGTAATCTGTCATAGTCCACTTGTGCGAACCCATATAAACCTGAGCGTTAGGTGCATTGTCATCGGGAATTACATCCAGAATTTCTTCATAAGTGGGACGGTCACAATAAGGTGAGTCACACTTCATTTTAACAACACCGGTTTCTGTACAGGTGGGAGCAACAACAAGCTCATATTCTACATAGTTATGAGCGCCTACTGTATAGCTTGCCTTAACCTTTGTAACTGTACCGTCAATAATATATTTGCCGTCAGCATTCTTTGCTAATTCTGCACCTTGAAGAGTAACCCACTTGGTGAAGTCATAGTGATATGTGGGGTCTGAGGGTTCTGCAGCATCTTCCACAAAGCTGTGTGCATATTCGTCAATCACACCGTCATAGGGAATACTTGCCTTGCCGATAAGAGTTGTGCCGTCCTTCTTATAGAACTCAACCACAATCTTTGTTGCGTCCTGCTTATATGTGGGATAGAAGTACAGTGTCTCCTTGGGCATTGTCATACCGCGCTCGAACTTAAGGGCCTTGTCCTCAGTAACCTTGTTGCCGTCTGCATCAAGAGGATTGCCGTATTCGTCACAGCGTATCCATTCATTGAATGCCCAGATATAGCCTTCTGCTGCCTCACCGAGAAGTGTGCTTTCAGCGGGAGCATTTGCAGGCTGAATTCTTGCACCGTAAGCATATCTTGAATGTCTTATATTCTCTGTTTTATTTTCTGACAGCCAGTAAATATCATAAAGGATAGCAGATTTTCTGAAGGTTGCGTTATAGGTTGCGTTACCATAGCAAACCTCAGAAACCGCGGGCTCCCAAGCCTTAAAGCTGTATGAATTATAGTCATCAGAATCCTTTGTTGCTGTTGCGGGAATCTCTCTGAGAGCCTCACCGTATTTAAGCTCCTGTCTTGAAACAACTTCATCACCGTTTAAGAATAAAACGGTGTAAATCTTATCTGTGGGCTCAAACTGAGCTGTAAGGTGAACGTCACCTGTGAATCTGTCGCTGCCGGGAACAACTGCTTTTCCGCTGCCATCCTTCCAACCTGTGAACTTGTATGTAGCACGTACATCCTCAGCTCTTTCGGGAAGTGCCTGAGAATATGCGGGGATGGTTTCACCTACAAAATTGGTGTTTTCCTTACCGTCAATCTTGTAAAGAAGTTTGCCGTCATAGTTATAGAAATATACATCAGCATAATCCTTCTGTGCGTACTCTGCTGTGTAGTCAGCGTCAGCGGTTGCTGTAGTGTCTACTGCGGGAGTCCAGCCACTGAAGGTATAAAATGAATCCTCTGTGTCTATTGTGAAAGGAATATCGTAGGTTGTATCGTCGCCCTCCTGAGCATCACCTACTGAAGGAGCCGATACGGTTGTGTTATGCTGATGGAGATAATCATCACCGTTGATAAGGTTGCCTTCTTCGTCATACTCTGCACCGATGAGCTTACCGTCCTTATCGAAGAAACGGATGGTATATTCAGCAAGAATACCTGTCTTATCATAGCTTGCAGTAAGTGTCATATCACCGGTTACGGTAATATCCTCAAGACTATTCACAACTGATGAATTACCGATTTTCCAGCCATCGATATAGTATCTTCTACCTGCCTGAGTATAGTTATCCTTGATTGTCTCGGGAACGGTGATGCTGTCGCCGTGGTGATAGCCCTCAACAACAACATTGTCGTTCTGCACGCCTCCGTCACCGTAAGTTACAAAGGTTACCTTATATTCACGGGGAACCATTTTGAATACAGGAACATAACCGACATTCTTTGTTGCAATAAATTCTGCAGTAGCCTTGGGAGTATAGTGAATGTATGATCCGTCTGCCGTGCAGGAGTTCTCGTCAACAGCATAGTAGGGTGAACCGATATACTCAGCCCAGCCTGCGAATTCATAGGTATACTTCTGATCCTGTGCCTTTGTAGGTGCTGACCCGGGAAGGTTAACCAATGCTCTGTATGAATATGTATTGCTTGAAAGAACACTCGGCTTACCTTCATTGTTCTCTCTGCCGTTATAGAATGTTACGGTGTACTTGCTTTCTGTAATGTCACTTGCGGGAATCCATTTTGCACCGAAGGTAACGTCACCGTAAAGGATTGTGCTTAAATCTCCCTTATAAATCTGAGACTCATCATATTTGCAGTCAATAATCTGCCAGCCGTTGAAAACATTCTTCTGTCCGTTAATGTAAAGAACAGGCTTCTTATCAGCGTCAAACTTGATTGCATCCTTGGTATAAGCATTGTAAAGCTCTTCGTTAATCTGAGCCTCTGTACCGTACATATTACCGTTCTTACCGAGCATGCTGTTGTCATAACGACCCTCAAGTGTTCCGAGAAGCTGGTCACCTACCATAAAGTTTGCATTGATTTTTGATGATTCCCATGCAGCATACCAGTGTGAATCGCCTGAAGCGGGAACGGTTGTGTATGTCTGATTTCCGATTTCATCCTTGTCATTAAACTTTTCACCGATAAAGCTTCCGTATCTTCCGGTAAGAGGTTCATTCTTATAATTGTAATAACCTGCAAAGGTCATGCCTGATCTCTGAGCATAGGTAGGACCGGTACCAATGATACTGCCATAGTACAGTGTGGGCTGATCTTCACCCTCACCGCCAATAACAATAGGATTGGCGTCATTACTTGTATTGTTAACCGCACTTGTACCAATTGTACCGCCGTTGGGATAGAATGAAGCGGTATAGGTGGGTAAGGTCATTTCGATATTGGCGCCAGAACCGATTTGCTTGTTATTATATGTTGCATCGACATGAATTAATCCCTTACCGTTAAACTTACTTTTACCGTCCGCGTCGAACTGATTTGGGTCGGGAAACAGTGTTTGAATATCTGGTTTTAAATTTGCTTTTACTCCGTTACCTGTGGTAACATTTGCATACTTTGAGTCAATATTATGCTCTGTACCTTCAGCATCGGTGTAATAAAGACGAAAGTCCACGTCTGAGTAAGGAAGTGCATTCTTCCAGTCAACGTCATAATTGTCTACGCCACCGCTTAAGGTAATATTTGAAGTTGCGCTTGCACCGCCGAGCTTATCAAGGGTTACATTTTCGGCTTCAATTTTTTCAATACGGTCTAATGTGGGTCTAGGCCAATTCCATGTACCTGTTTGATTACCGCTTTTACCATCATCAGAGGCGTTGTCTCTAGTATTTGGATAAAATTCACGTTTACTTTCACCGGTAGTCCAACCGCCTTCTATCAGCCAATCACCCTCAAGAACTTTTTTTGTATTGATTGTAATGCCAACTACCTGAAATTTATAGGTATTAGCACCAGTATCCTTAACGACAACTCTAACAAAAGAGGGCCAGCCAGGAACTCCCGTATATGTAAGACTGTATTCGCCGCCTTTTGACTCCAAATCATCAAGTTCCCATGTTAAAATTTCTTCTTTGCCTGTGCCGTTGTTAGGCATATATCCAATATCTGCATATGCATGTCTACCATTTGGCTGATCTTCAACATTGAAGTGTATGGTCAGATCATATGATGCCTGTGCAGCACTTGCCTTCTCCGGTGCTACCCACACCCAGCAAGACAGAATCATAAGCACTGCCATTAAAAGAGATAAGCTTTTCTTTAATTGATTTTTCATTAAGATTTTCCTCCTTAATAAAAATTGTCGTTATGTAAAACGGCTTTAGGCCGCCTTGGCGACCCTTTGAAATATTAACCGTCTGAACGAAACCTACCGTGCTCTTTTATGCCCCTTTTAAGCCTTTCTGCGGGCCCCTGACCTGACCTTAAAATGCAAAATGGGCGCAACAAGACATATTGAGTCACTTTTAGTTAGTATCAGTATATCATTCTAAAATCAATAAAGTCAATATCAATTCTTAAAAACTTTTATAATTATTAAAAAATTGTGTCTTGTGACGAAAATGTTAATTTTAGTTTGGTTAAAATGACATTGCCCGCCGCCGCTTCCCTGCCATCCACCTTTTCCTGAGAAAAAAATCAGCACCCCTGAAGGACAACCCTTCAGGGGTGCTGCAGCAGCTGCGGGTTGCGACTGAAAGGTCACCGCCCGTTTATCATTTCCGTGTAAATATCACAGATTTCGTTTACCTCACCCTGGGCTACAAGCTGTCCTCTGGTGAGAATGATTGCCTTGTTACAGATGCGCTTGACGGACTCTGTGCTATGTGAAACAAAAAGCACCGTTACACCCTCTGCCATCATATCGAGCACTCTCTGCTCGCTCTTTGCCCTGAAGGCGGCGTCACCGACGGAGAGCACCTCGTCAAGGATGAGCACATCAGGCTGAACAGCCGTTGCAATTGAAAAGCCCAGTCGACTTCTCATACCCGATGAGTAGCTTTTAAGGGGAGCATCTATAAATTCTTCCAGTTCGGAAAATTCGACTATTTCGTCATACTTTTCATCTATGAATTTACGTGAAAAGCCCATTGTTGCGCCGTAAAGATAAATGTTTTCCTTACCGGAATAGTTAGGGTCAAAGCCTGCTCCGAGCTCAAGCATAGGAGCTATTACTCCCGCAACCCTGACTGTACCCGTTGTCGGCTTGAGCACACCCGCAATGGTTTTGAGAAGTGTACTTTTGCCCGCACCGTTAAAGCCGAGAACACCGACACGGTCACCCTTTTCAACCTTGAAGGAAACATCCTTAAGCGCCCAGAACTCAGTAAAGGTCAGCCTTCTTGTAAGGAGACGTACAAAGTATTCCTTTGCATTGTCAACACGCTCTTTATTAAGATGAAAAAGCATACTGACGTGATTTACTTCAATAGCATATTCTTTCAATGCTGACACCTCCTTTAAATGTGCAGGATGAACTTGTCCTGATTCTTGTAAAACGCAATAAAGCCGACGATAAGCGCAATAACGGAAACTGCAAGCGTGTAGTAAAGCTGTTCCACGCTGAAATAAGCCGTAAAGTTATCTCCGTGAAGCACCGCCGCACGGAACATTTCAATCATTCCGTAAAGGGGATTGACCTTGAGCAGCGTATTCTGCCAGGAATCCGTTGCAAATCCGAGCTTATCCACGGTGTAAACAATGGGAGTAAGGTAGAAAAGAAGGAGAGTGAAAACATCGTAGAAGTTTTCGATATCCTTGAAGAAAACATTGAGTGTTCCGAGTAACATTCCCACACCGAGTGAAAACATAAACATTATAATTATGGGAATAATTGCAAAAACAATATTATATGTAATCGGTACGGGATTCTTGCCGATTATGTTGAAGAAAAGAACAACTACAGCAAGTACGGAAAGGGAGATAAGGAATGTCACAAAGGTTGAAAGCACCATCGAAAGGGGATAGATATATTTCGGAACATAAACCTTTTTGATGATTGATGCATTAGAACGTATGGAGCGCATCGCACGCTTTGTGCTCTGAGTGAAAAACTCATAAAGCAGACGTCCTGAAAGCAGGTAAACAGGATAGTTTACCACCTGTGATGAGTTTTTGCCGAAGAGGTTGGAGAAAACAATTGCAAGAACTATCATCGTAAGCAGCGGCTGAAGAAAGGTCCAGAACATACCGAGAACGGAGTTTCTGTACTGTAGCTTGATATTCTTTACAACAAGCTCCTTTAAAAGGTAACGGTATTTAAGGAAATTGTCTCTGTGATTTGAGATTGCTGACAATCTGAATACCTCCTTGTTTTTTTATTTGATAATGTCAGTACCCATATAAGGAACAAGCACCTCGGGAATGGTAACCGTTCCGTCCTCGTTCTGATAATTTTCGAGGATAGCGGCTGTTGTTCTGCCTACTGCAACACCTGAGCCGTTAAGGGTGTGTACAAGCTGAGCCTTGTCCTTCGGACCGTTCTTGAAGCGGATTGAAGCACGTCTTGCCTGGAAGTCCTCGAAGTTTGAGCAGGAACTGATTTCAACGTATCTGCCGTAGGAGGGCATCCATACCTCAATATCGTAGGTCTTTGCTGATGAGAAGCCGATATCACCAGTTGTAAGAGCAACAACTCTGTAAGGAAGACCGAGAAGCTGAAGCACTCTTTCTGCGTCATTTGTAAGCTTTTCAAGCTCAGCATAGCTTTCCTCGGGCTTTGCAAACTTAACAAGCTCAACCTTGTTGAACTGATGCTGACGGATAAGTCCTCTTGTATCTCTGCCTGCTGAGCCGGCCTCTGCTCTGAAGCAAGCTGAGTAAGCACAGAAGCTCATGGGAAGCTTGTCACCGTCAAGAATGTCATCTCTGAACATATTTGTTACGGGAACCTCTGCTGTAGGAATAAGGAAATAATCATTTGTAAGCTTGAAGGCATCCTCTTCGAACTTGGGAAGCTGACCTGTACCGGTCATTGATGCGCGGTTAACCATAAAGGGAGGGAATACCTCTGTGTAGCCGTGCTCGGTGTGAGTGTTAAGGAAAAAGCTGATAATTGCTCTTTCAAGTCTTGCACCGAGTCCCTTATAGAAGTGGAAACGTGTGCCCGTTACCTTTGCAGCGGTTTCGGGGTCAAGAATTCCGAGGTCTGCACCGATTTCCCAGTGAGCCTTTGCCTCAAAATCAAACTGACGGGGCTCACCGTGGCGGCGGATTTCAACATTTTCGCTGTCATCCTTACCTACGGGAGTTGTATCTGAGGGTACGTTGGGGAATTCGTACATCATTGTCTTCTGCTTTGCAGCAAGCTCGTTCTTTTCGGCATCAAGAGTCTTTACCTCTTCCTTGATTTCGTTCATACGAGCCATAATTTCGCTTATATCGCCGCCCTCCTTCTTTATCTGGGGGATTTTCTTGCTTGCGGCGTTCTGCTCTGCCTTAAGGGCATCAGCCTTCTGTGTAAGCGCTCTTACCTGAGCATCTATTTCAAGGATTTCATCAACAACAGCATCCATATCCTTGTTTCTTGTTTTCATCGCTGCCTTTACTTTTTCGGGATTTTCTCTTATAAGCTTAATATCTAACATTGTTTTTGTCTCCTTTGTATAGCGTTAATTGCCTGCAAGTGCCTCAAGAATTGACTGAAGGTCCATCTTGCTGAAAAATTCGATTTCGATTGTACCCTTGTTTGCGGATTTGAGATGAATCTCAGCCTTTCTGCCGAGCTCCTCACGGATTGCGATTTCACATTCGTCGTAGAATGGGTCACGCTTCTCCTTCTTTTTACCGTCATCCTTTTCCTTGTGCTTCTTATCGGAAAGGATGTTCTTTACCATTTTCTCTACGTCTCTTACCGAAAGACCCTTTCTGATGATTTCATCAGCCACAAGATTGATTCTTGCCTCCTCATTAAGAGGAAGAAGTGCTCTTGCATGACCTGCGGAAAGCTTACCGTGTTTCACGTAGTCAAGGGTTTTCACGGGAAGAGCAAGAAGTCGCATTGTGTTTGCAACGGCGGGACGGGATTTGCCTACCCTTTCTGCTGCCTCCTGCTGAGTAAGATCGTAGTTATCCATAAGAACGCGGAAGCCCTCTGCCTCTTCAATAGGATTAAGATCCTCACGCTGAAGGTTTTCGATGAGTGCGATTTCCATCGTCTCGTTTTCCTTCATCTCTCTTATAACCACTGGAACCTCTGTAAGTCCTGCCATACGGGAGGCTCTCCAGCGTCTTTCACCTGCAATAAGCTGATATCCGCCGTCGGAAATAGGTCTTACAACAAGGGGCTGGATAACGCCGTGGATTTTTATACTGTCGCAAAGCTCCTGAAGTGCTTCGTCATCGAAATGCTTTCTGGGCTGATCCCTGTTGGGCTCAATCTCTGTAATAGGGAGTCTTAAGGGCTTGTCGCCGTCGGTTGTTGAATTGTCAAGGAAGAGGGCATCAAGTCCTTTTCCGAGACCGCTTTGCTTCTTTGCCATAGTATTCCTCCTTTATTTTATCTTCTTATTATTCTTTTTTAGAAATTCGATTGCAAATTCATCGTATGCAGTGCTACCCTTTGATGACCTGTCATAGTAATATACAGGCTTTCCGAAGGACGGTGCCTCTGAAAGGCGCACGTTTCGGGGAATTACGCTTCCGTAAACCTTCTGGGGGAAAAAGCGCTTGACCTCCCCTACTACCTGCTGTGTAAGGTTGAGTCTGCCGTCATACATTGTAAGAAGCACGCCCTCAAGCTCAATCAGGGGATTATACAGTCTTTTTACCTGACGGATTGTGTTCATAAGCTGTGACAAGCCCTCAAGAGCATAATACTCACACTGAATAGGAACGATAACACTGTCACTTGCACAAAGCACATTGACCGTAAGTAAGCCGAGTGAAGGCGGACAGTCGATTATAATAAAATCATAATCAGCCTTCAGGGGAGCAAGAGCATTCTTTATTCTTACCTGTCTGTCATCCATATCAACAAGCTCAAGCTCTGCACCTGCGAGATTCATATTCGAAGGAAGCACGCTGAGGTTTGCATAAGGTGTGGTTTTAAGTATTTCTGCCGCTTTTGTGTCCCCTACTGTCATATCATAGGTAGATTTGGCAATTTCTCTTTTATTTATACCAAGGCCGCTTGTGGCGTTTCCCTGCGGGTCCATATCAACAAGCAACACTTTATATCCGTGATAACCGATAGCCGCGGCAAGGTTTACGGCTGATGTGGTCTTTCCCACGCCGCCCTTCTGGTTAACAATAGCAACGGTTTTACCCATTGTTTCACCCTTTCGTGTCAAAATATTTGTTCAGACAAGTATTATATCACAACAAAATCAGTTTTTAAAGAGCTTTTTATATTTTTTATAAAAATGTTTCACATGAAACATTCTATAAAAAAGAACGGAAGCCGCATTATTAGACACGGCTTCCGTCCTTTTGTGGGGTGTGAAAGAGAAAGATATGATTATATGGAATCACCCGAGGGTGTAACCACCTCATTATTTGATGGTCTGTACATTTCTTTTTTCGGTATTTTTATATGATATACAAAGCTTTCTTCCTGCTCCTCTTTTTTTATGTCTGCCTTTATTCCCGCCTTTTTCATTGTATCTACAGCGTGATTGATTGTCTTAAGAAATATCTTGACATCACTGAACATTGTTTTTGTTGTTCTGTTGCTTTGCTTTTCTGAAAGTATTTCTTCGATGTAGGCCTCCGACTGAGTAACATTCAGCTTTCTTTCTATTATTTTCTGCAAAACAGGAAGAACCTTTTCTTCAGGCAAGCGCAGTAAGGCTCTCGCGTGTCTTTCGGAAAGGCCGTGTACACAAAGCAAATCTCTCGCTTCGCCTTGTAATGATAACAGTCTTAATTTGTTCGAAACCGTTGACGGCGCCTTACCAAGCTGCTTTGCTGCCTCCTCCTGAGAAAGTCCGAAATCCTTCATCAGCCGCTCAATTGCAACTGCTTCCTCAAAATAACCTAAATTCTGCCTTTGCAGGTTCTCAATAAGAGCATACACCGCTGACTTAAAGCTGTTAACGTCTATTACAATACACGGAACCGATAGCATCCCTGCAAGCCTTGATGCTCTTAGCCTTCTTTCTCCGGATACAACCTCATAGCCGTTCGGCGTCTCTCTTACGGTTATCGGCTGCAGTATACCGTTCATCCTTATGCTTATCGCAAGGTTTACAAGCTCCTCCTGGTCGAAGCTTCTGCGAGGCTGATTGGGATTCGGATAAATCGCCTCGCTGGGTATAAGCAAAACCTGTCCTGCCGACCTCGGCTTTTCTTTTATCATTATGTACCTCCGAACAAAAAACCTTTCCTTGCTGTAAAGAATATCACAGTAAGGAAAGGTTGTCCACAAAAACCGTTTTACGTTATTTGATTGTATCTGTGTTTTTTCGGCATTATCTTATAGGATTCTTAGCCATTTTTGCCGAAGGTCTTGGATATTTGGCGGGAGTTGACGAAAACTTTTCAATTAAAATTATTGTCCTCTCCCCTGCCGTTTCAAGCCCGAAGGTATTCTTTTCTCTTATTTTACCGCCGAGAACAGATATTGCCTTCTTACCCTCTTCAATTTCCTCGTCGGCCCTTGCGCTTTTCATTGAAATGAATGTACCGCCGACCTTTACAAAGGGCAGACAGAATTCTGAAAGATCACGGAGATTTGAAACCGCTCTTGCTGTTGCGAAGTCAAACTGCTCTCTGAAATCCTTACACTGACCTGCTTCTTCGGCTCTTTTATGCACAACATTTGCTTCAAGACCTATATTTTCAAGAATATCTCTTATTACGTTAAGCTTTTTGTTTGTGCTGTCCATAAGGGTAATGTCAAGGTCAGGTCTTGCAATAAGCATTGCCACACCGGGAAAGCCGGCACCTGTACCAACGTCTATTACCTTCGAGCCTTCGGGAATATTGATTGCTGAAAATACCGTCAGGGAATCAACAAAGTGCTTTATCACAATTTCGTCAGGCTCAGTAATTGCAGTAAGATTGATTTTCTCGTTCCAGTCAACAAGGAGCCTTGCATATATATCAAAGCGGTCAAGTGCTTTTTCGCTGAGCTCTACACCGTATTCTGCCGCTTTTTGCTTAAGTAAGCTTTTTGAAATAAACTCTGACATATTGCTCCTCCTTAATTAAGTCCGTTTTTTGCAAGATAAATCAGCAATACCGAAATATCTGCAGGGCTTACACCGCTGATTCGTGAAGCCTGACCAAGGTTTTCGGGCTTTATTTTATTAAGCTTTTCCTGCGCTTCACTTCTCAGACCTACAACTTCCTTATAATCCTCAATCATTTTCAGACTCTTTACCTCAAGTCTGCGCATCTCTTCAACCTGAGCAAGCTGACGCTTGATATAACCCTCGTACTTTATTCCGATTTCAACCTGCTCAAATATCTCATAAGGAAGGTCGGGTCTTTCGGGATCGAAATCCTTAAGTGACTCATAATCGAGCTGAGGACGCTTCAGAAGCTCGGAAATACGGCAGCCTGTTACAAGCGGAGATGTTCCACGTGAAACAAGAAGCTCGTCGATTTCTTTACTCATCGGAACAGAAACAAGAGCTATTCTTTCCTTTTCTTCTTCAATGAGCCTGAGCTTTTCCTGCAGCCTCTGCCATTTTTCCTCACTTACAAGACCGATATCATATCCGTGCTTAGTTAATCTTATATCTGCATTATCCTGCCTTAATATAAGTCTGTACTCTGAACGTGAGGTCATCATACGGTAGGGATCGGAACATCCCTTTGTAACAAGGTCATCAATAAGTGTACCAATATATGAAGATGCTCTGTCAAGGATAAGATAATCCTTACCGAGACATTTCTGTGCCGCATTAACGCCTGCAATAAGTCCCTGTGCCGCCGCTTCCTCATATCCGCTTGAGCCGTTGAACTGTCCGGCGCCGAAAAGTCCGGGAAAATCCTTGAATTCAAGGCTTGCGTTAAGCGTAAGAGGATCAACACAGTCGTATTCTATTGCATATGCCGTCCTCATAACCTGAACATTTTCAAGACCGGGAATGGTACGAAGGAATTTTAACTGTACATCCTCGGGAAGTGAAGAGGACATTCCCTGAAGATACATTTCCTCTGTATTTTCACCGCAAGGCTCAATAAAGAGCTGGTGTCGCGATTTTTCTGAGAAGCGGACAATCTTGTCCTCAATTGACGGACAGTATCTCGGACCTACGCCGTCAATTTTTCCGCTGTAAAGAGGGGAGCGGTGAATATTATCAAGGATAACCTGCTTGGTATCCTCATTTGTATATGTTAT
>JAZOVO010000120.1:0-1734 GCA_045658745.1 Acutalibacteraceae bacterium | reverse complement strand
GAAAAGCCCAATAGGCTTTTTGGGGAAGAGGAAGCACGACGAAGCGTTGAGCTTTTCCGCAAGGAAAACGATAAGCGGAGTTTGTGCTGACGAGGCGTAGCGGTCAAAATCGCTCGGCGCTCCAAGCCGAAAAAGCGATTTTGGGAACCGCAAGAGGGCAAAACAATTAATGCTAGAAGAAAGGTCACGGAACAATTAAAATTCCGTGACTTTTGTTATATAAAAACGGACACGGCAAGCCGTGTCCCTACTGTAGCATTATAAATAATTGTATTGTTTGTTATTAGCATCAAGGGGCTTTGCCCCCTTGAACCCCATGAAATTTTGTAAAAGTTCAATCAAAACTTTTATTGTTTTATTTCTGCTTCCTTTACGGCGTCCATTTCTGCATAATATGCAACAGCCTTTGCATTTGACTGCTCAACACGCTCGGTAAGTCCCTTTTCGTAAATATCATTATAAAGGAAATTCATTACCTCCACTCTGCCTTCCTTCTGCGTTCCGTCCTCATTTCTCGGATGCTCAAGGACAAAATCTACTACATAAAAGGGCAGTTTTGCCTCATCAAACACTCTGCGAAGCTCAAGAAGCATCACCGAAAGCCGCCCTGTCGAAACTGTTTCGTCATAAGCGTAAACGGTAAGGTGTCCCGCTTTTTTACCAAGCTCATTTATATCATACTCAGCATCGAGGATAAGCTCATCGGACACAAGGGCGTAATCGGGAGTTGAGGGCTCATTCTTGTACTGTGAGGGAACAAATTCAATATCACCGAAGCTGATATGAGCTTCAAAGGAAAAATCCGCATTCTCAAATACGGCTTCCGCAGCCTCACGGTAAGCAAAACCGATACGCAGACTTGTATTGCCTCGCTGTGTTACCGAGGTCTCGTAGGAATCCCCCAAAAGATTACCCATCAAATCAAAGATAAGGGAAAACTCACTGTCAATGCTGCTCGGGGAGACAATATGTGCATTATAGTTTGTGCTTTTAAAATTGAAGGATACGTTATCAACTTCAAAGTCGCTGTCGGGATACACTTCAAGAAGATGCTTTTCCGCCGCCTTTTCTGCCAACATTTTTGAAACGGGATTGCCGAAAAATGCGTTGGCAAAAAAAGCAATCACCGCTACAAGTGAAAGGGATAAAACTGAAAGTATAATTTTTACTGCTTTCTTTTTCATAGCTTCCTCCTTAATGAAAATAAACCTCAATCACATATTAGCATAAACAAAGGCGGTTGTCAATCAAGCAAAAAATCCTGCCCTTTCGAGCAGGATTTTAAGTGTAAAGTTGAATTATTCGTTGATAGCGATAACAACGCCTGAACCAACTGTACGGCCACCTTCACGGATAGCGAAACGAAGACCTTCTTCGATAGCGATCTCTGTGATGAGTTCAACGTCCATTTCAACGTTGTCACCGGGCATACACATTTCTGTGCCTTCGGGAAGCTTGATGATACCGGTAACGTCAGTTGTTCTGAAGTAGAACTGGGGTCTGTAGTTGTTGAAGAAAGGTGTGTGACGGCCGCCTTCGTCCTTGTTAAGAACGTAAACCTGACCACGGAACTTTGTGTGGGGGTGAATTGAGCCGGGCTTTGCAAGAACCTGTCCACGCTCGATTTCTGTTCTCTGGATACCACGAAGAAGAGCACCGATGTTGTCGCCTGCCTCTGCGTAGTCAAGAATCTTACGGAACATTTCGATACCTGTACATACAGTCTTTCTCTTT
>JAZOVO010000119.1:0-1626 GCA_045658745.1 Acutalibacteraceae bacterium | reverse complement strand
CAATGTAGCCTGTTGCGCCCTCAACCTCGGGTGTTGCCATGCCTGCGCTGATACCGATACCCTTGAGAAGGTCAACGGCAGAAATAACGCTGCCCTTTTTGCCGTAGAGGCTTTCAAAGGTGGGAAGGATAGGCTTGTTGCCCTCACCCCAGAGCCAGATTGAGTTAGCGGGACGCTTACCCTCGCTGATACGCTTAAGGTTAACGGGATGATTTTTAAGAAGCTCGTAGCTCTTTTTCATCATACCCACAAGCTCCGCAGCGTTTTCGCTTGTTGAAAGGTATTCGCCGACCACTCTGCCGCTGATATCGTGAGGCGGTGTCATATTGCCGAGGTCGGTAGTGCCCTCACTTACAACAAGGCAATGGCGGTAGCTTACGCCGCTGTAATACTTATACTTTTCGTTGCCGAAGGCTTCCTCAACGGTCTTGATGATTTCAGCGGCTTCCTCGCTGCTGATGTCACCTGCCGAGTAGTCAACCATTGTTTTATCCTCGTAGTTTTCCTCATCTGAGAGGGTGACAACATTGCAACGGAGAGTCACGTCGTCATCCTTGAGTTTTACGCCGATTGATACAGCCTCAAGGGGTGATCTGCCCGTGTAATACTTCATAGGGTCAAAGCCCATAACGCTCATATTTGCAACGTCGCTGCCGGGCTTAAGAGCATCGTTTACGGTTTTGACGAGACCAACCTCACCCTTTTGAGCAAGAGAGTCAAAGAGGGGCTTTTTCGCAAGCATCATCGGAGTTTTACCGCCGAGGGCGGGCACGGGATAGTCAGCCATACCGTCGTAGAGAACAACTATATATTTCATATTTATCAGTCCTTTTCGTTTGGTGTGGATATATGATAGCATAATTGAGGGTGAAATGCAAGGGGTACGGCAGGAGCAAGCCCTTCGGCAGGGCAAGCCCCTGCCCTACAAAAGATATTATTATAAATAGTATTTATCTTCTGCCCATTTAGACGGATTTGCTTCTATATAATTCCATATCATTTCGTAGTCATCTTCATTACGGATTATATGGTCGTGAAAGGAGTTCTGAAAAAGCTTTTCCTTAAATCCCGCTTGTCTGCACAATTTTGTACTCATTGATTTTAAAACACAAACCATATCAGACAGCGTAGGGCAGGGGCTTGCTCCTGCCGCTAAAACATCCTTATCCAGAACAACAATGGCATGTATGTGATTAGGCATTATCACATACTTGTCTATCCTTACAAAATCATATCTTTTTTCCAAACCGAGCAACTGCGCTTCAACTATTCTTCCGTATTCTGTAGGTATGCTTACGGCAGGAGCAAGCCCCTGCCCTACAATTATATCTGCAAACAAATGCTTTTTGTTGTACGCACATATTGTTATGAAATAATGTCCGTTTTGACTGTAATCATAATTTTTCAATCGTTGCGGTTTTCTTTTTACAGACCCATCTTTCATTTTATTTTCCCCGTTCTGAACTCTTCATAATAATACTTAATTGTTATTTTATCAAAACAATTCAAAGAAGTCTACACCTGAAAGCACAGATTCCCATATAAAAATATGGCAACATTTTTCATTAAAACTATTGACTTTTCCTCTTATTTGAGGTAAAATACTTAGGCTATCGTAAATGATCC
>JAZOVO010000118.1:0-20514 GCA_045658745.1 Acutalibacteraceae bacterium | reverse complement strand
CCCTCAACGCTTAAAGAAATCGGCGATATGGCTTTCTTTAAGTGCGAAAAGATTTCTCTTGTTACACTTCCTGACGGACTTGAGAAAATCGGTTCTGATGCATTCAGCTATTGTCAGGGCATGACACCTGTTATGTATATTCCTGCTTCGGTTAAAGAAGTCGGAAATTTTGCGTTCTATTCCTGCTCCAATCTCAAAGAATTCTATATGGGTGCACAGAGCAAAGAGCAGATAACCTTTGGTGATGGCTGGCTTCCCAAAAACATTAAAAAGGTTGTTGTTAATGTTGCTCCGAAGGAAGAATACGGCAAAACTCGTGACGATGCAAACCAAAGAATAAACGAACTTCTTGAGAAAGGCGGCGAAAACTGATGGCAAAATCCGAAAGCGAAAAGAAAATGAATATTTTTCAGGAAATGAAAAAATACTGGAATACTCCTGCTGAGGGAAAACATGTTCCTTATAAAGAATATTTTTCAATTTTTGCCGCGGTCGGCGGTGATTACACTCTGAATTATCTTAAGAGCTTCCTTACCTTCGGTACGGGATGTTATCTGATTGCGTATTACTATGAAATTCCGCTGCTTACATTCAGTGCGATAAACGTATTTTTCATTGCTACAACATACTTCTGGAATCTCCTGACCATGGGTGTTGATGCAAATTTAGGTTTCCTTCCCAAAAAAATTGAACGCAAATATAATGCAGTATATCTGACCTTCGCTGTTTTGGGTTTACTGATGCTTATATTCGATTTCTCCTTTATTCTTCCTGATGGTATTGCCAACATCTTAGATACCCGTTGGAAAGGTATCAACAGCTTCAACATTTTCAAAATCTTCGGTGCGCACTTTTTGACAAACGGTTGGAGCGGTTTCAGAAATATTCTTATAAGAAAAAAGCTGCTCAAAAAACTTGGCAGATACAAAATTTTCGCATATGCAAATGTTATTCAGTGTCTCATTGTTGTTGTGCTTATTTGTACTCTTCCGCTTTATGAACTTCCGCTCACGGACAGAGTGTGGACTCTTTATCTTCTTTTCCAGTTTTACACAATATTCAATTACGTCGGCTTTACGCAGTCTGTTGCAGATAATATCAGCCCCAATCCGCAAGAAAGACTGTATGTACGTTCGTTCCCTGTCAAAATCAGCCATTTTGTTCAGAATATCGTAAATGTTATTCTTCCGACTCTCGCAGGCGTAATGTTCCTTGACGGCATCAAGGATATCGGAATGTTCAGATACCTTCTCCCGATATTCTTCATTGCATCATCGGGAGTTATGTTCATAGGACTTCGCAATATCAAGGAAAGAATTCCGATGCCTCCCGTCGAAAACAGGGAATATCTTTCATTCTGGCACTGCGTTTCAGGTATATTCAAAAACAAATATCTTTGGATTGACCAGATTGCAACCTTGCTTGATGCTCTCGGCAACGGCATGCTCGATATGAAAACAGTTCTTCTGATTTATACCTGGCGTGAAACAGGACTTATCTTCTCGCTTTGCGAAATACTTTTTAAAATTTCAGGCAATCCGGGAGAATTTCTTGCTCCGTGGATAAGAAAGAGATTCCAGTTCAAGCAGCTTATAATTTTTAAGTATGTCGTCTACGCAATCAGAAACGGCGTATATATTCTTGCCATTCTTTTCCTTGGAAACATGCATATTCTTTGCGGTGTTGCAATCTATCTTGCAATGTTCCTGGCTAATGTCCTTGAATCTGCAGTTGCTATTGCACAGAAGGACACAAAAATCAGAATCACCGATTATCAGATGTATATTTCGGGCGAAAGACTTGAAGAATATCAAAAAATCATTACCTGGTTTACAACTCCCATCACAACCCTCGTTTCTCTCATTATTCCGCTTATGTTCTACCGTGTGGGATTCACCTCTGACTGGGATGTGCTTTATATGAGCGATGTCAGAGTTCAGTGTATGCTTATCGGTATTGGCTTTGACCTTGTGGGATACGTACTGATGGCGCTCCCGTATCTTTTTATGTGGGATTTCACAGATGAAAAGCACGCCCATATTATGGAAGTTCTCAAGCAGAGGGCAGAAGCAGGAAATGCTGCAGTGAAAGGTATTTCAAGTGAATTTAAAGATGTTTCAGACACTGCAGAGGTTGTTGTTTCACAGAACTAATGTATTATATGAAAGACGAGAAAAGAAAAGCAGGAAGATCAAAATCTGACCGCCTTGCAAATCTCCGAAAAATGTGCTATAATAATCAAAATCAAGCAGGGGAAACAACCGTAAAAACAGGCTGAAAAATCATACCCAATTTATACCCCAATTTTACCCCAAAATTCCAAGAACTTATGGGATATTATAAGATGTTGCAGTTATAGTCGATGCTCACAATCCCAGTGTTTATAAGGGTTTGTGAGGTTATGAAAAGTTATGAGATATGCAAAACACATTTCCCCACAATGAAGAGTCTTGATAAATAAGAACCAAACATTCAAACCGCCTTCAAAAGAGGGCGGTTTTTTTGATAATAAGCTCGACGGGGTTATTATGCTTGCAATCTTTAAAGTTTATTCTGATACACCTGACCGTAAATTCATACTCATTTCATCCCGCTCCGTTGAAAACCTACACTCAACTATGTTATAATATACCCGACAAACATAAACAAAGGAGCAACACCATGGATTTTGAGAAACTGATTTCGGAGCGTTATTCCGTACGAAGCTTTAAGAAGGAGCATCTTCCCAAAGAGGTGACAGATAAAATTATAGCGGCGGCACACAAAGCGCCTACGGGATGCAACTATCAGCCGCAGAGAATTCTTGTCCTCAATACGGATGAGTCAATAGAAAAGCTCAGGGGCTGTACCAAGTGCCACTTTAATGCACCGACTGCTATGCTGGTGTGTCATAACAAGGATGAAAGCTGGAAGCGTGTTTACGACGGCGCACTTTCCTCGGCTGTGGATGCGACAATAGTTGCCACCTATATAATGCTTGCCGCACAGAATGAGGGTGTAGGCACCTGCTGGGTTATGTATTTTGACCCGAAGAAAATGTGTGAGGTCTTCAACATCCCCGAAAATGTTGAGCCCACAGCACTTATCGTTATGGGCTATCCTTCTGACGATGCAAAGCCTCTCGATCTGCATTATAAGTTCCGTGATATGAACGAAACTGTTTTTTATGATGAGTTTTAAAGCGGAGATATAAGTAACCCCCTGACTTTACCGTAAAAGTCAGGGGGCGATTTTATTATTTACCAAATATATCCCAGCCGACAACCTCAATGTCTTTATCCTCGGCACGCTGTAAAAGGTCGCCGCTTTTTAAAAGCCGGTACTCAAATTCTCTCTTCTGCCACTCTTTGCCGTAGCAATCATTGGGCAGGGCGGGGTGCAGAAAAAATTCCGTCACACCGTGGGTGCAGTTATCAACGGCATCGAGATAGTATCTTCTCAAGGTGTCGTAATCCTTGATTCTATCCATTGACCAAGGATTTGATACAAGATCTGTGAGAAGCTTCACTCCTCTTTTTTCGGCAGAGTGTACTATCATCTGCTGAAGCCTTGCTATAGGAGAAGGTATCTTCATCCCAATCTGCCTTTCAAGGAACCCAACAGTTTTCGGAAAACGGAAGGGAAGACTATGCTCCTTGCAGAAGTTAAAGGCGTCAAGGAAAAAGCGTCTGCCGTTTATGCCGTAAACCGTACCGCAATGGCTGTCTGCGTGGTCTACCCTTACACCCTTGTCGGTTATGTAGCGGTACTGTGCTTCAAGCTCGGCTCTTACGTCCGTTCGCCTCGCATTGAAGGTAAGGTCCTTGCTTTTATGCCACAGACCCTCCCTGCCGAGGGAGAGCGCACCCGTAAGGCTCGGGTAAAGCTCCTTTTCGTCGTCGGAATTAAGAGTTATGTGAACACCGACGGGGAATGCGATTTCCTTTGCGTGCTCGGCTGCTTTTTCTGCCTCGGGTGCAACTGACATAAGCGAGGTTGAGGTGATGAGCTTTTTTTCGAGAAGCTCCATTATCGCTTCGTTCTGCTCGTAGTTTAAGCCGAAATCGTCGGCATTTATAATCAGATACTTAGCCATTTTCTTTTTCGTCCTTGGGGAATTTGAGGAAGAAGGTGATAACTGATGCAACTGCCATAGCTGCAGCAGGGAATACACAAAGAAGTACTCTTGCTGCAAGTGCAGGATTATCGCCGGGATTATCTCCGTTTTCAAAGCCGAAGCAACGTGAAGTTACAAAGAAAGCAAGAGAAATATAAAGACCGTTGAGTCTGTTCATAACGCCCATAAGTGAGTTGATGATACCCTCACGCTTGACACCGTGCTTTCTGTAGTCGTCATCAACAATCTTTGCACCGATACAGTCCATGGTTGTAAGGCAGGCTGCAACGCCGAAGCCCATACCGCTGGCTATGATAATTGCAGGAGCAAGAGTTGATACAAAGAAAAGAGGAACGAAGCCTACCGCCATAATGATAAAGCCGATACGCCATACTGTCATAATATTAACTTTTTTGGTAACCTTTGACCAGATTGCCATGCCGATAACTGCAAAAACAAGCACAACAGCAAGCATTATTGTTGTCATCATTCCGTCTTCATAGCCTAAGGTGTATAACACATAGAAGGGTAATGCCTGAGTAATGAGTGAAAATGCAGCAGAATAGAATGCACCTGCAAATCCGAAAATCCAGAAACGGGGATTTGTGACAAGAGCAATAATGCCGGCAATAAACTTCGGTTTTTCTGCTTCTTCAGGGATTATTTCCGTTTCACGGCAGCCCCAGAAGCAATACATCATAACTATGAGAGCTAAAAGACCGTAAATTAAAGCTGTGAGCTCATAACCGATTTTTCCGGCAACCATGGGAGTTAAAGCAATACTGATTGCCATTGCAAAAAGCTGACAGGTCTGACGGAAGCTGTTTGTTTTTGCACGGTCTTCATCTTTTTTGAAAAGCTCAACAAAAAGGCAACCGTAGTTTGCATTTACAAGTGAGTCAAGAGTACCGGTAAATATGTACATCAGAAGCATATAGATAAACAGCATTTTATCATCGGACTGTACTGCACCGGGTACGTTATAGAAAAGAATAAAGCAAAGCACAAGAAGAGGTGTACCGATTAAAAGCCAGGGTCTTCTTCTGCCCCATTTTGTTCTTGTGTTGTCTGACAAAAATCCGTAAACCGGATTGTCAATAGCATCAATAAAAGCGTAGATTAAAGGAATATAAGCATATTTCTCCATGGAAAGTCCTAATGTGTTGACATAGTAGATTGCGGCAAAGGACTTGAACATATTGATCGGAAGTGATGTTCCGAACATAGCAAAGCCATATCGGAAGGGTGATGTTTTCTTCGTAAGTGCATTTGTCGGTGCCATAATTATTTTCTCCTTTTATTTTTACTTGAAATATATGGGGTTTGATACTGCACAGGTTCTCTTAAGCTTACCGAAGCCCTTGTAGACCTTGATGTAAGCAAATTTAACTTTTTTGAGTCTGACTTTAAGGTGACTGTCCTTGAGTGTAAGCTCCTTTTCGCCCTTGTCTGTGACAAGAGTAACCTTTTTGGTGTCAGCAAAAATTTCGAGCCATTCGTTTTCAAGCCATTCTGCCGTCTGTCCCATAACAGCACCACCGTAGGTGAGCTTGATTTTTACGGTGTCTTTGGTTTCAGCAACAAAGCAGTTGCCCTTTTTTATTGCACCGAGGATATCCTCTGCACTTCGTGAAGGGGAATAAACTGCAGTTACAGGTGAGCCGAGAACTGCAAACTGCTTGGGCTTATGATAGTCACTTCCGCCTACTGCAGGTATTTGTCTGCCGCCTTTGAGAAGTGAAGTCCACTTTGCAATACCTCTTACATTTGTGCCTCTCATAGGTCCGTTCCATATTTCCATCATATCATAGGCGTCATCGTCACCCCATTTATACGGGCAAAGAGGACATTCGGGATGATTGACGGAAATAACTGCACCAAGGCTTTTTGCGTGGCTGATGATAGACTGCATTTCTTCCTTTGTGTTGGCAATGAAGCTATTTTCAAAGGGTGCAGCTACACCGAAAAAGTTCATATGCCCTTTATAGTGTGTCCACTCAACTGCGGGTACAAAGGTAAGTCCGTCAATGTGGGGCAGGTGAAGATTTTCCGAAAAGTTGTTGTGGTTAGCAATGCCGATGAAGTCAAGACCCTTTTCCTTTGCCATTTTTCCGAGCTCATAGGCACTGAACGCACCGTCGGAGGCCGTTGAGTGCATATGTAAATCTCCATAGAGAAGCACTTCGCCCTCGTGTTCAAAATCGATGTTGTATGTAACCTCAACTCCGCCATCCATTACGTGATATGCACCGATGATGATGCTCCACGCACCTGAATTGATTTTCTGACAGAGGTAGCCTGCCGAGGAATCATACTGACCTACATAAATTGTTTTGTGAGCGCTTCCCGACCAGCCGAGGAAGTTGCCCTTATCATCCATAAGTCCGATGTCAATGGTATTTGATGGCTTAAGGTCACCCATCATGCCTTTTGTCGGCTTATAGTAGTCATAACTGACAGTGATTTTCACTACGCCCTCGGGCACATCAAAGGGCAGGGTATAATACTGACCCTCTTTGTCTTTTGTTATAAGATGCTTGATAACCGTAATACCACCGCCTGACATTTTGTTGTTATTTTTATTTTAGCATTTTAATGCTCACGGGTCAATGGTGTAAAAGGGAGAAAAAACCGCGGCAAATTTTACATATAATACAAATCGCGGAAATTGCAGGCTCTTTTCTGAATAGATGGCGACTGTTCGGAAGGGAGCTTTCTGATGATAAAAGCAACTTAACGAATTGTAATAAGGCAGCTGCCCGATTAGTTTTTTCTGTGTTTTGTAAGCGGTTTGTAAGACTTTATGTGTATAATGAAAATATAAATCAATTTTATCAAGGAGAAATATTATCAAAAACAAAAAGCACGTGATTATCGGAATAGCCGTCGGCATTATTATCGGTCTTGTTGCGGCTGCATTGATTGCGGCATCGTTTACGGGCGTTTTTGTAAGCGTTCCCAAGCCCGAAATCAAGGAGGGTGAGTTCAATTTTGCTCTCACCTATGAGCTTGACGGTGCTTATTCCCGGCACAACCACACCGCTTATCTATCCCTACTTCTTTGTCAACCTTGAAACGCAGGGCGTGGGCGGAGTCGCAAAATGGGTGGCTATTCTTCTCGTCGCTTTTGTAGCGGTAGGCTTTGTATTCCTAGGACTTGATAAGCTCGGCAGAAAAAAGACTGAAAAGTAAAAATTAAAGAGCAGATATGATTAAACCCCTGACCGTACAGGTCGGGGGTAAGCTTTTTGATATAATTATTCACTTTAATAACTGCATTGCTGCACTTGTGGCTTTATCGGCAATCCGGCAGGCTGTTGAGAAAGCTACAAGATGACCTTTTCTTCACCCCGAAGGCGTACGACGGTACTCCGAGAGGGTGAAAAAAGGTCAAAGCAATGCAAAAGAGGTTGAAGCTCGATGCTTCAGCCTCTTTTTATTTGATATAATTATTCACTATAATAACTGCATTGCTGCTCTTGTGGCTTTATCGGCAGTCTGAATTACATCAGGCCCATACACCATATAACCACAAGTGCGGTAAGAGTTACAAGAGTATCAATCGTAATCCCGTAGACCATTGGTCGCAGACCCGCCTTTTTAAAGTCGGTAAGACTTGTGCCGAGGCCTATTGCCGACAATGCGGTGACCATTAAAAATTTACTTGTGTCCTTCATAAGAGCCGATGCTTCAGCGGGAATGACGCCCACGCTGTTGAGAGTAGCCAGCAGTAAGAATCCGCCTATAAACCAGGGGATGATTTTTACCATATTTACCTTCTGACCGTTGGCTGATGCCTCGAGCTCCTTGCGCTTAAGGCGTGTGCCGATATATGCAAAGACCAGAACGGTGGGGATGATTGCAACGGTTCTTGTAAGCTTGACCATCGTAGCAAAATCGCCCGCCATTTCGGAGAAGGCGTAGCCCGATGCGACAACGCTTGAGGTATCGTTCACCGAGGTGCCCGCCCATATTCCGTAGGCAATATCGGTCATTTTCAGCGCCTTACCCATAATCGGATAAAGGGCAACCATTACCATATCAAAAAGAAAGGTCGAGGACATAGCAAAGGCAACGTCCTTATCCTCGGCATCGATTACGGGGGCGATAGCAGCTATTGCAGAGCCGCCGCATATGCCCGTGCCTGCAGAAATGAGGTTGCTGAGCTTCCAGTTAAGTCCGAATATTTTACGTATGAAATAACCTCCGCCAAAGCACATTGCAAAGGTGAATATCATAACAAAAAAGGTCATTTTACCTACGGACATAATTGTGCTTACGGATAAGGATGCGCCCAAAAGAATGATTGCGAGCTTGAGAATTCTTTTTGAGGTGAATTTAAGCGCAGGCTTGATCCATGCGGGATGAAAAAAGCTGTTGATTATCGTGCCTGAAAATAATGCAATGATTGATGCTCCCAGCAGTCCGCCCGGTATCAGCTTTTCTAAGAAAACCGAAAAGCCCGCAAGCGCAAAGCATATGGCAACACCGAGGACGAACAGTCCGCGTTCCCTTGTCTTGTTTTTCATAATAAGACTCCTTTGATTTTTTTGTCCTGCTTATTTTATCACATGACGGCGGAAAAATAAAGCATTAAATGAAATAAACATACTTTTTATTTTTATAATAAATTTTCATAAAAAACTTGAAGTTGTGGCGAAAATATTGTACAATAATTACGCATATTAAAGGCGCGAACAAAAAAGGGGAGGTATTTCTTATGCCTACAGATAAAAGCTTGAAAATCACGACTCATCAGAGCGACCTTGTCCTACGTGTAGCAAAGGGACATTTCGCTTCCTCTCACTCGCACAGTAACTATTATATCGACGTTGCCGCGCAGAAATCAAGACTTTCCGAGGCAAAGGCGGTAGCAAGGGAGCTTTGCCGCAACAACAGCTACAGCACAAAAATTGTTGACACAATTCTCTGCCTTGACGGAACAGAGGTTATCGGCACCTGCCTTGCAGAGGAGCTTACAAAAAGCTCGTTTATCAACATTAACGCCCATCAGACAATTTATGTTGTGACTCCCGAAATGACGGGTCACGCCCAGCTCCTTTTCAGAGATAATATCGTACCTATGATAAAGGGCAAGCACGTGCTTGTTCTTGCAGTTTCCGTTGCAACGGGTAACACCGCAAGTGCGGCTATTGAGGCGGTAAGGTATTACGGCGGCGAGGTTGTAGGTATTGCTTCAATCTTTTCTACAAAGAGCGAGTGTGGCGGATATCCCGTTGAATCGGTGTTCAATCCCAACGACCTTGAGGGCTATTTCACCGTGCCTGCACACGAGTGTCCCTTGTGTAAGGAAAAGGTGAAAATCGACGCTCTTATCAACAGTCACGGCTTTTCAAAATTATAATACTGTCAGTAATATCTGTCGGGTGTCTGCTGCACCCGGCAGTTTTTTTGTGTATCCCGCAGAATTGAAAAAAGCAAAGCATAAATTTTGAGAAAAAGTAAAAAAACAGTTGAAATTTCCCGCTTTTTTCTGTATGATATATAATAGCAAAATTTGTTATTAAATTTTAAAGAAAACACGCAAATATTAAAAATACTTAATACTATGGGGTGATAATTTGAAAGTACAATTCACAGAAACAATTCTCCGTGACGCCAACCAGTCCCTGATTGCAACCCGTATGTCCTTTGACGAATTCGAGCCTATTCTTTCCGAGCTTGACAAGGCGGGCTACTACTCACTTGAATGCTGGGGCGGTGCTACCTTCGACTCCTGCCTTCGTTACCTTAACGAGGATCCGTGGGAGAGACTCAGAAAAATCCGTAAGGCATGTCCGAACACAAAGCTTCAGATGCTCCTTCGCGGACAGAACCTTCTGGGCTACAAGCATTATCCCGATGACGTTGTACGCGCCTTTATCAGAAAGAGCGTAGAAAACGGTATTGATATTATCAGAATTTTCGACGCCCTCAACGACCTTCGTAACATTGAGGTTGCCGTTGATGAAACCCTTAAGTGTGGTGCTCATCCCTCGGGCACAATCTGCTATACTCTTTCTCCCATCCATTCTCTTGAAAAGTATGTTGAGCTTGCAAAGGAAATGGAAAAAATGGGCGTTCTGTCAATCTGTATCAAGGATATGGCAGGTATTATGGGTCCTCAGGAGGCTTACGACCTTGTTAAGGCTATCAAGGCAGAGGTGGAGCTTCCCGTTATTGTTCACACTCACTCAACAACAGGTCTCGGTGCTCTTACTCTTCAGAAGGCGGTTGAAGCCGGTGCAGATGTAATTGATACCGCAATTTCCTGCTTCTCGGGCGGTACATCACAGCCTCCCACAGAAACTCTTGTCTACTCCTTCAAGCAGCAGGGCTATGAGGTCGGCGTTGATATGGATGCGCTTAAGAAAATCAACGATTTCTTCAAGCCCGTAAGAGCAAAGGCTCTTGAAAGCGGACTTCTCAACCCCGTTGTTCTTGCAACGGATACAGACGCTCTTCTTTATCAGGTTCCCGGCGGTATGCTTTCAAACCTTGTTGCTCAGCTTACAGCCACAGGCAAGCTTGATAAGTTTGAGGAGGTGCTCCTTGAGGTGCCCAGAGTAAGAGAGGACCTCGGCTATCCTCCCCTTGTTACACCCCTTAGCCAGATGGTTGGCGTTCAGGCAACACAGAATGTTCTTGCAGGCGAAAGATACAAGAACATTTCAAAGGAAATCAGAAACTACTTCTTCGGCTTCTACGGCAAGGCTCCCGGTGAGGTAAACGCTGAGCTTGCAAAGAAGATTCTCGGTGACGAGACCCCCGTTACCTGCCGTTTTGCAGATACTCTTGAGCCTTATTTTGAAAAGGCGAAGGCTGAAATCGGCGACAAGGCAAAAAGTGATGAGGATGTTCTTTCATATATCGCGTTCCCCGCTCAGGCTGAGGCTTACTTCGACAAGCGCGACGAAAAGGAAAGAAACACCTACAGATATACCATAAGAGAAGCGTAAGGAGGCGAAGAGATGCAGACTATACTTAATTTACTTTCTATCGGAATAATCGGCGGTGCAGACGGCCCTACGGCAGTTACCGTCGCAGGCGAGCTTCCCTTGCCCGCAATCTGTGTTGCAGCCTTCGGTGTTTTATTTGTGGCTTATGTTTATATAGCAAAGGCAATACGCAGAAAAGCTCTTCCCGCTGAGGCTGTTGCCGTAACAGGAGCTCAGTCACAGCCCGTTGCAGTCACTCCCGCACAGGCAGTATATACAGGTCCTGCTTTAAACGGCGTTGAGGAGAAGGAAGCCGCAGTTATTATGGCAATTGTTTCTCACAAAACAGGCATACCCCTTAACAGACTTAAGTTCGATTCAATCACCCTTAAGGAGGATAAATAATAATGAAGTATGTAGTTAATTTAAACGGAAAAAATTACGAGGTAGAGGTTACTGAGCAGGAGGCAGTTGTTACCAATGTAACGGCAGCCGCAGCAGCTCCCGTTCCCGTAGCAGCACCCGCAGCAGCACCTGCACCCGCAGCAGCGCCCGCACCTCAGGCGGCTTCAGCTGAAGGCACAACAATTCCTTCACCTATGCCCGGCTCAATTGTAAGCGTTAACGTAAGCGTCGGACAGGCAGTCAAGGCAGGCGACGTGCTTATGGTTCTTGAGGCAATGAAAATGGAAAACGATATCTCCTCACCCTGTGACGGTGTCGTTAAGCAGATTCTTGTTTCAAGAGGCACAACCGTTAACACCGACGATATTCTCATTGTTATTTAATCGGAGGTGCGGTAAATGGCTGATTTATTTGCGAATTTCGCTACCCTCGAATGGAAAGAGGTTGCAATGTGGGTTATAGGCGCAGTCCTTATCTACCTTGCAATCAAAAAGGAAATGGAGCCCTCACTTCTTCTCCCTATGGGCTTCGGTGCAATTCTTATTAACCTTCCCAACTCAGGCGCACAGCACGTTATTGACGTTATCTTCAAGTTCGGTATCTCAAATGAATTCGGTGAGCTTATGCCCCTTATTCTTTTTATCGGTATCGGTGCTATGATTGACTTTACACCGCTTCTGACCAATCCGAAGCTTATGCTTTTCGGTGCGGCGGCACAGTTCGGTATTTTCTTCACACTCTGCCTTGCATCACTTTTAGGCTTCGATATCAAGGACGCTGCTTCAATCGGTATTATCGGTGCGGCAGACGGCCCTACAGCTATTGCGGTTTCAATGGAGCTCGGCTCAAAGTATATCGGTGCAATTATGGTTGCGGCTTATTCATATATGGCTCTTGTGCCTCTTATCCAGCCTCCCATCATCAAGCTTTGCACCACAAAGAAGGAACGCCTTATCCGTATGGATAACACTCAGGGTAAGCAGCCCTCAAGGCTTACAAAGATTCTCTTCCCCATCGTTGTTACGGTTATCGTAGGTCTTGTAGCTCCCGACGCTGTTGCTCTTATCGGATTCCTTATGTTCGGTAACCTTATCCGTGAATGCGGTGTTCTCAACTCCCTTTCAGAAACAGCACAGAAGGTTCTTGCAAACCTTATCACAATCTTCCTCGGCCTCACCATCGCTTCCCAGATGCGTGCAGAGGACTTCCTTAAGTTTGACACCATTCTCATTATCGGTCTCGGTCTTTTCGCATTCATCTTCGATACCTTCGCAGGTGTTATGCTTGCAAAGTTTATGAACCTCTTCTCAAAGAAGAAGATCAACCCCATGATCGGTGCCGCAGGTATTTCCGCATTCCCCATGGCAGCCCGTGTTGTTCATAAGATGGGTCTTGAGGAGGATAATCAGAATTTCCTTCTTATGCATTCAATCGGTGTTAACGTTTCAGGACAGATTGCTTCCGTTATTGCGGGCGGTCTGATTCTTACATTCTTCAGTAAATAAGGAGAGGTAATATGAATTTTGCTATTGATTTTGAAGCATTTCTTGCATCACTTCCTTATATGGGCAGAGGTATGCTGGGTATTTTCATCGTAACAGCCGTTATTGTTGTTTTCGTAAATGCACTCAACAACCTTCCCGAGAAAAAGGATAAAAAGGATAAGGAATAATCAGAATAAACAAAAGGCTCAGCATTCATTTACGGATGCTGAGCTTATTTTATTGTAAGACGTATTGTAATTCACAGCATTTTCGTGTTAAAATATCAGCATAAAAAGAGGTGAAGAGTCTTGAAGGAACGTGCAGATGAAAAAATTATCAGAAAATATCTTGCTCCTTTTGTCGGGGATATTAAAATAGAAACGGTTGATATAATCGACTCCACAAACGATGAAATGAAAAGACGAGCCGAAAGGGGAGAGGGTGAGCTTTCCCTTCTTGTTGCCGAGGAGCAGACAAAGGGCAGAGGCACCAAGGGCAGAAGCTTTTTTTCGCCCGACGGCACGGGTATATATATGAGCCTTCTTCTGAGACCTGCCTACACCCCTGAGGAGTGCACCCTTCTTACCACAATGGCGGCAGTTTCTTCTGCAAGGGCAATTGAAAGGGTTGTCGGCGTAAAGCCCCGCATAAAGTGGGTCAATGATATTTACCTTGACGGCAAAAAGGTCGGAGGAATTCTGACTCAGGCTCATCTGTCAAAGGACTGCAGAGACGTCCTTTGGGCGGTTGTAGGTATAGGAATCAACATAAGTGAGCCCGAGGGCGGCTTTCCCGATGAGCTCAGGAGCATTGCGGCAACTCTCGGAAAAAATGACGGGAGCATAAAAAACCGCCTTATAGGTGAAATTGTCAATGAATTTGTATTATACTACCGCAAGCTGACCGAAAAGGAGTTCATAGCCGAATATTCACAAAGGCTGCTCGGACTCGGTGAGGAAATCACCGTAAGCGCGGGCGGGGAGGAATACAGTGGTACCGTCATCGGAATTGACGGAATGTGCCACCTTAAAATCAGATTGCCCGACGGTGAAGAAAGGGTGCTCGGCTCGGCGTTCTGAGGCGTCAGGAGGGAGACTGATATGAATACGAAAAACAAGAATGCAATCTTTTTTGCAATAAGTGACGGCTATGCCTTTGCCGTTGCAAATATACTTATGTCCCTTGAACGGTACTCTCCGGAGCTGATGAGGACTGCCGACGTTATTGTCTATCATAACGGCCTGAGTGAGAAAAACGCAGAGCTGCTGCGCTCACTTCACGGCGATATATATTTTCCGATAATGGAGTTTCCGAAGGAGTGGGAGGAAATCCTCAGTCATCCGAGGGTGCTCAGGTGGGGCGAGTACGTTGTCTGTAAGCTTTTCGGCTTTGAGCTTATAGAACGCTATGAAAGGGTGCTTCACCTTGACGCGGATATGCACGTGCGCGGCGATATATCAGGGCTTTTTCAGCTTGAGGAGGAGCTCGCCTGGAGGAGCATAATCGGCTGGGATACGGCGCAAATCTTTTCCGATATACTGCCTGAGGGCGGGAAAATAAAATGCGGCAACGGCGGACTTTTTATGTTCACCGACAGACTGCTTAAGTATAATATTGACGCCGCAGAGATAAAGGCCGCCTTTGACGAGGTTAAAAATCTCAGAGACGGCGGAATTGACGAGCTTGTTACGGCGTGGCTTGTACATAAAAAGGGGATAAGCCTCAGGGAGCTTGACATCAGCGCCTATAATACTCCCGTTGCCTGCGACAGGGGAGAGTCGGTGCTTGTGCATTTTCTCGACTATTACTCCGTTTCGGGTAAGCCTTGGAAAAATCCCGCCGCCTTTATGTACTACGGTGACTGGGCGGAGAATTACCGCAGATGGACAGAAGCGGGTGGTGAGGAGGCCGTCAGCTTTTCGGGAAAGGACTATTACGGGCTCTTCGGCTATGAGAGGGTAAAGGAGCTTAACCGCCTTAAGGATGACCTCGCCGCGGCTCTTGTACAAAGAGATGAGGCTCTCGGGGCGCTTGAGCGCAAAAAGGCTGAGGCTCACTCTCTCAGAGAGGAGAACAGACGGCTCAGCGGTGAAATCCGCAGGGCAGAGCAGCAGAATTTGCGCCTTGAGGCAACGCTCGGAGCGATTGTCAGCTCAAGGTCGTGGAAAATAACAAGACCCCTGAGAGCTCTTGCGGATTTTTTCAGAGGGCTCGGCAGACGGTAATTTTACGGTTAAGAATTTTTAATTGGACATACCTCCTGTGTTAATGATATTATTATATAAGAAATAAAACGAGGAGAGTAAATATGGATATACAGAATCTTTTAACAAATGCAAAGCAGGTCTTAAGTGCTCTTTTTGCGCTTATTCTGCCCTTTCTCGGCATCGGCCTGCCCGATACGGGCGTTAAGGCTCCTGCGCCCGAAACGGTGCGTATAATGTCCTTTAATGTGCGCGACGGAGAGTTTGACCGCGAGGAAATCGTGCCTCAGGTTATTGCCGATTATCTCCCCGACTCGGTGGGACTTCAGGAATGTGAGGGAACATGGTTCCTTACTCTTAAGACATATCTCCCCGATTATGAAATTATCGGCGTGGGCAGACTTACAGGTATGCCCTTACTCGGTGAGTCAACGGCTATTATGTACCGCAAGGACAAGTATAAGCTTGTGGACTGCGGAACCTTCTGGCTTTCACAGACGCCTTGCGTTGTGTCAATCGGCTGGGATGCGAAATATCACCGCACCTGCACCTGGGCGGTGCTTGAAAGCCGCGAGACAGGGGAGCGCTACGCTCACGTGAATACACATCTCGACAACCGCGGCGCCGAGGCAAGGACAAAGGGACTTGACCTTGTGCTTCAGAAGGCGGCAGAGTTTGATATGCCCGTTGTAGTTACGGGTGACTTCAACTTCCCCCAGGGAAGCGACCTTTACAAGCAGCTTACCGCAGGTGAGCTTACCGACGTATCAGCCATAGCCGAAAAGGCAGACAGCGGCTGCACCTCCCACGCCTACAACGGCACGGTAAAGGGAAGCCCCATTGACTTCATCCTTGTCAACGAAAAAATCACAGACGTAAAGTCCTACAACATTATGCGTGAGAAGTACAATGATCGCTACGTTTCCGACCATTATCCCATCTATGCGGATATGGTGTTCTGATTTAAAACGAAAAGTTCTTTTGGTTACTTTTCTTACAAGAAAAGACACGCCTGACCGGCGAGGTCATTGGTGAAATAAAGAAACACCGTCTTGAAAGTAAGGCGGTGTTTTTGTCTTTGCTCCGAGGGAGGTGGCACGGCGAAGCCGTTACGGAGGGAGTAAACACCACGCGGGGCTGGCCCCTACGCGTAAGAATTATATTGTAGCGCCCGGTTGCCCCTCCTTCGTGGCAAAATAACCAAATATATTTCCTTTTTTTTAGCAGGTCAACTCGTTGTAATAGGGCAACAAATATGCTATAATTGTTACAATTATAATGAAAGGAGTGTGTGTTTGTTTGGGAAAAGTAAAATCATTTTTCACCGAAGTAAAAACTCACTGGAAAACCCCGCCTGAGGGTAAGTATGTTCCCTACAGGGAATACAAGGATTTGTTCCTTGGTATAGGCGCAAACTATACAGGCTCAAAAATGCTTGAAAGCATCGGCTTCTGGGCAAGCTGCTACCTGTTTATGTATCACTATAAGCTGCCTTACCTTACCTTCTCATTCATAGGCATTATCAATATGCCCCTTAACTATATCTGGACTCTTATCGGCTGGATTATCAACGATAACCTCGGCTTCCTGCCGAAGAAAACGGAAAGGAAGTTCTACGGACTTTATTTCTCCCTTATTGTTATTGGTCTTGTAATGATTCTGGGTAAGTTCCCCTTCCTTGATACATCAACAAATCCGCTCATCGTTTACCTTAACAATATGCAGAGCCTCGGTATCACCGCCGCATCGGCACTTAAAATCCTCGGTACTCATATTCTCTGGAACGGCTGGGCAGGCTCAAGAAATATCTTCTACCGTAAAAAGCTTATCCCGAAGTACGGCAGATACAAGTATTCCCTTTACTGTGACGTTCTTCCCAAGTGCATTATGGTAATTCTTGTAGGCTGGCTTCCCCTTTACAATATCCCTGATATGGTTACAAGAGTATGGACAGCAAACCTTCTGTTTGCCTGCTTCAATATCTTCGGCTTCGGTAACAGCCTTGAAACCCTTTCGAAGACTATCAGCCCCGATATGTCCGAAAGACTTCTTGTACGTACATATCCCGTTAAGCTTTCCCACTTTGTGCACACTATCGTTTCAATTATCATCCCCGTTGTTGCCGACTCACTCAAGGACGAATGGGCTGACATCAACCTTTACCGCTATGTTTATCCCATCGCCTTCATCGTTCCTGCACTTATCACTATGGTTTATGCAGGCAGGCTCAAGGAGAGAATTCCTCAGCCGCCCCTCGAAAGAAAGGTGCAGATCAACTTCTGGGAGGGTATGTTCGGCGTTCTTCGTAATAAATATCTCCTTATCAATACCATCGTAGGTCTTATCGACTCTCTCGGTAACGGTATGCTTGCAATCACACAGATTGTATATCTTTATACCTTCCGTCTATCGGGTCTGCCCTACACGATTATTGTCAACCTTATCTCCTTTGCGGGTACACCGCCCGATCTGTGTGCACCCTTCTTCCTCAAGAGATTTGACTATAAGCAGATTATGATTTTCTATCAGCTTACCCGCGCTGCCGGTAATGCAATGCTTGTAGGTGCCTTCTGGTTCTTCGGCGATAACGTTCATATCTGTGGCCTTGCATGTATCATTGTTATGTTCATTATGGAAATGACAAAGACCATTCCCACAACTGCAGGTCACGATATGGGTACACGTATCGGTGACTATCAGATGTACCTTTCAGGTGAAAGACTTGAAAGCTTCTCTGGTGTTTTCGGCTGGTTCACAGGCCCCATCACCTCATTTGTCAGCCTTATCATTCCCCTTATGCTTCTCAAGTTCGGCTTTAACAGCAACTGGGACGTTCTTTATATCGACTCAGCCCGCTTCAAGATTATTGCCGTTCCTCTTATCATTGATATCATCGGCTTCGTGCTTATGTCTATTCCCTACTTCTTCTGGGACTACGACAACGAAAAGCAGGCAAAGGTTATCCAGGTGCTTCAGCGCCGTGCAGAGGTAACCGCCAAAAAGGCCGAGGAAGAGGGCGAAAAAATCAGCGGCGGTTATATAGGTTAAAGGAGGTATACACAATGAAGGATAAAAAAGAAAAAGTCTTTAAGGGTATGACTGCCCCCGTTGATGTGCACCTCGATATTCCCGATGAGGAGATATGGACCTATAAAATCGACGGGCTTTCAGCACCGCATATAAATAAGCCCTTTACAAGCTTCACACTCAAGAAGATTGTATTCACCGTGCTTCTTCTTATCGCCGTCGGACTTTCAATGTACTTCAGCGTAAGAGTTGTTTCACGTACTCCCTTTGAGTACAACGAGGTCGGTGACGGCACATATGAATTCACTAAATTCAACAATACCGGCTATATCAAGGAGCTTACAATTGACTACGCAGTAACAATTGAAACCGACAAGGAAAACCCCGATGCGGCAACGAACTTCACCCTTGTAAAGGATGAGACAAAGCCCATCTCCGCTATTCCTCAGTTCTGCTTCAACTGTGACGAAAACCTTGAAACAATCTATATCGGCAAGGATGTAAAGGAAATTGACGGCAAGGCTTTCTTTACCTGCCGTACTCTTAAAAACATTTATGTTGACGAGGAAAACGAGTATTTCTGCGATATCGACGGTGTCCTTTACAATAAAGACAAGACAGAGATTATCCTCTACCCGATGAATCATCCTCAGTATCTCCGTGAAAAATACGGCTACAACGATACAATCTGGGCAGACGGTGAAAACAATATGGAGTTCCGCGCAAGATACGAGGCAGACATTCTCACCTACGTTCTTCCCGCAACGGTTGAAACTATCGGTGAGCTTGCCTTTTATGACCTTCCTCTTGCAAAGCTCTATATGCCCGAGGGTCCCAAGAGAATTGAGACTATGGCTATTATGAGAAACTGGTGGATGACAGGCATCTACTCCTACGAGTCAAGCACCGCCGCTGAGGACGAGACAGGCTTTTCCGCAGTTGCAAAGCTTGAGGGCGTTTACAAGTCACTTCCCGAGGGCCTTGAGTATATCGGCTCGGATGCTATGAGCTACTGCGACGACGGCGATGTTCTGCGCATCCCCTCAACGGTTAAGTATATCGGTCACCACGCTTTCTTTGATACCGCTGAAAAGAGCGGTGACGGCTTCCTCGGATACGGTAAGGTTTATATCGGTATGAGCGAGGAGGAGTTTGAGAGCGTTGAAGCGGGCGGTCAGTGGATTCCCGAATACGACAGCGGTCTTCTTGATAAGAAGGTTGAGCTTGTGTTTGGCGCCGAAAAGGAATATGAGGAGCCCGTAACCCTTACGGAAAAGGAAGACGGAGGCTTTGAGTATACCGCTATGACAAACAGAGACGGTGCAAAGGAAATAAGAATCGAAGGCACCGACGGCAAGAAGGTTACTTCAATTGCTCACCATCCCTTCCCCTGGGATGAAAGCATTGAAAAGGTTTACATCGGCAAGGATGTTACATCACTTTACGGTGAGGCATTCGTAAACCTCCGCGCACTCAAGGAATTTGTTGTAGATGAGGCTAACGAGAGCTACAAGGCTGTTGACGGCGTTCTTTACACAAAGGATATGAAGACACTCCTCTGTGTTCCCAAGGCCTATGAGGGCACGGAATTCACCGTTCCTGCAGAGGTTGAGGTAATCGGACGTTCAGCCTTCTCCGACTGTAAGTTTGAAAAGGTTAACCTTCCCGAGGGACTTAAGAGAATTGAAAATATGGCATTCCTCAAGGCTGAGGCACTTAAGGAAATCAGCTCCTACAAGGGTGAGGAGACCTATGCATCACTTCCCGAGGGACTTGAATTCATCGGTCTTGACACCTTCAATTATGCGGGACTTACCTATCTTTACATTCCCGCATCAATCAAGGAAATCGGCGCATACAGCTTTACCTACTGTGCAAAGCTTGACGCTGACGGCAACAAGGTAGGACTTACTGAGGTTAATCTTGGTGTAACTGCTGAGGGCTTTAAGAATGTCAAGGCGGGGGATCATTGGATTCCCGAGTTCAGGAATGCGGCGAATGAGATTGCTGTCGTAAATTACGGCGCAGAGAGAAAATAAAAGAACACAAAACGAAAAGTTCTTTTGGTTACTTTTCTTACAAGAAAAGTAACGCCCGACCGGCGAGGTCATTGATAAAATAAATCAACACCGCCTTGAAAAAAGGCGGTGTTTTTTTGTGTATATTTATGTAGTAGCGCCGACCAATGGTCGGCTTGTCGCTTTTTACCCTCCGCAGGTGTTGTTTCCTTGCGGGGGAGAGGCAATCTGCGCCCGCTTTTTTTTACGCGTCCGAGTTCGGATTATATTGTAGCGTCGCCACGTGGGCGACCTGCCGCCGTTGCGGCGGCGCTGCTTTTACCTTCTACTGCCTAATGCCGT
>JAZOVO010000117.1:0-8126 GCA_045658745.1 Acutalibacteraceae bacterium | reverse complement strand
ATAAATATGAAAAAAAATCTCACTAACTGCAAATCATGCGGAAAAGAAATCTCAACAAAAGCAAAAATCTGCCCTGAATGTGGAGGAAAAGTCAGTAAACCCCTTTATAAAAAATGGTGGTTGTGGGTAATTGTACTTGTTGTTCTTATTGCTTTTGGAAGTTCAGGTGAAACTGAAAACATTTCAGATGCATCTACAACAACTGAAAACGCTTCTGTGGTTGATAGCACATCCGAAAAAACAACTGAAGAGAAGACAACTGAAGAAAAAACAACAATTAAAATCACAACAACCAAAGCCGAAACAATGGGTCAAAAAAATGCTCTGAAATCTGCAAAAAGCTATTTAAGTTTCTCTGCTTTCTCCTACGAAGGACTCATCGAACAGCTTGAGTATGAAGATTATTCACACGAAGACGCAGTATATGCAGCGGACAACTGCGGTGCAGACTGGTACGAGCAAGCAGCTAAAAGTGCAAAAAATTATTTAAGTTTTACCGCATTTTCAAAACAAGGTTTAATTGAACAGCTTGAATACGAAGGCTTCACATATGAACAAGCCGTTTACGGTGCCGAAGCTAACGGATATTAAGTATAACAACAGGTCACGGAAATCCGTGACCTGTATTTTTTCATTGCTCGCCGCGTGGCGTTACTTTTTTTGCAAAAAAAGTAACCAAAAAAAACTACCCCTTTTTTATCCCTTTCCACCTCACATCAGACAAAACAGCAGCAGCGCCTCCTCAATATCTGCATAAATATTATAAAGCTCTTCCTTTGGCAGGGGATTTTCTCCCTTGCCGATTTCCATTGTAAACCCCGGTGCGGCAAGCTCATCAATAAACCAATCCTTGAACCCGCCGTGACTGTAAAGCCCTGCATTGCTTACAAGTCTGTATCCGCAGGAATCAGCAAGGATTTTCGCCATCATCTCCGAGCTTTTCGGTGTGTTTTCTCCGTACCGCCAGAAAAGCTCCTCACCCTGAGAATGCACCGCCATGCAGGAGCGGAATTTTTTCAGCCTGCAGAGCCTTGTAAGCGCCCGCGTTTCCGCCTCACTTTCCGCAAACTCTCCGCCGTACTGCCTCGGGGCAGGGCCCGTTATCCCCTGCTCCTGCTCCATCTGCCTGAGCTTATCCCACCCCGCATTAAAGTTATGATTTATGTCAACACCGAGGGCGTTTGCATTCCATTTACTGTAGTCCTTGCAATTGATTGAAGCCACGTGATTCTTAAGTCCCCTTGCGCCCTCAATGCCGTGGGTGGCAATCTCCACCCCGTCAGGGTTTACGCAGGGAATAATTGTCACACCTAACTGTGTAAAGGCTCTTTCAAGGTCAACGCCGCACATCAGCCTGTTTTCCGTAATGCATCTGCATACTCTTTCCGTGAACATATAAAGGGCAAGGCTCGTCAGCCACTCACTCCCGTGAAAGCCGCCCGCAAGTATAACGGAATTTTTTTCGTTGCCGAGAGACAGAGAAAAAATCCCACGCCCGAGGGCTGTCCGACCGACAACCGACGGTCTTAAAAAAGAAAATTCTGTTGAAAGCTCTTCAAATATTTTTAAATTTGTGCTATAATCAAATAAGCAGGGCTTTACTGTGTATTCCATTATGTATCACTTCTCCTTTTAAGTGATATATATTAAAAAAAGTCCCGACTTATGACAAGGAGCGTTCATATGAATTTTGAGGAAAAAACCCTTAAGGAAAATATAATCTACGAGGGCAGAATCATCACCCTCCACGTTGACGATATTGAGCTGCCCGACGGCTCAAAGGCCACAAGGGAAATTGTCGAGCACAGCGGAGGCGTATGTGTTGCCGCTATGACAGAAAACAAGGAGCTTTACTTTGTAAGGCAGTACCGCTATCCTTATAAAAAAGTTCTTCTCGAGCTTCCCGCGGGCAAGCTTGAAAAAGGAGAGGATCCCCTTAAGGCAGGTATCCGTGAGCTTGAGGAGGAGTGCGGCGTTGTAGCTGACGAGGTAATTCCAATGGGTACGGTTTACCCCACCGTTGCCTACTGCAGTGAAATCATCCATCTTTTTGCCGCAAAGGGACTTAAAAGCACAAGTCAGCACCTTGACGAGGGCGAGTTCCTCGATGTTGAGAAAATCCCCCTTGAGGATGCGGTTAAAATGGTAATGGACGGTGAGATTTCCGACAGCAAGACCGTTGCTCTTGTGCTTAAAATAAACAACCTTGTTAAGGGTGACAGCAGTCGAACCCGATAAGGTTTAACGGGGCATATTTTCACTGTAACATCGTTAAAAAGCCTTGAAAGGCGTCAGCCTTTCTGCGTTTTTTGCCTCGTTACAATAAAAATCTTCTCCCGTTAAACTTCGAAGAACCTTAAATGCCCGAGTTATAGTGCATTTGAGGATTTCTTCGACGAAACAATACTCGCGTCTTGCGAGGAGAAAAATCATCAAAGGTGCTGTAAATCGGACATTTAAGGCTTATCAGGTTCGATTACTGTCACCCTAAGGAGAACAAATTCTGATGAAAAGATTTATTGTAGCTTCCGCTTCACCGAGGCGCAAGGAGCTTCTTTCAAACGTAGGCTTAAGCTTTGAGGTAATCCCCTCCGACGCTGACGAAAGTGCTGTTACCGCTCCCACCCCCGAGGAGCTTGTGAAAAGCCTTGCAGAGCTTAAGGCAAAAAGCGTTTTTAATGAGAATACCGATGCCGTTGTCCTTGGCTGTGACACCGTTGTTGAATACGGCGGGGTTATCCTCGGCAAGCCGAAAGACCGTAACGAGGCAAAGGAAATGCTCGCCCTCCTTTCGGGCAAGAAGCACAATGTTCACACGGGTGTGTGCATCGTAGATAAAGATAAGACCGTGTCCTTTGTAAACACGGTTAAAGTTGAGTTTTATGAGCTTGAAGGTGAGCTTATTGACGCCTATGTTGCCACGGGTGAATGTGATGACAAGGCAGGCTCTTACGGCATTCAGGGCAAGGGCTGTGTCCTTGTCAAGGGTATTGAGGGCGACTACTTTTCCGTTGTGGGACTTCCCGTTGCAGAGACGGTGAGGGAATTGGCGGCTTTTGGGATAACCTCTGCTTTTTAAACCTGAAATAAACGATTCCGTAGGGACACGGCTTGCCGTGTCCGCGTAAAATATTCCGAACCAAACGCAGACGGACACGGCAAGCCGTGTCCCTACTGTAACATAAATTTAAAATCATTTTCAGAAAAGGAGATAATAAAAATGAAAATTGCAGTTACCTATCAGGCAGGCAGTGTTTTTCAGCACTTCGGTCACACAAGTCAGTTCAAAATTTACGAGGTAGACGGTGACACCGTTGTTTCAGCAAAGGTTGTTGACACCAACGGCAGCGGTCACGGTGCACTTTCGGGCTTTCTTAAGGATAACGGCGTTGATGTGCTCATCTGCGGCGGTATCGGCGGCGGTGCACAGAATGCACTCACCGAGGCGGGCATTAAATTTTACGGCGGTGTAACGGGCAGTGCTGACGGTGCGGTTGTTGCCTTTATTTCAAACAGCCTTAAGTATAACCCCGATGTTCATTGTGACCATCACGACCACGAGCACGGCGAAGGTCACACCTGCGGTGAACACGGGTGCGGAAAGCACTAAAATGTAAAGTTCTTTGATTCTTTCTTACAAGAAAAGGCCCTCTTGCGGTCCCCAAAATTCATAACGGCTTGGAGCGCCTATGAATTTTGACCGCTGCGCCATCCTCACCTCGCTGTATCCGCCACTGGCGGCGCTTCGGTGGCGATGCCCGACCGGCGAGGTCAGAAAACATTTTAATTCAAAAAAACACAGTAAAAGGAGCTGTAAAAAAACGAAAGTTTTTTACAGCTCCTTTGTTATATTGTTAAATGCGTAAGGGGTTTCACCCCTTACCAACCCTGACAAGCTTTTGTAAAAGCTTGACCAAAACTTTGCGTTTTTTGTCCTTAACCTCTTGCCAGCCTTACAATCTCCCCTACCCCGTCAAGTATCATCGTGGGGCGGTAAGCATAAGTCTTCACCGTTTCAAGCGTAGATACGCCCGAAAGCACAAGCACAGTCGAAACACCCGTTTCAAGACCCGATACAATGTCCGTGTCCATTCTGTCACCGATGATAACAGCATCAGCAGAGTGACAGCCTAAAAGCTTAAGACCCGTTCTCATCATAAGCGGGTTGGGCTTGCCGCAGAAATACGCCTGAACGCCCGTTGCCATTTCAATAGGTGCAACAAGAGCTCTGCAGGCGGGAGCAATACCGTGCTCAATAGGACCTGACACGTCAGAGTTTGCGCCGATAAGCTTTGCACCGCCAAGCACAAGGTTCGTCGCCTTGGTAAGCGTGTCAAGGGTATAAGTTCTTCCCTCACCGATAACAACATAGTCGGGGTTGACGTCATTCATTGTGCAGCCCGCCTCGTAAAGAGCGTTGAGAAGACCTGCTTCACCGAGAGCGTAAACGCTGCAGCCGGGTGCCTGCTCCTTTAAAAACTCTGCCGTTGCAAGGGCGCTTGTGTAAAAATGCTCCTCGCCAACCTCGAGACCCATTCTGTGAAGCTTCTGCTGAAGCTCACGGGGTGTAAGTCCGCTGTTATTTGTAAGGAAAAGGTAATCCTTCTTTTCTTCGTTTAACCAGTTGATGAATTCTGCAACGCCGGGCAGAATAATGTTTCCGTGATAGATAACTCCATCCATATCGCAAATAAAACCTTTTTTGGCGTTAAAATCAATCTTTGCCATTTTTTAACCTCCTTATTTAAGTTATTACATATATATTATAGACCACCAAATCGGAAAAGTCAACAAATTTTTTAAGTATTTATCGGCACATTGCACAAAATACCCCTTCGTTATGCCTTTTTAGGAATTTTAATGCATGTTTTCACTCCCTGAAGCCTTAAGGTCAAAGGAATTAAAGTTGATTTATTTTTTCTTATATGTTAATATTTAAACGTATATGTTACCCTATAACTGTTTAAGGAGAGATAAATATGATTACAGGAAAAAACATTGTTCTCACCGGCTGTGACAACGGCATCGGTCTTGAGGTATTAAAGCTCCTCAAGGGCAGAAATAAGATTCTCTGTGTTGACAAAAACATCGGCAGACTCGAAGCCTACGAGGACGAAAACACGATAATTTTTCAGAAGGACGTTTCTTCAAAGGAAGCCGTTGACGAAATTTTCGAGGTTGCCCTCGAAAAGCTCGGCTCAATTGACATTTTCTACGCCAACGCAGGCTATCCCTATTATGAGGAGGTAAACTACTGCGACTGGGACAGAGTCTCCAGAATGTTTGAAACCAACGTGTTCTCCCCCATTTATTCTTACCAGAAATATGTAGAATATCTCGCAGGCAGAAAGGGTATTTTTGCAATCACCGTTTCCGCAATCGGCACAATGGCAATGCCCGGTTACACAATTTACAGCGCATCAAAGTTTGCAATGCACGGCTTCCAGGAGGGTATCCGCCTTGAAATTCCCGATAATGTTCAGCTCACCTGCCTTTATCCCGTTGCTACGGACACGGGCTTTTTTGCCGCAGCAAACGAGCTTCCCTTCAAAAAGCCCTTCCCCGTGCAGAAGCCTGACCACGTTGCAAGAAAGATGGTTGAAGGCATTGAAAAGGGCAAGAAGAACGTCAGCCCCTGCAAGCTTTTTGACATTGCAAAGGTGCTTATGAAATTTATGCCTCCCGTTAAAACTGCTTACCTTTTCCTTGAAAAGAGAAAGTTTGCTGAGTTCAAACAGACGGTAAAAAAACATAAAGAAGGTGCTCTCAAATGAGTTTTGAAATAATGTCAAGCCCGATGAAAATCGGCACTTGTGAAATAAAAAACAGAATCGTGCTTCCCCCGATGCTTATGGGCTTCGGTCACTTCGACGGCAAGCCTACCGAAAAGCTGATGAACTACTATGAGGAACGTGCAAAGGGCGGCTGCGGACTTATTATGACGGAGATTACCCGTGTCAATGACCAGACGGGCTCTGCCGCCTTTGCTCAGCTTGCCGCAAGCCACGATTACCACATCGAGCCCTTAAGGGAGCTTGCACAGCGTGTTCAGCGCCACGGTGCGAAGTTCTTTGTTCAGCTTCACCACCCCGGCAGACAGAATGTAGGTCTGCTTGTGGGTACTGTTCCCTTAAGCATTCAGCTTGAAAAGCTTACGGGCGGTCTTTACGGTAAGCTCCTTTACAAGCTTACGCCCAAGGTAGGCCCTCTTCTTCTTGATAATGACATTGTTCCCTCAAGCGTTGCGCCCTCAAAATGCGACCCCGCATACTTTGCCGCAGGCAGGGTAAGAGGTCTTCGCAAGAGCGAAATCAAGGAGCTTGAGCAGCAGTTTATCGACGCCGCCGTAAGAGTATTCAAGGCGGGCTGTGACGGTGTTGAGCTTCACTCGGCACACGGCTATCTGCTTCAGCAGTTCTTAAGCCCCGTTACAAATCAGCGTACTGACGAATACGGCGGACCGCTCGAAAACAGAACACGCTTTATCTGCAACATCATCAAGGGCATCAAGGATGCCTGCGGTAAGGATTTCCCCGTTGTTGTACGACTTTCCGCCGACGAATGCTACCGCTTCATCGGTCAGGAGGGCAAGGGCTACACCCTCGCAGAGGGCGTTAAAATTGCAAAAATCCTCGAAAACGCAGGCATAGATGCTATCGACGTTTCCTCGGCGGGCTATGACACCTTCAACTACTGGCTTGAGCCCGTTTCCTTTGAGCCGGGCTGGAGAAAGTTTATGGCAAAGGCTATAAAGGAAGCCGTTTCAATCCCCGTGCTTGCCGCTAACCTCATCCGCTCCCCCGAGCAGGCAGAGGCTCAGCTTAAGGAGGGCGTTCAGGATTTTGTATGCCTCGGAAGACCGCAGATTGCTGACCCCCATTGGGCTAACAAGGCTCTGACCGGTGAAGGCACAATCAAGAGGTGCATCTGCTGTCTTAACTGTATTGAGTCAATGCAGAACAACGCTTACTTAGGCTCCCACGGTGAATGCTCCGTAAATCCCCTTGTGGGTCACGAGGCTGAGGAGCTTCCCAAGGACGGCAACGGCAGAAGGGTCGCAGTTATCGGTGCGGGTCCCGCGGGACTTTGCGCTGCAGAGCTTCTTGCTGACAGAGGCTTTGATGTTCACCTTTACGAAAAGAAAAGCATTGTCGGCGGGCAGATTAACCTTGCCTCCGCTCCCCCCGAAAAGTCAAAGACTAACTGGTTTACCGAGGACGCCGTAAACGCCTGTCTTGAAAAGGGCGTGAGATTCTTCACGGGCAAGGAGATTTCCGCCCCCGAGCTTAAAGCTCTTGCTCCCGCCGCAGTAATTATTGCAACGGGAAGCGCTCCCGTAAAGCCCAAATTCAAGGGCAGCCGTACGGGTGAAATCTTCACCTTTGAGGACATTCTCTCGGGCAGAGTCAACCTTCAGGGCAAGAGCGTTGCGGTCATCGGCTCGGGTATGACGGGACTTGAAACCGCTCACTACCTTTGCGAACGTGGCAACAAGGTTACTGTTGTTGAAATGGCAAAGGAAATCGCCCCCGGCACCTGGATGCAGCACGTTGACGATATAAAGCCGAAGCTTGAAAAAGCAGGCACGGTCTTTATGGTAGGTGAAAAGCTCAGCGAAATCAACGACGGCTACATTGTTACCGAAAACGTTAAGACAGAGGAATACACCCGTGTGAACGTTGACCACGTTGTGCTTGCTCTCGGCTCAAGACCCGTCAATGACCTTGAGGATGAGCTTAAGAGAAACGGTTTTGCTCCGATAGTTATCGGTGACAGTAAGAAGGTCGGCAGAATTGCTGATGCGACGAAGTCAGCATATGAGGCTGTAAAAAAGATATAAAGAGAAAAGTTCTTTTGGTTACTTTTCTTACAAGAAAAGTAACGCCCCGCGGCGAGCGATTAAATAAATTTTACCGTCAAGGTTGTTGATACCTTGGCGGTGTTTTTTTGATATTTATAGTTTCCGTGGTTGCTTGTTTTACGTTCTACTGCCCTGTGCGGGCGGCACTTACTTTTGTCGGTTGCGACAAAAGTAAGCAAAAACGCGCTTAAGTTCTACGAGGAGGTCCGCAGTGTCAGTGAATTTTTCCGAAGCCTCCGCGTTCATAAAGGCAAAACTTCTCCCC
>JAZOVO010000116.1:0-23598 GCA_045658745.1 Acutalibacteraceae bacterium | reverse complement strand
AGAAAAGTTTTGATTGAACTTTTACAAAAGTTCATGGGGTTCAAGGGGCAAAGCCCCTTGGCATATTACAAAACGATTTTATATTGTTGCTAATTATAAAAAATCATAGAAAAAACGGAGCCGCTTTTTTCAGCTCCGTTTTTTGTTTAATATTTATTGATTTTTTATATGTGGGGCTCCGCCCCAAACCCCGCAAGCTTTTGTAAAAGCTTGACCAAAACTTTTCTTGTTTTTATACTGCCTTAAGTAAATCAGGCAGCTTCTTTATCGCGCCTGCAAGTCCCGCAAGAATCTTGCCTAAACCGAAGGCGGGCTTTTCACCGTTGAGAATCATCAGCAGGCCTTTTGCCATTTCTTCACTGAAAACGCCTGAACTCATAGTAACGAAGTCGCGCATCGGAATGTCAAGCAGCATAGCCTTTGCCATATCCATTGCCTGATCTCCCTCGCCGATAGAGGAAAGAGCCTTGTCTATCAGATTGTTTATCACCTTACCCCATTTTGTTTCTGCAGCATCTCCGAGACTGTTAAGAAGGGTAAGAGGCGCATTTTTATCGATTGTTGCCGGGGGCAGCTTTCTTCCGAGGACGGCTTCAAACTCTTCTGCCGTAGCCTCATTTGCTCTGCCCTCATAATAGCAGGGCGCTGTTTCACGGTAATCAGGAACAACCGCTTCAACGGTACTTTCAACCTTAACCTTAGCCTCAAGCCTTATGTCGCGTGAGGATGAGCCGACAAGGATTTCAAAGTCACCGCCTTCAACGTGCCAGTCGTTTATATTGACGTTGTAGTACGCGAAGGCTCTTTTTGAAAGAACAAGCTCAACGGTTTTTTCTTCGCCTGCCTCGAGCCATACCTTCTTAAAGCCGCGAAGCTCCTTTTCGGGACGGAAAATAGTCGATTCTAAATCCTTAACGTAAAGCTGGGCAATTTCTGCACCTGCAGTCTTGCCCGTGTTCTTAATCTTAAAGCTTACGGTTAATTCATCGGTATCCTTGATTTTTTTCTTGGAAAGCTTGATTGAGCTATACTTGAAATCCGTATAGGAAAGGCCGTGACCGAAGGGGAAAAGAACGTCCTTCTTTGCACTGTCATAGTATCTGTAGCCGATGAATATACCCTCGCGGTGCTCTGCCGTAGTACCCGTTGCGGGATAAAGCTTGTAGCAGGGAGTGTCCTCAAGGCTGAGCGGATAGGTTTCTGCAAGCTTGCCGCAGGGATTGAAGTCACCGCTGAGAATTTCAGCAACGGCGCTTCCTCCTGCCTGACCGCCGAGATATCCGTTTACAAGGGCCTTGATTTTATCAAGGTAAGGAATAACAACGGGGGAGCCGCCATAAAAAACAACAGTAACATTTTCGTTGACCTTAAGTATTTCCTCAAGGAGTTTCACGTGAGAAGAAGGCATATTAAGGTGGCTTCTGTCATAGCCCTCTGACTCATACTCTTCTGTAAGACCGATGAAAAGAACAACGGCTTCTGCTCTTTCTGCAACAATACAGGCATCCTTGAGCATTATTTCGTTAATTTCATCCTTCTTCTTATTGTAGCCGGGGGCAAAGTTAAGCTTGTAGCCCTTTCTGAGTAATGCGTCAAAGGCGTCGTCAAGCTGAGTGGGATTTATATTAGAGCTGCCCGCACCCTGATAACGGGGGCAACGAGCCATTTCGCCGATAATTGCAACGGTTTTGTCCTTGCTGAGGGGGAGAGTGTTATCCTCGTTTTTCAGAAGAACAAGACTCTGCTTGCAGATATCAGCCGCAACCTTATGGTGAGCATTTTTGTCGTAGGATTTTACGGTGAAGGCATCCTTTGACTTTAAGATAAGGTCGAGCATTCTGTCAGCGCAGATGTCAACGCTTTCCTCCTTCATTCTTCCCTCACGTACCGCCCTGCAGACCTTCGCATCGTTGTATCCGCCTGAGGTGGGCATTTCAAGGTCATTACCGTTAATCATACCCGTAACTCTGTCGTTAGCGGCGCCCCAGTCAGTTACAACAACACCCTCAAAGCCCCATTCGTCGCGAAGAATCTTATTCTGAAGGTATCCGTTGTCGGAGCAATATGTTCCGTTAACCTTGTTATAAGCATTCATAACCGTCCAGGGCTGAGCTTCCTTTACGGCGATTTCGAAGGCGGTGAGATATGTTTCACGTAAAGCTCTTTCGTCAACAACGCTATCGATGGTCATACGCTTTTTTTCCTGACTGTTAACTGCAAAGTGCTTGAGTGATGCACCGACATTCTTTGACTGAATGCCTTTTATAAGTGCTGCTGCCATCTTACCTGCAAGGAGCGGGTCCTCTGAGAAATATTCGAAGTTTCTTCCGCAAAGGGGAGAGCGCTTGATATTAACACCGGGACCGAGAATGACGCTTACCTTTTCGCAAAGACATTCTTCACCCATAGCCTCGCCCATTCTGAAAAGAAGCTCCTCATCCCAGGAGCAGGCAGTTGTTGCTGCGGTAGGGAAGCAGGTGGCGGGGACTGAATCGGTAAGGCTGGACTTTTTACTGTCGGGATTTTTCTTTCTTAAGCCGTGAGGTCCGTCAGTCAATGTTATTTCGGGAATACCGAGGCGTTCAATTCCCTTAAGAGTCCAGAAATCCTTACCTGAGCAAAGACCGACCTTTTCCTCAAGGGTCATTTTTTTCAAAAGCTCCTGATACTTCATATTTGTCCTCCTGTAAATTTTTCTTCTTTATTATTATAGCTTTAATGTGTTTACGGGTCAAGGGGGAATGTGCTATTTAAAAAGCGTATCAAAAAAATTCCGCTTCCGGTTATTATTGCAGCAGCAGGAAACGGATTCATCACAGCAGACGAGTATGGTGTCGTCACCGATAACCTCTATATCCTTCCAGCATATTTTTATATCATCGTCCCTGGAAATCAGTCCGAAGCACTTACCCTTGCCCCAGATTATGATTGAAACAATACAGCCTGAGCAGGTATCAATTTCTACGTCACTTACACATCCGAGACGGCAGCCTGTTTTTGCGTTAATCACCTCTTTATTCCGAAGCTCAGTAATAGAACAATTCATAAAATCACCCTTTTAATTTTATGAAAGTCAAAGGCAATAAATGAACACAGAGTAAAGGTTTCACGTGATAAAAAAACTCCCGTCGATGAAGACGGGAGTAAGCGCTCTTATAAAATTATACCTCGGGGTTTATTGCTTCGGGAGCAACAGGAGCAACGGGAGCCTGAGCAGGCTGAGGCTGATAGTAGGCCTGAATATTTTCAGGTGTATAACCGGGCATTGCGGGTGCCTGAGGGGGAAGGTTACCCTGAGCCGCATAAACGGGATAGGGGTAAGCGTAGTTCTGACCCTGTGCGGGATATGCAACGTACATAGGAGCCTGAGCGGGCTGCTTTGCACTGGTCTTTTTGATCGGAGGCTTCTTCATAGCAGAGGGATCAGGTCTTTCAAGTGTTCTGCCGTCGATGAGCTGCTGAAGGAGTCTGATAGCCTCGGAGATACCTCTGAAAAGCACTGCGACAATGCAGGCGATTACAACTGCAAGGGTGAAGCTGATGACAGTAGAGCCTTCACTGAGCTCACCTGCAACTACACCTGCAACAACGCCGAGCACTACGATAACGAGTGAAAGAATGTTGAGAAGATTTGCAACTGCATTTCTGCCGGTTTTGCCGACGCCGTTTGAAGCCTTTACAAGCTCTTCGTATTCCTCATCGGTAACGATAATGGGTGTAACCTTTTTGCCGTCAACCTTTGTTGTAAGACCCCATGCCTTGAGGTCCTCATCCTTTTTCTTATAATATTCTTCTGCGCGGAGCTTTTTTAACTCCTGAATTTTAAGTTCAACCTGTTCAAGCATAGCTGTTCTTCCTTTCGATGAAGATTCATTCAAATATGTTCCTTAATAGAATACCATATTTTTTTCGAATATTCAAGTGTTATGAAGAAAAAGAAACTATTGTTGACAATTTGTTATTACATTATTTACCTTAATCAAAAAGCGAAAGGATGTGTTATAATTTGCGGGATACCGATAAGAAGAAGCAATGGTATCTCAGGAGGTAAAAAATGAAAAGAATAATTTATTTTATGCTTACGGTAACGGCTGTTATGCTCTGTATGGGTGTATCTGCCTCGGCGCTCAATACGGCGGGCAGGGTAGCAACTGAGGGAGGAAGGCTAAATTTAAGAAGCGGTCCATCTGTATCGTCTTCCGTTACAGGGAGCATACCCGATAAAAGCTGGTTTACAATCAAAGAGAAAAAGGGTGACTGGTACCGTGCGGAGTATGCTGAGGGCAAGGAGGCCTATGTTAATGCAGGCTATGTCACTCACTATACGTCAAGCATTGATGCAACGGTCAGGCTTTCCTCGGGTCATCTTAATGTCCGTACGGGAGCGGGTACTGACTATGCCGTAAAGGACAGACTCGGAAACGGTGAAAGAGTTGTTGTAGTAAAAAGCAACAGCACCTGGTGCGGAATTGTTTACCGCGGAAACAAGACGGGCTATGTTGCAAAGAAATATCTTCAGAGAACTGCTGAAGAAGCATATAAGGCAATCAGTCTTGATGTACCCTCGTTCAAGCAGACCGATTCCCGCTGGAAGGATTATCCGATAGGTACAACGGGCGGCACAATCGGAACAATCGGTTGTACAACTACGGCGCTTGCAATGACGGAATCCTACCACAAAGGCAGTACAATCACTCCGCCGCAGATGGCAAAGCAGCTTTCCTATTCGGCGTCGGGCTCACTTTACTGGCCGTCCACATATAGCGTAAGCATCGCTTCGGACACTTATCTGAGGGATATTTATAATCTGCTTTCAAAGGGAAAGCCTGTCGTTTTCGGAATGAAGACCGCAAGCGGAAATCAGCATTGGATAACGGTTTACGGTTTTAAGGGCGGCAGCAGTCTTTCTGCTTCATCCTTCCTCATTAACGACCCGGGCTCAAGCTCAAGGACAACTCTTGCACAGGTAATGAACAGCTATCCTAATCCATATAAGCTTGTTTACAGAAGGTGACGGACGCATTTTTTTCTCCTTTATTTGACTATGTGGATTTTTTGATGTATAATCATTAAAAGCTGTTAAAGGAGAAAAAATAATGGAAAAGAAAACAAAGAAAAGACTGCTTATCGCTTTAGCCGTAATTTTGTGTCTGGCTCTCGGCGTTGTCGGCATTATGGTACCACATATGTATATTCCAAGGATAAGTGACTCCCTTTCTGTTTCGAGTCACACCTCCCGTCAGCCCCTTATGATAGCGCACAGAGGTCTTTCGGGTATTGCTCCGCAGAATTCTCTTCCCGCCGTTGAAAAAGCAATTGAATACGGCTATGACGGCTGCGAGTTCGATATCCATACAACCAAGGACGGTAAGTGGGTGGTTATTCACGATGATACCGTTGATGCGATGACCGACGGAGAAGGCAACGTTGAGGATTTCACCCTTGAGGAAATCCGTAAGCTTAAGCTTGACAGCGGACACGGGATTGAAAGCTACGAAAATCTTCAGGTGCCGACTCTTGAAGAGGTGCTTGAGATTATAGCTGAAAGTGAGATAACACCTGTTATCGAAATTAAAAAGTGCGATGTGAAATATCTTCCCGATTTCAAGGAAATGCTTGAAAGCTACGGGCTGAGTGACAGAGCGGAGATTATTTCCTTTACAAGAGAATACCTTGAAGCCTACAGAGAGCTTGACCCCGATTCCGAAATGCAGCTGCTTACAAGCATTATTACAGAGGATGCCGTTGACTGGTGTGTCGAAAACAAAGTTGATACAGTAAGCTTCCATTACTTCGATTTCATCAAGGGCATTAAGGGCTACCGCCTTGCAAGAGAAAAGGGTCTGCGTCTTGCGGCGTGGACAGTTGACAATACCGTTTACAAGGACGTGATGGTTCTTCTCGGAGCGGAGGCAATTACAACAAACAAGTTAATAGTAACGAAAAAGTAACAGAAGGGCGGTCGCGTGAGATGTTTCACGTGACCGCCTTTATATATCAGCTATGCTTATCCTTTAAAATGCGGACGTTTTCTTCAACCTGCTTTTTGTGAAGCGGATACCAGAACCACAGAATCGCGGCAAGGAGTATAAGCCCGATTGCGGGAACAAGGGTTGCAATATCAAAAATGCCCTCCTTGACCTTTTCGGTGATGCTCCCGGCGTTGTAGCCGATAAGGGACAGAAGAGCTCCCGAAACACCCGAGGAGGCCGCCTGACCGAGCTTTCTTGCAAAGGAATAGAGCGCATAAACGGAGCCGTCCTCACGTACGCCGTTTCTGATTTCACTGTAGTCAATTACATCGGTAATTAGCGCCCAGTTGACCATTGCAAAAACGCCGAGACCTACCCAGGCAATGCCCTGAAAGGCGATAAAAATATAAACGCTTTTCGGTCTTATAAAATATAAAAGGAGAGTGATAATACCGGCAAAAAGGTTAGAAATAACGCTCACCTCCGCCTTGCCGAAGCGTTGGGATAAGGGCTTGGCAACGGCGGCGGCGACGGCCATTCCGACTGTCATAAGCACCGTTGAAAGGCTTATCATTTTAGCGTTGCCGTAGGTGACCGGATAAACATAGTTCGCCATCTGCTGCATTGTAAGCTGTGCAAGGAGCATTACAATGCTTGCGGCTATTATAGAAATGAGGGCGCGGTTTTTTGCCGCGTTTTTCAGCATTACAAAAACGTTATTGCTTGCCATCGCTTCAGCCGGGGCTTTTGAATGAACACGCTCCGTTGTGAGGCTGAAGCAGAGAAGGTAGCATATTACCGCAAGCAGGGAAAAGACCGCCGCCGTTATCGTAAAGCGGGTGCTGTCGATTACATCTATGCCGAGTGCGGCATCCTTTTTAAAGGCGAAAAGAGGCACGCCTGCCGTGATGATTGCACCCGCAACCATTCCGCCGAGTGTGCGGAAGGTTGAAAGAGACTGTCTGTCTCCAGGCTCGGGCGAAATTGAAGAAGCCATTGAGCCGTAGGGAATATTTATCGAGGTGTAAAAAACCGAGCCCCATAAAATATAGGTGACAAAAAGATATATCACCTTGAAGATATAGGGCATATTTGCCAGAGAACCCTGATACATAAGAAAGGATGCGATTGCAACGGGACCGCTCATCCGCCTTATCCACGGACGGAACTTGCCGTTTTCTGTAACTCTGCTTTTGTCGCAGATGCGCCCCATTGCAACATCGGTAAAGGCGTCGGCAATACGGGCTATCATCATTATAATTCCGACCGCGCCTGCACTTACACCCATAATATCGGTGTAAAATTTCATCAGAAAGCTTGAAGAAAAAAGAAAAGTAAAATCATTGCCCAAATCTCCGAAGAGATAGCCGAGCTTGTCCTTTATGCCAAAAGGTTTTGAAGCCTTGCTCATTTATTCTTATCCTTTCAAATACATTACTATGTTTATTTTAGGATGATTTTCTGAAACAATACATAAAAAATAAATTAGGCTGAAAAAATTGTTGAGTTGAGAAAAAAATTATGCTATAATACCTTTTAATTTCATAAAAAAGGAAGATGAAAAAATGCTTGGTGTTGCTGTGAATGTTGCAACGGTGCTCATGGGAAGCTTTATCGGTCTTATATTCAAAAAAGGTATTTCAAAAAAATACAGCGATGCCGTTATGACGGGCATCGGACTTTGCACGGTGCTTATAGGCGTTCAGGGAATGCTCAAGGGTGAAAACGTGCTCGTTGCAATCATATCTATGGTGCTCGGTGCGATTGTCGGAACGGCAATTGATATTGACGGAAAGCTTAACGGCGCGGGAGATTTCCTTTCAAAAAAGCTAAAAAAAGGAAACAGCGACAAGGTCAGCATTTCCGAGGGCTTTGTCACGGCGAGTCTCTTGTTCTGCGTTGGTGCAATGACAATAGTAGGCTCACTTAACTCGGGTCTCAAGGGCGATCACAGTATGATTTTTACAAAAAGCGTGCTCGACTTTTTCTCCTCAATGATGCTCTCGGCTTCTCTCGGTATCGGCGTTCCCTTTGCGGCTCTTTTTGTGCTCATATTTCAGGGCGGCATAGTTCTTCTTGCGGGTGTGCTTGAGCCGATTCTGAGTGCCTCTGCCGTTGCGGAAATAACCTGTGTCGGATCGCTTATGATTCTTGCTCTCGGTCTTAACCTTACGGGTATAGGTAAATTCAAGGTTGCAAATTATCTGCCTGCCTTGTTCTTTGCTCCGCTTGTATGCTATTTCTTTGAATTTTTAGGCAGATATATTCCCGCTTTATCATAATTTTCAGGAAGGTAAAATCACGTGAAACAGAACGGTAAAAATCAGCTTGTAGGCTCTGTGCTTCTTTTAATCTGCGCTTTTATCTGGGGCAGTGCCTTTGTTGCGCAGACAACGGGTGCGGAATATGTCGGCCCCTTTACATTTATATATCTCAGAAGCTTCCTTGGTGCAGCGGTACTGCTTCCCGTAATATTTGTTATGGGGAAATTCAAAAAGAAAAATGAAGATGATACAGTAAACAAAAAGAAGAGCAGAAGGCCTCTTTTGATTGGCGGAGTCTGTTGCGGTGCGGCGCTTTGCTTTGCCTCCGTTTTTCAGCAGGCGGGCATTGATAAGGGTACAGATCCCGGTAAGGCAGGCTTTATCACGGCACTTTACATTCTTCTTGTACCTCTTTCATCTCTCTTTATGAAAAAGCGCGTAAGACCGATTATCTGGCCTTGTATTGCGGCTTCGGTGGTAGCGCTTTATCTTCTTTGTGTAACGGAGAGTAATTCCGTTGAGCTTTCAGATTTGCTTGTGCTTATCTGTGCTGCGCTTTATACGGTGCATATACTTGTTATCGATAAGGTATCGCCTCACGTTGACGGCGTAAAGCTTTCCTGTGTACAGTTTTTTGTTGCGGGTGTGTTAAGTCTTGTGCCAGCGATTATTTATGAGGGCGTGGATTTAGAGGCAATTATGGCGGCAATGCCCTCCGTTGCCTATGCGGGAATTATGTCGAGCGGTGTTGCCTATACTCTGCAGATTCTGGGTCAGCAGAAGACCGAGCCTGCTCTTGCTTCAATGATAATGAGCCTTGAAAGCGTTTTTGCGGTGCTTACCTCAATGGCGGTGCTTCATCTTGCACCTACACCGAGGGAGGCAATCGGCTGTGTTATTATGTTTGTTGCAATTATTGTTGCTCAGCTTCCCGAGAGAAAAAAGAAATCCGCATAAAAACTATTTTTTAATTTACAAATTTAAAAATATATGTTAAAATTAACCGGTAGAAACCCTATCGGTTAATTTTTTTTACAGGAGAATATTATGAGCGTTATAAAAACACTTTTTGACACAATGCCCGACGGCGCACCCGTGCATCTTTTTACAATTGAAAACAACAACGGCGTTTCCGCAGGTATAATCACCCGCGGCGCAACCCTTCAGAGCTTCTGCTGCCCTGATAAGGACGGTAAGATGGGTGACATCATTATGGGCTTTGATACAGTTGCAGGTCATATGGCATCGGGCACCTATACGGGTAACATTATCGGTCAGTATGCAAACAGACTCTGCGGCGGTAAGTTCAGCGTCGGCGGTGAGGAATATCAGGTTACACAGAACGAAAAGGGTAAAACCTGCCTTCACGGCGGCGGAGAATTCAACAGCGCAATCTGGAACGCGATTATTATCGATGACGATGCAGTTGAATTCACATATAAAAGCCCCGACGGTAAGGAAGGCTTCCCCGGTAACCTTGACGTAACCGTCACTTATGTTCTTACAGATAGAAACGAGCTTGAAATTCACTATAAGGCAGTTACTGATAAGGACACAATTATCAATATGACAAACCACGCTTATTTTAATCTCGGCGGGACAGAAAACGGTGATGTGCTTGATACAGAGTTAATGCTCAACTGCGACTACTACACACCCACCGATGCTGACAGTATCCCCACAGGTGAATTAAGAAGCGTAAAGGGCACAGCCTTTGATTTTACCGAGGGCAAGAAAATCGGCAAGGATATCGGCGCTGATGATGAACAGCTTATTATGTGCCGCGGCTATGACCACAACTTCTGCGTGAACGGTGAAATCGGAAAGCTTCGTCTTGTTGCAAAGGCAAAGGACGAAAAGAGCGGCAGAAAGCTTGAGGTTATGAGTGACCTTCCCGGCGTTCAGCTTTATACGGGTAACTTCCTTGACGGAACTGAAATCGGCAAGGGCGGAATCAAGCTTGAAAAGCATTACGGCTTCTGCCTTGAAACACAGTATTATCCCGACACACCGAACCACGCAGATTTCCCCCAGTGCACATTCAAAAAGGGTGAAAAATTTGAAAGTCTCACGATTTTCAAGGTATAATTTATAAATAAAACAAAAGGAGAATTACAATGGACATTATGACAGTATTGAACTTTGCAAAAGAGATGATTGCAACAATGCTTGTTCTGCTTACAATGTGGTCACCCGCTTTCGGTGGAAATAATGCGGCTACATATACAGCTGAAAATCCCGATGAGCTTGTCGCAAGCTTTGCAGCAGTTTCAGATATTCACATTGAAACAAACCGTGCTGAAACCTTCAAAAACTTCAAGGCAGTGCTTGAGGGTATCAAGGGCGGCGAGGACATTGATGCGGTTGTTTACACCGGTGACAACGTTATGAACGGTCAGATTACCGAAAACCTATTCTTCTACCTTGGTGTAAGAGGTGTAATGCCCGCTGAAAAGAACTATGTTGTTATGGGTAACCACGATATCGGTAACGGCACAGGTGACTATCTTGAACACAGGAATAACTTTATTACAAACAACAGACTTTACCTCGGTAACCTTGTAGGTGAGGGATATTACTACAGAGTTGAAAACGGCTGCTATCTTATTTTCCTCAGCCTTGAGGACCTTACCGTCAATACAAGCGTAATGACTCAGAAGCAGCTTGACTGGTTTGCAGGTGTTCTTGACGAAGCAAAGGCTAAGGACGCTCCCGTTGTAGTGTTCAACCACCATCCTATTGATTACCTTGAGGGTGTACCTTCAGACAGTCTTATGAATCTTTGCAAGGATTACAGCAAGCTTATTTATGTTCACGGTCATATTCACGACCACCTTGGTGCAGATAATTTCTACGAAAGAGGCGGCGTTAAGTGCATCAATCTTCCCCGTTGCACAGAGACAACTGATTATGAGCCCGGTGACGGTATTGTTATTGAGGTTTATGAGGACGAGTTTGTTGTAAGGGGCAGAGATTTTATCGCAGGCGAATGGATTGAAGACTTAAGATACGAGTACGCATTTTAAGTAAAAACACGAAAAGTTCTTTTGGTTACTTTTCTTACAAGAAAAGTAACGCCACGCGGCGAGCGATGAAAGAGGTCACGGAGTAAAATCCGTGACCTTTGTTCGTGTTGTGTGGTTTTATTTTTCAAAAAGCTCATACAATATTTTAATTTCATCTGCTGTTAAATCTCTTCGTTCGATAAACTCCTCAAGATAAGAGTCATCAATGGTTTTAGGCTTTCCTTCAAGTTGATTTTTAAGCTCCTTCATAGCATAGGCATCACGGCAGTAATCGTAATTAACAAAGAATTCTTTTCCGCTTTCAAGATTAAACTTAATGAAAACCTCGTAGGAAACTGTACTTGAGTATCTGCTACTCTTACGATTGTTCTTAGTTGCCCGTAGTTCATACGTTTCAACCTCATCGTAGCTGTACTTTTTAATTGGATTGTTGAAAACGCTGTAGGTTGTGATTCCGTTGTCATCGAACTCGTGTCGTCCTGTGTAACCAAGTAAGCCGATACAGAAAAGAATTGTAAGCATAACAGACCATATTGCAGTTTTCTTTAGAAGCTTGTTTTTTGCTTTTTTACAGTTTTCAAGATTTTGATACCTTTTGTCAAAAAGTGGCAATGTAAAGCGGCGATATGCGGTATTGAAATAGTCAACCTTTTTGTTGCCGAAAAGGGGCGTCTTTCTCTGGTTAATGTCAAAAACAAGTGCTCCGCCAAGAATGAAGAAGGGTAGCATAAGAAGGGGAGTCCATCTGTCTGCATATGCGAGGACATAGGGATTTCTGAAAATAAAATAGCCTGCAAAAAATATGTAGCCGAAGATTGTGCCTAAAAGAATCAGTGCTGCTGTAAGTTGAAAAATGATATAAATTATCTTATCTGTTTTCGACAGAGGCGGATAGGGCTTATTCCTTTTCTTCGGCTTTTTTCTCTTTTGGTTTTCTGCCATTTTGTTTTCCTTCTTTTCTTTGATATGATAAAATCATATTACATTTCACGTGAAAATGCAATATGAGAAAGCATACTTTTATGATATAAAAAGTATGTGAAATAATACTTTTTATAAACAAAAACACCGTTAAAGCTCATCGAACTTTAACGGTGTAATTTTTTTGTCGCTCGCCGCGTGGCTTTCTTTTCTTGTAAGAAAAGAAACAAAAGAACTTTACTTGTTTGTTTGTTCTTTAATTATGCCTTGTCAGCACAGCCGAGAACTGTTTCAATCTTGTGTGAAACAACGCCTTCAATAGCATCTCTTGCAGGTGTGAGGTACTGTCTGGGATCGAAATGCTTGGGGTTCTGTGCGTAGTGCTTACGGATAGCTGCTGTCATTGCAATACGGATGTCGGAGTCAACGTTGATCTTGCAAACTGCCATTGAAGCTGCTTCACGAAGCATTTCCTCGGGGATACCGATAGCATCGGGCATCTCGCCGCCGAACTCGTTGATTGTCTTAACGTCTTCCTGATTAACTGATGAAGCACCGTGAAGAACGATGGGGAAGCCGGGAAGCTTTTCCTCAACCTCTTTGAGGATGTCGAAACGAAGCTGGGGCTTCTGGCCGGGCTTGAACTTGTAAGCGCCGTGGCTTGTGCCGATAGCGATAGCAAGTGAGTCAACGCCTGTTCTTGTAACGAAGTCGTAAACCTGAGCGGGATCTGTGAAGTTAGCGTCCTCCTCGCTTACGTTAACGTCGTCCCCGATACCTGCAAGCTGACCGAGCTCGCCTTCAACAACAACGCCGTGTGCGTGTGCATATTCAACAACCTTCTTTGTAAGAGCAACGTTCTCTTCATAGTCAAGGTGTGAGCCGTCGATCATAACTGATGTGAAGCCGCCGTCGATGCATGACTTACATGTTTCAAAGTCGGGGCCGTGGTCAAGGTGAAGAGCGATGGGGAGACCTGTCTCCTCAGCAGCAGCCTTTACCATTGCAACAAGGTAATCGTGTGAAGCGTACTTTCTTGCACCTGCTGAAACCTGAAGGATAACGGGTGAGTTGTGCTTCTTTGCAGCTCTTGTGATACCCTGAATGATTTCCATGTTGTTTACGTTGAAGGCACCGATAGCGTAGCCGCCCTTGTAAGCATCTTCAAACATCTTTTTTGTTGTAACTAATGCCATGATTATTACTCCTTTATATTGATAAATTTTATGTTTTACCTTGAAAAAGTATACAATAAATATATAGCGTTGTCAAGGGATTTAAACCGAGGGGGTGTAGGTCATTGCAAAGCAATGTGAACGGATTCTTCCGCCGAGAAGGTTGATTCTGAAATCGTTACCCGTCATAACCTGTGAGCCGACCTTGACTGAGGAAACGTATCCGATGTCCTCTCTTACTGCGGCGTCGTGGGAAATAATGTTGAGCCACGATGCAGGGTCGCCCGAAAGAGTGATACCCTGAGCGGAAGCAAGATTCTGAAGCTCCTGACTTGTGATTGTAACGGTGGACTTGAAGTCCTCGTCATAGTAGTCACCGATGGAGGTTCTTGCGCCGTTGAGGTAGGGGACGCTTGTGCCGCTGTTTTTACCCCAGCAGTTGTAGTATGAGGTAGTCTTACCTGCACTCATTGCGTGGAAGGGAGTAAGAGCGGTTGTACCGTTATATGAAATATAAGCGCCGATACCGATTATTTCATCAACTGCGGCATAAATTGAGCTTGCAGGTGTTCTGCTTGCCTCAAGGAAGGCGTGAGAGCTCTTTGTCATATTGCCCGTGAAAATGGGGTTTGCGCTTGCGATTGCATCACTGTTATAGTATCTTGCAAAGGTATAGATTGCAACAACCTGAGCTTTGAGAGCCTCCATATTTGAGGATGCGGGCATTTCTGCCTCAAGAGCGCGTGCAAGGTACTCTCTTGTGTCATACTGTGTGCCCTCATAGGTTATCTTCTGAGGATAGGTTTCACCTGTAACAATATAGGTATTGGGGTCGTAGTAATAGTGAGCGAGAATATCTGCCCAGCTCCAGCCGAGACCTGCAAGATAATCGGCGCCGACCTGGCTCATACCTACACCGTGACCGTGACCGAAAACATAGAAGGTGAACACACCGCTTGTAGAAGAGATAGGAGCGGCTGTGGGTGTTGCCGAAACGTCAGGTGATGAGGGCTCGGTAACGCCTGAGTTAACAATGCCGTTAAGAGTGGTCTGCTGTGCGTTCTGACCGAAGGGGTTGCTTGTCGGCTCTGTGGGAGCGCTTGTTGTGGTGCTTACCGAAGGATTGATTACGGGTTGAGTTGTAGGCTTATCCTTTGTAAGACCTGTTACAAGGATAATGGGAAGAATAATTGCAACAAGCAGAGCGCATACCGCGAAGATAAGCATATTTTTTGAAAGCTTCTTTTCCTCTGCGGGAGCAGGCAGTTCTGCTTCAGCCTCTTCAGCCTCGTGCTTTCTCTGTGCCGCCTCAAGAGCTTTTATGATTCTGTCGGTTTTTGCCTCAACGAGACCTGCAAGAACGGAAAGTGCATGAGGAAGAATAGCGGCAAGATCCTCGGGGTTTGAGGTGTTGATTTTCTTTGCCTTTGCTGCGCCCTTGTCAACAATTGCGGCATAAGCGAAGTAAACGGTTTTGCCCTCCTCGTTTTCTGTTGAGTAAACCTCGGAGATTGCACCGCCCATTGTTGCGCCTGAGTTGAGCATTGCTTCGCGGGCGTGGCGGATAATTCTGACGGATTCGGTTTCCGCCGTTGTTTCTGCTCCTGCAGTTTCGTCATCGTCAACAACCTCAACAAAGCTGATTCTTTCCGTCAGCTCGGGAACCTGGTCATAGAGATTATATACCCACATTGTTGCTTCGCTTGTAGCAAGAGCAAGCTTCTGGTCTGTGGCGGAAAGCCCGGACACGATTTTTTCAACGTGGGGAAGGATGTCTGTCTGAGGCATCCTGATGGGAGGTCTTTCGCCCTTTGCAATTGCATCCATAGGCTCGAGAACATCCTCTACAAGAGAAGTGAGCACGGCGTCGATTCTTAAGAAGTCAAGGGGAAGGAAGGTGAGCGTACCGTGAAGCACCTCTGCGGTAAAGCCGCAGAAGAGACCGTCGGTGGTGAAGTGATAAACGCTGCCCCTTGCAACAAGGCTGTGACCCATAAGGTCTATTTCGGAGATGTCGTCTCCGGCGTTTATTGTGATAAGGTCCTTGATTTCATCACTTTCGTATTCTTCAAGCAAAAGCTTTGCCATAAGCTCTCTTTTGCAATGGTTGTAGTTCACACACTCACAGCCCACAATAACGTAGTCGCCACGCTCCGTTGCGAGAAGCGCCTCGTCATAAAGGGCGTCGTTGGTGGGGAACACCTGTATCCGGTCGTCAGAGAGTCCGAATCTTTCGGCGGCAAGACCGATTTTGAAAACGGCGTCTGAGGAGGACGGTGAAATATCGTCCGCAATAAATAATCTGATCATTTTAACCTCCCGGTTTGAAACAAGATTTTTGTCAGGAAATCTGCCATTTGTATGCGTTCTTGAAGGGGTTTTCCTTGCCCTCTTCATCGTAGTAGGCCTGGGGGAATCTGGGGTTTTCATTTTCAACTGCGCGGCTTGTGTCAACCTCAAGGCTTTCGCCGGGTCTTACAAGTCTTGCAACAACAACGAGTCTTGCATCGTCAAAGTCGTTACAGCAGGTTGAAAGGGTCAGAAGCTTATCTGTTGTAGTTACATCAACACCGGTGTCATAAAGCGAGCGCTGACTGAGCTGATTGAGATAAGCCGAATAATTGAGGCTTGTATTAAGGTTTGTCCAGAAGTAATTGAACACGTAGTTGTTGTCATCCTCGGGATTTATATTGGTAATCATTGTTGCAATTACCTTGAAGTTATAATCCTGATAAATGGTGTTGAAGGAGATGACGGGAGCTTCCTTGTAGCCTTCAAGCGTTCTGTACTGCTCAAGGCAGGCAAAGATTGAGCCGTCTCTCATATGGTGACCGAAGATAACCGTATTTGTATCAAGGGTTTCAATCTGATTTCTGACGGTGACGAAGGGACAGGCGTATTTTGTCTCTTCACCGTAGAAGTCCTTTTCAACATATTCCTCGTCGTCCTCACCCTGAACGATGGGACTGTCAAGCTCTGAGCCTTCAGCATAAAGATAGCCGACGAAATCGGGGTTCTGTGCATAAAGCTTAGCGTATTTGAGCTGCATATTCTGGGGGAATATGAGGTCGGGATTTTCTCTCTTAAGCTGATCCCATTGCTCTGCGGGGGTAAGAGGTCTTGTGGTAGTAGGCTTGGTTGTGGTTTTGTCGGGCTTTTTTGTGGTTGCCGTAATATCGGCAGGGTCTGTTGTTGTTGGCGGGGCAACTGTCGGCTCCGTGATGATAAGGTCGGAGATGTTGCTCATAATCTGCTCATTCTTTTTGTGAAGCCTGTATTCGTTGTAAAGACTGTAGCAGGCAATTACAATTGCTATAAGGGAAACGGCAAGGACTGCACGGCGGATAAGCTCCGATGTTGAAAGCTTCTTGCTTTTTTTTGCCGATTTTGCTTCGATTTTTTCGGCAATTTCCTTTATTTCCTCGTCGGTGGCTTCCGTCTCCGGGGCTTCCTCGTAGTCCTCCTCATAAAGAGAGAGGTTATATTCGGGCTCGTCATAAGTGGCGGGAACATCGACAAAGGTTGCCTTTGTGGAACGGCCTGCTGTCATTACGCTGAATTCGTAGGTACCGATTTCCATTTCGTCAATGCTGAAATCTATGGGCGGAGCGGCCTTTTTTGACGGCGTGCCTGCGCGCTTTGTTGAGGGAAGCTCAACCTCGGAAACATCAAAGTCATGACGGTATGGGTTATAGTTATGGGGGAGAGCCTCGTGTATTTCGAAGCTTTCTTCTTTTTTGTCAAAGTCATCGCTCTGGAAAAGCACTCTTGTACCCGCGTTATTTTCGTCGGACTCGCTCTGAACGGAGGGAGCCGGCTGAACGGGCTGAGGTGCCTGATAGGGAACACCGTAGGGTATCTGCGGCTGAGGAGATGCGGGAGGATAGCCTGCGTAATCAGCGGGGGTCTGTCCGTAGGGCGCCTGCATATAAGGGGGATAGGGCTGCCCCTGAGGCGGATAGTAAGCGGGGGGATAAGGCTGTGACGGGTCAGGCTGATAGAAAACAGGCTGAGGATAAACGGGCTGCTGACCGTAGGGCATCTGTCCGTAGGGGTAAGGCTGCGGCTGAGCCTGATAGGGCTGCGGCGGCACGGTGGGAGCCGGAGCAGAAGGTCTCTTTATCGGAGGCGGAGCCTGTCGGGCTGACCTTACCTTCTTTTCCTCCTTCTTTTCAAAGCCGAAGCTGAGGTCAAGGTCTGACTGCGGCTTTTCGGGGCTTTCCCTTACGGAGTCCTGCATATATTCGTAGCCGGCGGGATTTATAATGTCCCGTGACTCTTGTCCGAAAAATTCGTCCTCGTAAATATTTTTCATCGGAATTCTCCTTGGTAGGATTTTATAAATTCGTGGATATCTTTACCCTCTGACCTTTTTTCAGGGTAGCTTAAAGCGCATAGGCGAAGCTCGTTAAGAGCGTTCGAGGCGCTGACAATTCTGTTGTAGTCACGGCAGTCCTTACTGCTGTGTCCCGTCTGAAGCTTTTTCAGATACAGGATATCGCCGTCGGTTACGGCAATATAAATTGTGCCCACGGGAATTTCAGGGTCGTCACTTGTCGGACCTGCCATACCCGTTATTGCAACGCCGAAGGTTGCGTCTGAAAGACTTCTGACACCGAGTGCCATTTCAGCGGCAACAATTCCGCTTACCGCACCGTAGCGGTCGAGGCTTTCTTTTCTTACGCCGAGCACATTATGCTTGATTTCGTTTGAGTAGGAAACAACACCGCAATGGAAAACTGATGATGCTCCGGAAATATCCGTTACTCGCTTTGCGCAAAGTCCGCCGGTGCAGGACTCTGCAAAGGCAACGGTGAGATTTTTTTCTTTAAGAAGCTTTACTGCGGCCTCCTCCACGCTTGCAACATCAATGCCGTAGATATATGAGCCGAGTCTTGCTGCAATTTCATTTACAAGCGGATCGAGAAGCTTTTCTGCTTCCTCTTCGTTTTCTGCCTTGGCGGTAACTCTTAAAAGAGCCTCGCCGTTTTTGGCGTAGGGGGCAACGGTGGGGTTAGTGCTTTCAAGCAGGTCTGCGACCTTTTCTGTCATAGCACTTTCACCGATACCGAAGGTGCGTATATTGTGAGAAACTATTGTTTCGTGTGAAAGCTTTTTTAAATAAGGCTTGACGCCGTCAAGGAACATAGGAATCATTTCCTTGGGAGGACCGGGCAGGATGATGATTGCCTTGCCGTCCTTTTCCATAATGCAGCCGGGAGCGGTGCCGTTTTCGTTTTCAAGGATAATTGCATCCTCGGGAATAAGAGCCTGCTTTTTGTTGCTCTCGGGCATCGTGATATTCTTAAGTGAGAAGAAGTCCTCGATTTTTTTGAGTGAGGGCTCGTGAAGGATAAGCTCCTTTTCGAAAAATTCGGCGCAGACCTCCTTGGTCATATCGTCGGGAGTGGGCCCGAGACCGCCCGTAAGAAGAAGCATATCGCTTCTTTCAAGAGCTTCCTTTAAAACAGAGAGGAGTCTTTTTCTGTTGTCTCCCACGGTGCACTGAAAAAGCACGTTGATACCAAGCTGTGCCAGCTCACGTGAGAGGAACTGTGCATTTGTGTTTACAATGTCGCCCAGAAGTATTTCTGTTCCGACGCTTATAAGCTCACAGTTCATAGAGACTGCTCCTTTCTGAATTAAATTTCTAACAAACAATTATAACATCTTAATGTATAAGAGGTTAAGAACAAAAAGTTAAAACATTATAAACAAGCTTTAATCGACAAACTCATATTTTACATTTTCGATTGCTCTGTCTATCATCTCGGAGAAATCGAAGGCGCCTTCTGCTTCTTCAATGAGCTTGAGGGTAGGTCTTGTTCTCGGATGCTTGGGAGTGAAAACGGTGCAGCAGTCCTCATAGGGGAGGATTGAGGTTTCAAAAGCACCGATTGCACGTGAAATTGTAATTATTTCGTCCTTATCCATACCGATGCAGGGACGGAAAACGGGCATATTTACTGCGGCGTCGGTACAGGCAAGAGCGCCGAGAGTCTGTGAAGCAACCTGACCGAGGCTTTCACCCGTAACAAGCGCGCCGCAGTTGTCCTTTTCTGCAAGGCGGACTGCAATTTTCATCATAAGACGGCGCATAATAATTGTGAAAAGCTCCTCGGGGCAATGCTCCTTGATAGCCTCCTGAATTTCGGTGAAGTTAACAACGGCAAAGTTGATTCTTCCCGAGTACTTTGCAACGATGGAAACAAGGTCGCGGACCTTCATTTCTGCACGCTTGCTGGTGTAAGGCGGTGCGGCAAAGTGAATGGCGTTGAGCTGCAAGCCTCTTTTTGACATCATCCAGCCTGCAACGGGGGAGTCGATGCCGCCTGAAACGAGGAGCGCAACTCTGCCTGCGGAGCCTACGGGCATACCGCCTGCGCCCTTTATCTGGTTGCCGTGGATGAATACGTTCTTGTCACGTACCTCAACGGTAACAATGATATCGGGGTTGTGAACGTCGACCTTAAGCGAGGGGATTGAGCGGAGAAGATGTGCGCCGACCTCACGGCAGATTTCGGGTGAGGTCATCGGGAACTTCTTGTCGCTTCTTTTTGCGTTTACCTTAAAGGTACGGATGCTTCTTAAATCGTCGCCGAGATAGGAAAGAGCCGTAGCCTTTATCTGCTCAATATCCTTTTCGCAGATAACAGCCCTTGAAAAGGCTGCTATACCGAAAACCTTCTTAAGGGTTTCCACGGCGGCCTCGAAGTCGATATCCTCCTCGTTTGCCTCCGCGATGATAGTTGACTGCGATTTTGTGAAGGTGAACTTTCCGACAGAAGCCAGAAGACGGCGTCTGATGTTTTTGACAAGTATATCCTCAAAGGTGGAACGGTTAAGACCCTTAAGGGCGATTTCACCGTTTTTGATAAGTAAAACTTCTTTCATAATTTACCTCTTTATTTCTTCCTGATAATCTTATGTGCCCTGTCGATTCCCTCAAGGAAATAATCAAGCTGCTCCTTGTCTGTGAAGCGGGACATACTCACACGGAGTGAGGAATCGATGAGGTCATCCTCAAGACCCATAGCGGTGAGCACGGGACTTTTGTGACCCTTTGAGCAGGCTGAGCCCGAGGAAACGTAAATTTCCATATCTGAAAGGAGATTGAGCACCGTTTCGCTTCTCAGACCCTTGAGTGAAAGGTTCACAATATAGGGCAGAGCGTTTTCGGGAGAGTTGATTGTGACAAAATCTCTTTTATCAAGCTCCGAAACAAGATAATCACGAAGCTCTGTGACCCCGGTAAGGCTGTCTTTTATCTTAAGCTCCTGCATTGCGCCGTAAAAGCCTGCAATTGCGGGCATAGGCTCTGTGCCGGGACGGATGTCCCTTTCCTGACCGCCGCCTGCGGCAACGGGGGAAAGCTTCGTGCCTTCCTTTATAAAAAGTGCCCCCGTGCCCTTGGGGCCGTGGATTTTATGGGAGCTTACCGTCATAAGGTCAACGCCCCATTTTTTCGGAGCGAGGGGTATCTTGCCGAAGGCCTGCACCGCATCAACGTGGATGAGGGCGGGAGCGTTTTTGCGCTTAACGATTTTTGAAAGCTCCTCAACGGGCTGAATTGTGCCGACCTCGTTGTTGACCGCCATAATGCTGACGAGTATCGTTTTGTCGTTTACGGCTTTTTCAAGCTCGGAAATATCTATAAAGCCCTTTTTATCTGTCGGGATTCTGACAACCTCAAAGCCTTCATTTTCAAGGCGGTCAAAGGCCTTCTGTACACTCGGATGCTCAACGGCTGAGGTGATTACACGGTTGCCTTTTCTCTTGTTGGCGTGAGCCGCACCGAAAACCGCAAGGTTGTTGCCCTCGGTTCCGCCGCTTGTGAAAAAGACTTCCTTTTCCGTGCAGGAGAGGTGCTGGGAGAGGCACTTTCTCGCTTGCTTTAAAAGCAGGTCAGCCTCAATTCCTTTTTCATGAAGTGAGGACGGATTTCCCCATATATTCTCTATTGAATCGACCATTTTTTCCTTTGCCGTTGTGCAAAGGGGAGTGGTCGCGCTGTTATCAAGATAAGCTTCCACGGGCATACCTCCTCATTATATCATTACAATCTTAAACATTATACTATAATAATAGAAAATGTGCAATGATAGTTTGAAAAAAACAAGGATATTTTTACGCTTGTTTGACACACTAATTTTAGTAAATATTACTTAAAATTACTTATTATCTGCTTTCAAACGGCTGTAAGGTCTTTTCGGGCAGAAGCGGGAGGAAATTTTTATGGAAAATCTCAAGGAAAAAAAGCAGGGCAAAATCATCGGCTTTCTCTGTATTATCTGTCTTGTGCTTGCACTGTCGAGCGTGTATTTTGCCTTTTCTGCAAACAGGTACAAAAGGCAGGAAAGGCTCACCAACGAAAAGGCGGTAAGCGCCCTTTGTGAGAGCCTTGACGGAATAAGCGTCAGCCTTAAAAAGGGTGTATACAGCGGTGACGGTGAGGCTCTTTCGAAAATCGGTAATGAGCTTTGCCGTCAGGCTTCGACGGCAAAGGAAAACCTTAATCTGCTTTCACCCGACAACGGGTTTGCCGACGAACTCTACAAATTCCTTTCTCAGGTGGGAAACTACACTCTTGCCGTTGCCTCGGGCAAGGAGAGCATAACCGCAGAGGATGCAAAAAAGCTCAGGGCACTTTATGACTATGCGCAGGCGCTTTCCGACGGAATGAACGAAATCTGCTACGATTACTATAACGGTGATATCTCCTTTGAAAAAGCAATCGGTAACCTTGAGGCTCAGCAGACGGGAGAAAAGGCTGATTTTTATTCGCGGGTTTCCGACACGGCGCAGACTCTCGGTGATTATCCTACCCTTACCTATGACGGTCCCTTTGCTGATAATCTTATGACGGTCAGGTCTGATTTTATCGAGGGTAAGGGTGAAATAACTGCCGAGGAGGCGGCACAAAAGGCGGCGAAAATCCTCGGAGTGCAGTCTTCGGCATTAAAGCGTGAGGAAAATATCAGCTCACAGATGGAGCTTTACTGCTTTTCAAAGGGCAAAACCGATATAACAATTACAAGAAAGGGAGGATATCTCTGCTCCCTTTTAAGCGACACCTACGCCTACGAGGAAACCATAAGCGCAAAGGAAGCGGTCAAGCGGGGAGAGGAGTATCTTGAAAAGCTTGGCTACACCAATATGAAAAGCAGCTACTATTCTGTTTATGACGGAATCTGCACCGTGAATTATGCCCTTGAGCAGGACGGCGTGATTTGTTATCCCGATCTCATCAAGGTCAGCATCAGTCTCGATTCGGGTGCTCTCGTCGGCTTTGATGCAAAGCCCTACCTGCTACACCACCGCGAGCGGAGCCTTGAAAGACCTTCGGTTTCTGTAAGTGACGCAAGGAAAAGGCTTTCCCCCGTGCTTACTCCTGTTGACTGTAAGCTTGCGGTTATTCCTCTTGATACGGGCAAGGAGGCTTTCTGCTACGAGCTTCATTGCAGGGATGAAGGCGGTCAGGAGGTGCTTGTATATATCAATGCGATGACGGGAGAGCAGGAGGATTTGTTGATTCTGCTTTATTCTGACGGTGGAATTCTGACAAAATAACGGAAAAACAAAAAAATATAAAAAATCACAAGTGAGAAAATCGGGCAAAAAACAAAGAAAACAAGAGAAAATCAAAGAAAACAATTTGTAATATAAAAAAATCAAAAAAAGGTGTTGACAAGGCGTTGCCTTTGTGGTAAACTATCCGAGCAAATTAAGAAAAAATATTTTTGGAGGTAAACGCATATGTCAACTTATATGCCCAAAGCTGGCGACATCACACGTAAGTGGTATGTTATCGACGCCGAAGGTAAGACCCTCGGTTCAGTTGCTGCAAAGGCCGCAGTTCTTCTTCGCGGTAAGCACAAGGCAACATTCGCACCCCACGCTGACTGCGGTGACCACGTTATCATCATCAACGCTGATAAGGTTGTTCTCACAGGTAAGAAGCTCGATCAGAAAATGTACTATCATCACACAGGCTACATCGGCAACATGAAGAAGGTTAAGTATTCAACCCTCATGAAGGAGAAGCCTGAATTCGCAATGACCAAGGCTGTTAAGGGTATGATCCCCGACACAGTAATCGGCCGCAACGCTCTCACAAGACTTCGCGTATATGCAGGTGCAGAACACGCACACGCAGCACAGAAGCCCGAAGCAGTTGAACTTTAATAGAAAGGGAGGAAAAGTAAATGTACGAAACAACACCGTTCTTCTACGGCACAGG
>JAZOVO010000115.1:0-4970 GCA_045658745.1 Acutalibacteraceae bacterium | reverse complement strand
AAATAGTACTTTATTAGAGTCTAAAGCATTAATTTCAGAGCGTGTATTGATAGACGAGAGAAAAATATATTACGAATCAAATATAACCATGTTTGTTGTGCCATTTGCTACTATATTTGCTTTATCTATTATGGCTGTTGGTCATTTTAAAACAATTGAAGTATTATTGATTGCAGTGGTGGTAAATATGCTATTATATATACCTTTGTTAATAATAGTCATAAAAAATCAAATTTTCTACAAGAAAGTATCTAGTGAAATCAATCACCAATCAAATAACACAGGGGACGATACTATGTGTTAACTCCCTCAGTCAAGACTTTGTCTTGACAGCTCCCTCAGCGAGGGAGCCTTAAGCCTTCCTCTTTGAGGAAGGTGGCACCCGCAGGGTGACGGAAGGAGTAAAAACTTAACTCAATAAACCACGGTGACTTGGGCGGTGCAAGCGTAAAAGCTATGCACCGCCTTGCCCGCGTACCGCGGAAAGCCGCTTTCAACCAACACCTACGGCTCGGACACTTTAACACAGGTTTTAAAATGAATACAACAAAAATCTCCTGCAGCTTGATTTTAACTGCAGGAGTAATTTTTATACTGTTTTCGAATACCTTTCCGCTTTTTTCAGTAAGGCCGTAATCGGAACAACAAGCACCGCACCGAAAAGATTACCGAAGCAATGCATAAGGTCAAAGGACAGGCCCGCTCCTATCCAGGTAAGCATACCCTTGAAATCAAGACCGAAGAATATTGCCTGAATGGGAGCGTAGAGCACTCCGAAGAAAAGTCCGTGCAGGGCGCATACCGCTATATAAATAACGGGAGCAATTTTTTTCGGCATATTTTCAGGCAGGAGCATTGTAATACCCCAAAGCACCGTCCATACATAAAGGTAGGGAATCCACCACGTGGAAAAGCCCATAAAAAGCCCTGTGAGAAGTACGAAAACGTAAATAGGGTAAAGAGCCTTTTTTCGGTAAACAAGGGTAAGAGCCATTGTAAGAACTCCCACAAGGTGAATGTTGGGAAGGGCAGCCATAAGCTCCTTTGAGCAGTACATAATTGCGCCGAGCATACTGAAAACGGCGGCCTCCTTGACTGTCAGCTTCATCCCTTTGTTGCAACAAAACGGTAGGTTTCACCGTTTACAATATCGGTCATATCAACACCGGTAGGTGCCATTTCCGTGCCGATGTAAAATGCCCAGTACATTCCGTCGGTGTCATAGTCAAGGGTTGTGCCGTCAACGGTTTTAACGTAAAGTCCGTAGGCTCCCTCGTCACCGTCGATAAGACCGAGCTCCTGCAGAGCCTCGCCGACGGTTGTTTTGTCCGTGTTGATGGCGTAATAAGCCTCCTTGCCCTCCTTGTCGCTGACGCAGAAGGTGAAGGATTTTTCTCCCTGACCGTAGGTGGCAACAATTTCCGATGAGGCGTTACCGTCAGTAAGATTCGGTGTCTCTTTCGTGCAGGCAGTTGTAAACATTGCTATGGCCGCAACAAGCAAGATACAAAGGCATAAAGAGCAAAGCTTTTTGAAATTCATTTTCTTTTGCATTTGTAAAACTCCTTTGTTTTTTATTTCCCTTTTCTGACTTTACGTCTACCGGCGCTCGCAGTAATGAAGAAAAGGCATTGTCAACCGGGTATTTCGACTCGGTGCATTTCTGCCGCCTTCTCGAATCTGCTTGTAAAAGTAAGCTTAATTCAATGGCGAGTCCCCGATTTGCGGCATCGGGCAAGGCAGAAATTCTTGTGCGCACCTCACGGCGACGGGCTCGTGCAGGATTTTCACCTGCTTCCCCGTGTTGACAAGGGAATTATAGCACTATACTGAAAATAATTCAATAAAAAAGAACTGTAAAAAACGAATGTTTCTTACAGTTCCTACGAAATATGTTACGCCGCTTCGGCGAAGTCTATGTCCACGCTGCCTACGCCACCCTCAAGCTTGACTCTTGTTGCACCGTTGCCTAAAAGGGTGTCGCCCTTGACCGAGGCTCCGTCATAGATTATGCTTCCTATACCGGTTTCGACATTGAAGGTGTAGTTATCCTTACTGTCGGCAAGGGTAAGCTTAAGCTCGCCCACGCCGCTTTCAATATCGGCGTTTGATTTAAGCTCGGCGGTAATATCCGCACTTCCTACACCGAGGGAGAAATCGAGGTTATAAAGTGTACCGCTTTTAAGGTTAAACTGACCTGCGCCGCAGTCAATCTCCGCCTTTTTTGTTACCTCAAGCCTTTCAAGGGTGATTATTCCCGCGCCGATATCAAGCTCGAGATACTCTGTATTAAGCAGCTCGCCGCTGATATTTGACGCTCCCGTTTCAAGGCTTACCTTCTGAAAGTAAAAATCCTCGGGCAGATAAATCGTAACACTGCGGTCGGGATTAAGGGCGAAGATGTTGCCCTTTTCCTCTATTTTGATTTTGCCGTTTTTATTCTTAAGCTTAAAGCTGTCTGAATCTGTTTCGATTCTGAGGATATCGGACCTTATAATATTGATATTTGCCGAGCCGACCTCCATGTCAAGCTCGTAAACATCTGCCTTGTTGAGGGTGAGCTCCTCGGTGGGGACGTTACCGCTTGTAGGCGCTATTATTCCGCCCAGGATTCCCGTAGCGCCGACGAGGCCGCCGATAATCATAACAATCAGCACAACGGCAAGGATATCGGCAAGCTTTTTTATAAGTTTTCCGCGTTCGTTCATTTTAAATCAACACCTCCGAAAAGGCAGACAGCATTGACAAAAACTGTAGGTGCACCGGGTACGGGAGGGAATTTACGCTTCTGACTCACACCGCCGAAAATGGAGGTTGAGCGTACGACGACATTTACGCAGGCAGGCAGAATAATATCAATACCGCCGAAGGTTGCATAAGCGTTTATCACGCAGTCAGCGGGAACGGTTGCAAGCTGCAGGTCGCAGTCAATTCCGCCGAAGGCCGCCGTGAGATCTGCACCGGTGAAAACCTCACCCGCATAGTTAAGCTTCTGTGAGGAGAAGGTTGCATAGGAGCCCTTCTGGGCGGGAGATTTGCCGTTGAGCTCCTTGATGCGCTTTGCCGCCTTACTGCCGAGGGTATCCCTGAAAATGAGGTAAACACCGATAAGCACAAGGATAACGGGGATGATGAGCTTGCGGACTGCCTCAAAGGTGATGATGTCCTGACAGATAAGAAGAAGCACACCGCCGACGGAAACACCTGCAAGGTTGCCCCAGATGTCTCTGCCGTTAATAAGCCCGATGACAGAGGGGACGATAATAAACAGAGTCCACCAGCCGTCGAAGAACAGGTTGATTTCCGTATATCCGAGGGCGTTAAGTCCGAAGATTACGCCAAGGGCGATGAATATAAGACCGTAGATTATATTTTTTGATTTTTTCATAATTATCACATCCTTTTTATTATATGACAGACAGACTCGGTTCCGCCTGCTCAACTTTATAATAATATAAAAACCTTAAAAAATCTATAATTTATGAGATTTTATTTATGCAAGGGGATATTCAAAAAAAGTATAAGAAAGAACTTGACAAGCAGAGAGAATACTTGTATAATTATTTAGGCTTAAACGCTACGCCGGTGTGGCGGAATAGGCAGACGCAAGGGACTTAAAATCCCTCGGTGGCAACACCGTACCGGTTCAAGTCCGGTCACCGGCACCAATACCCGAAAACCTTTATAAATAAAGGGCTTTCGGGTTTTTGTTTTGTCTAAAAAATTTTTGAATATGACCTTAACCTTTGTTGTTTCTGCGGCAATGAACAGTATACTGTATAACAAGCGATTTTTTGAATATTTTAATGTATTAGTCGAAACTATTGAAATGTTAAGATACAACATTGTATAATGAAAACAGTAAAATTCCGGAGGATTGTTATGAATAAGGAAAACAGAAGATATATGATACCCACACTTGTTGCCGTAGGGTTAATGTTTGTGTGGATTTTTGTTACGGTATTTCTAACGGGAGGTCGTGATGTTTCTGATTTCACCGATACAGACAAAGCGATTTTTGCAGGTTTTATAGTCATTGAATTATTAACGTTGGCCTCTATTATAGTTTTTGTTGTTAAGGCACAAAAGCTTGTTGAGAAAAATAATGCCAACTTTCTAAACACCGAAAAAAAGCCTATTGATAAACGCAGAGTTGCAATTTCCTGTATATCTTTCATAGCAATAACTGCAACGATGTTTAGTGGCATTTTTGCCAAAAACGCATTTGATGCTTACTCGGAAAATTTAATCGGTATCATTGCCATTTCCACATTTCTTCTACCGATTTTATTTTTAATAATAAATGTTATTGCGAATCGTATTTATGTCAAAAGAATAAAACAAAAATCTATTGCTGAAAACCAACAATATTGGCTTGCACACCGTGACAATCCCGAAAAAACCGTAGCCAAAAAACTCACTGTATTGAAAATGCTTATACGAATAAACGATTTTTACAGCATATTTCTGGCTGTATGCGCTTTTGTTTCAGCGTTTTTCTTAGGCGTTATCAGTGAGGGTGGAAATTCTGTTGCCCCGTTATTTGTTTGCTATATGGTTATTTCGGGTGCCACATTAAGGATACGCCTTAAAACACCCGTTAAGCTATTTGAAGAAGATAAGACTTATATTTCTGAAAACGACTATCCCATCCTTTATGAGTTAGCGAAAAAAGCCGCAGTTGCGACTGGTTGTACAACAAAAATTAAAATCTCCTTACTTGATGATTTCAATGCAGGTGCTGCTATAATAAATAACACTGTTTCAATTCAGCTTGGTGCACTTTCGCTCAACATATTATCAGAGGAAGAAGTATATTGTGTCTTGCTTCACGAGTTTTCACACACAAAAGATATGGTCAGTCATAAAAAGATAAACAACCATTACCAGTACATACGTGATGTACACAATAATAATATATCTAATATTTATTCAAGTATTACAGAGCATCTGTTCACTTTCATTGATGT
>JAZOVO010000114.1:0-15045 GCA_045658745.1 Acutalibacteraceae bacterium | reverse complement strand
GCGGCGGATACAGCGAGGTGAGGATGGCGCAGCGGTCAAAATTTTCGTGCCGCTCCAAGGCACAAGAAAATTTTGGGAACCGCAAGAGGGCTTTCTTGTAAGAAAAGAAACAAAAGAACTTTGCTTGTTTGTGCTTTAACTTATACGCCGCCGCCTACTGAGCCGTCCCATGTATCAACGCTTGTTGCCTTCATTTCTTCCTCGTCAAACCAACGGGTTGTAACAGCCTTTGTCTCTGTGAAGAAGCGGAATGCGTCCTTACCGAGACAGTGGAGGTTACCGAAGAAGGAGAGCTTGTGACCTGTGAAGGGGAACACGCCAACGGGTACGGGGATACCAACGTTAACGCCTACCATACCGCCGTCAGTTCTCTTTGCAAATTCTCTTGCATAGTAACCGCTCTGTGTGAAGATAACGGAGCCGTTTGCGAAGGGGTTGTTGTTCATAAGAGCAAGACCTTCCTCGAAGTTCTTTACTCTCTTGATGCAAAGCACGGGTCCGAAAATTTCCTGTGTACCTACTGTCATATCCTCTGTAACATTGTCAAGGATTGTGGGACCTACATAGAAGCCCTTTTCGTAGCCCTCAACAACAGCATCTCTACCGTCAAGAACAACTGTTGCGCCCTCTTCAATACCCTTGTTGATCCAGTTGATAACGCTCTGCTTATGCTCTGCAGTAACAACGGGGCCGAGTGTTGAATCAGCCTCATATGCGGGGCCGAGCTTAAGCTCCTGAGCAAACTTCTTGATGTAAGCTACAAGCTCATCAGCAATGCTTTCCTGAGCAACAACAACGGGAAGAGCCATGCAACGCTCACCTGCGCAGCCGAAAGCGGAGTTGATGATACCTCTTGCACTTCTTTCAAGTGCGGCATCCTCAAGAACAAGTGCGTGGTTCTTTGCTTCGCAAAGAGCCTGAACACGCTTACCTGTTGCAGCAGCTTCTTTATAAACGTGAAGACCAACCTTTGTTGAGCCAACGAAGGTGATACCCTTAACATCAGGATGCTTAAGGAAAATGTCAGCCTCAACTCTTGAGCAGGTTACAAGGTTAACAACGCCCTTGGGAAGACCTGCTTCAACGAGAAGCTCGTTAAGACGCATAGCTGTCATCGGAGTCATTGATGCAAGCTTAAGAACAATTGTGTTACCTGCAGCGATACAGCAGGGAACCATCCAGCCCATAGGAATCATACCGGGGAAGTTGAAGGGAACGATACCTGCGAATACACCAACGGGCTCATAGTAAAGAGTTGTGTCGTAGCCGTTTGAGGTGTCTCTCATTGAGTCACCGAGAAGAGCCATAGGTGCGCCGATAGCAAGCTCAACGGGCTCCTTAACCTTAAGGATGTCACCCTTTGCCTCTGAAAGCACCTTGCCGTGCTCAAGTGCGCAGAGCTTTGAAAGCTCGTCCATATGCTCCATAAGAAGCTCACGGAATTTGTAAAGCACCTGAACTCTCTTCATAACAGGTGTGTTTGACCATGCGGGGAAGGCTGCCTTTGCGGCTGCAATTGCTGCTTCAACCTCTTCGGCTGTGCAGCAGGGAGTTTCGGCAATAACATCACCGGTGCTGGGGTTGTAAACGGGCATATACTTTTCGGTCTTTGACTCTACCCATTCACCGTCGATAAAACATTTAAGTCTTTTGATTTCGCTCATGTTTATGTACTCCTTTAAATTCATTATATCATCACCTTATATTAAGCCACAAATTCAAAAATAAATCAAGAGAAAAGTTGAAATTTCCCCGTTATTTACAGTTTTATTTTTTGTGCCGCCGCATAAAGCATATCTTTTGCACAGTGCTTTATTTCCTCAAAAGGAAGATGCTCCGGATTCGTCTGTATAACCTCGCGGATTCCCATTGCGGCACAGTCCTTTTCATCCGCCTCGCACACGCCGACAAGGGCAATGATTCTTTTCCCCTTGCACCGCGAAGCCACTCCGAAGGGCACCTTTCCCATAAGGCTCTGGCTGTCAAGCTTACCCTCACCAGTAATTATCAGGTCGGCGCTTCTTGCTTCATTTTCAAAATCACAGTAGTCAAGCACAAGGTCAATTCCGCTTTTAAGCCTTGCACCCGTAAAAGCAACAAGCGCAAAGCCCAGACCGCCTGCCGCACCGGCGCCCTCACACTCTGAATAATCCTTGCCGAGGGCTTTTTCACATACTGCAGCAAAGCACTCAAGCCCCTTATCAAGAAGCCTTACATCCTTTTCGTCCGCACCCTTCTGCGGAGCAAATATGTATGCCGCCCCGTTTTTGCCGTAAAGGGGATTTTTCACGTCACACAATACGGTGATATCCTTTTCGTACAGCCTTTTATCAAGACCTTCAAGGTCGATTCTGCTTATACCTTCAAGGCTTTTTCCGCAGGGCCTGACCGCCACGCCCTCACAGTCATAAAATTTAACACCGAGAGCATTAAGGCAGCCCGTACCCGCGTCCGTTGTTGCACTTCCGCCGATACCTATAAAAAGCCGCTCTGCACCCTCATCAAGAGCCGCCCTTATAAGCTGACCCGTTCCGTAGGTTGAGGCATAAAGGGCGTTATTTTCCTTTTCAAGGGTAAGCCCCGAGGCAAGAGCCATCTCAATTACGGCGGTTTTGTCGGGAAGCATAACAAAGTATGAGCTTATATCCCTGCCGAGGGGACTTTTTACGGTGCAGTATATTTTTTCACCGCCTACGGCATAAAGAAAAGCCTCTGCCGTACCCTCGCCGCCGTCAGCAACGGGAATGCTTTTAACCTCAAGGTCATCATATCTTTTCTTGAGTGCCCCTTCAACAACATCGCACACCTGCGAGGAGGAAAGGCTTCCCTTGAAGCTGTCAGGCGCAATCAGAACCCTTTTCATTTTATCAGCTCCCTTACAAAGCCAAGGTCATCGTAGACCTTAAAGCCCGTTTTTTCAAGCCTTTCCTTTGAGTTATGCCCCCTTGAAACAAGGACACAATCACAACCGATTGCCCTTGCCGTGTCACAGTCATGCTCGGTGTCACCTATGAAAAGCACCTCTGCGGGATCTACACTTTGCTCCGCCATCCACCTTTTAGCCCGTTCAATTTTACTGCTTCCGAGCACATCGCTGACACCGAGGATATCGGTAAAATAGTGTGAAAGCTCGAAATACTCTACCTGCTTTAAAAGATAGCCCTGCTCCGAGGCGGAGATAATAAGCTGCTCTCTTCCGCTCTGCTTTACAAGACGGAGAAGCTCCTCGGCGTCGGGAAAAATATCCGCGTGGGGATAGCCCTCATCGAAAAGCCGTGCATACTGCCTTGCGATAAGGTGAAAATCCTCATTTTCAAGGTCGAAGCCAAGCTTACGGTAAAAGTCAATAATAGGGAAGGAAAACTCCCTTTTGTAATAATCAAGGCTTTCAACGGTCTTAAGTCCCCTCTCGCTTAAAAGGGTATTTACTATTTCAATATTCAGGGGAACATCGTCAAGGAGCGTTCCGTTCCAGTCCCATATAATACATCTGTAATCCGACATTTTTTTACCTCACCTTTACTTTTAAACTTCCTTAGGGTGCCTTACTTCTCTGCGTCGATAAAAGCAACAAGGTCGCCCATATTTCTCATTGATGAAACTGCTTCGTCATCAATTTCAAGCTGAAACTCATCCTCAATGGACATCACAATTTCGACGAGATCAAGACTGTCCGCGTTTATTTCCTCCCAGGTGGTTTCCTCGGAAAATTCAAAGTCCGCCGAAAGCCCGAGCTGCTCTGAAATTATTTCACAGACACGTTCAAAAGTGCTCATGGTTGTCCTCCTTTGTAAAATAAAACTCGGTACCGTATTTAATATTAAGCATAGTGTTCCCCTTTGTCAATAGCATAACAAAAACTTTAACCGCGTTAAGGCTTTATCAATTCAATCCCCTTTATTCTGCGGAAAAATTCATTATATATTCAGCCTCTGTGCATAAAAGCTCCTTCATTTTCCAATAACAACACCGAAAGAAGGTTACATAATGAAAAAAATCAGAACAGAGCTTGCATTCACCGTTGCTTTTATTTTATGCGTGTTTATCTCCGCTTATAATCTCGACCGCGAATGTGACGGTATAAGAGAGAGCATTCTGAGGCTTCACGTTATTGCCGCCTCGGACAGTGAGTACGACCAGAGGGTAAAGCTTCAGCTTCGGGACAGACTGCTTTTAAAGGGCAGCGAGCTTTTCAGCACAAGCGAAAGCAAGCGGGAGGCAGAGGACAAGCTTGAAAACAGTCTTGAGCTTTTAACAAAGGAGGCAAACGCCTACCTCAAGGGCATCGGCTATCCCTACAAGGCAACGGTCACCCTCGGAAAAAGCCGTTTCCCCACAAAAAAATACGAGGGCTACACCTTGCCCGCGGGAGTCTATGACGCTCTTAAGGTTACAATCGGAGGCGGTGAGGGGGAAAACTGGTGGTGCGTGATGTTTCCCGCCCTTTGTCTGCCCGCGGCTAAAAAGGATACAGACTGCTTTGACGGCATCCTGACCGAAAAGGAGCAGAGATTTATCACAGAGGAAAAATTTGAGGTTCGCTTCTGGCTTGTAGAAAAGTGGCAGGAATTAGAAAAAAACTTTATATATAATAATTAAAAAAACAGCTTCTTACTTGAATATTTTAGTCAATAGTGTTAATATGGTAGTGAATAAAAAATCAAAGGAGAAAAAAATATGGAAAAATATGATATTCTCGTTGTCGGCGGCTCAACTACGGGTAGCTGGTTTGCAAGAAAAATGGCAGAAAAGGGCCACAAGGTTCTTATGATTGAAAAAGAGGAAAAGAAGAACATCTCCCGCGCATATGACATTTTTCATATGAGCAAAAAGGAAATGGAGCAGTTCGGCCTTGAAATTCCCGAGCCCGGCTCAAAGGAATTCGGCTTCACCTTTGAGGGCTCACCTGTTATGTCACCCTTCGGCAATTATGCAAAAAGCGGTAAGCCTGCAACGGTTGTAGGTCTTCACAAGCACGAATACATACTCTTTATGCACGAGAAGGCAAAAAAGGCGGGCGCAAAAATCGTCTGCGGTGCAGAATTTACCGAGCTTGTTTTTGATGAAAACGGCAAGGTAAAGGGTGCGAAATACAAGACCTCAAAGGGAGAAAAAGAGGTTGAGGCAAAGCTTGTTGCCGACTGTACGGGTATCCCCGCCCTTGCAAGAAGACAGATGCCCGACACCTCCACCGTTGAAAACTTCAGGCTCACCAACAGAGACGTTTTCTTCGTAGTGCTCTACTACGTAAAATATCTTGACGAAAAGGTACGCGCCCGTGACCTTGATGCTTCCTTCCTTAACTATAAGGTATGGTCAGCTCCCTCAGGTGACGAGCACGGTGCTATCCTCGGCGTGGGCGGCAACTACGGCTATGACTACGCTGAAGAGATTTTCAAGACTCAGTTCAGGAAGAATGTCAAATGGCCCGACTACAAGGTTGAAAAGGTTGAAAAGGGTCTTACCCCCTATCACAGAGGCATTTACTCCTTTGTTGACGACGGCTTTATTGCTCTTGGCGACACCGCCTGCCTTACAAAGCCCACCTGCGGCGAGGGCTGTACCTCATCCCTTGTTCAGTGCGAGATTGCAGTTGATGTAATCGACGGACTTCTTAAGGAGGACAAGGCACTTACAAAGGAAAATATGTGGTCAATAAACTGCGAATACATCAAAAAGCAGGGTATCGGCTTTGACTCAATGCGTCCCCTTCTTATGGGCATTGTTTCTCTCAGCCCCAAAGAGGCTGAATATCTCTTTAAAAAGGATATTATTTTCAGCCGAAAGATTCTCGGCAATCAGGGTGAGGATCTTGACATTTCACCCAAGGATGTTGCAGACATTCTGACAGGCATTGCTTCCGGTATTGCGACAGGTAAAATTAAGCCCACCACCGTTGGTGCGATTGCAAAGGGTCTGCTCGGTATGGCAGAGGTTACTGCTCTTTACGGCCAGTATCCCGATTCACCTGCAGGCTACTTCGAGTGGAAGGAAAAGGCTGATGCACTCTGGGACAAGATCGGCTCAATGGCTGACAAGTGTGATAAGGAAATTTTAAGAAGACTCGGTTATTGACAAGAAAGTTCTTTTGTTTCTTTTCTTACAAGAAAAGAAAGCCACGCGGCGAGCGAAAAAACAAATTATCATATAAAACATCAAAACTCCCTGCAGAAATTAACTGCAGGGAGTTACTATATACCGTTTACATTGACCTACCATAATCGGCCCACTCAACCCTTTCACAGTAGGGCTTTTCTCCTTCGGGGTGATATCCGTAATAATAAATATATCTTACACACCTTGTTTCTCTGTTGTAAGCAAACGCAAGACAGCTGCGGCCTTGCCAGTCTTCTTCATATTCAAAATATTTAACAGTATAGTCACCATAGTTGCATTCAGTTCCTCCCACAGAATATATCCTGTCAACCTCTGCTGCAAAATCATCCTCATCCAGAATCCATTCAGCATACATTTCATATAAATCTACATCCCAGTCAAGGTAATTCGTATAATAATATACAGGCTTTTTGCAATTACATTCATCCTTATGGTTACACGAATAATACATCTGCATAACATATGCAGGAATCTGTTCAGGGAATATCCGGTAAAAATCATCGCTCTGCTCTACTTCGTGAGTAACTATTAAATAATCTTCAGGTGAGCTTGTCCGTGCACCATAATCCATATCGTGAAAAACACCTAAAAAAACAAGCAGATATGGCGGTGTAATAAAAAAGAATATCAATAATATCAGAAAAACTATCATATTATGCTTTAAAGAAAAGCTTTTTATTTTTCTTCGTTTTTTTACCAGCAATGATATTAAAAAAACAATTACAGGAACTAAAATAACGCACCATGTAAGCACCGCACGTCCTATGTTTAAATTCACAGACAGTGGTGCATACGCGATAATAGCCTTAAATGCATATTCTACAGTTGTTACCGCGGCACACAAGCTACACAAAAGCCACAGTGCAATCATTACCCATTTACCCCATTTGTAGAGAATATACCAGATATCGCCTTCATCATTCAACACTTTAACCTCACTTGCGGGCTCACGGAGCACCTCGGCGATTTCCCTTACCGAATAAGCCTTGTCACCTTCAAGCTGACTGAGTGCCGCATTGATAAGCTTGTTTTCCTCAATCTGCTTTTCTTTCAGTTCAATAAGCTGTGCAATTATTTCCCTGCTCTTTTCCTTTTCGCTTTGAATCTCTTTAATCTGAGCCACGGAAAATCCCGCTTTTCTTAAGATTGCTATATCATCAAGCTCCCTGAGATTTTCCTCACTGAAGGTAAAGGAACGGCGGCCGAGATAATTTTCAGTGCAGTCAGGTGTAATCAGCTCATTATCAATATAAAAGCGTATTGTTTTATCGGTAAGCCCGGTAATTTCACAAGCTTGCTTAATTTTCATAATAATCAGCTCCTTTTCTACCTGATTTTAAACTTTCCCCCAAGGTAAAAGTCAAGTGTTTTTCTTAAATATAGCATATTTTTATAATTATGACAACAAAAAACACCGCCTTGTTAAACAAAGCGGTGTTAATTTTTTTATCTTGCCCTCGGCGGGCGGCCATTCTTTCTTGTAAGAAAGAATCAAAGAACTTTACTTATTTGTTTTCCTCGAGCTGAGGTGCAATGCCAAGGTTCTTGACCTGAATTGCATATTCACCCTGGAACTGGCTGTTAACCTTGTTGATAGTGTCAAGGTTTGTCATAGCAATGTTCTGATAGCCTGCAAGGCTGTTGGTGATGAAGTTGTGTGCACCCTCGGTTACGCTGATAGCATAGCTTCTTGCCTGCTCTCTGAGAGCGTCACATTCTCTGCGTGCCTCTTCAACCATTGCTGCTGCCTGCTGATTAGCCTCATCGTTGATACGTGCAGCCTCTTCTCTTGCCATCTTGTAGATGTTGGTCTCCTGCATCATAGCAGTTGCCTGCTCGTTTGCACGTGCAATGATACCTGCAGCGTCGTCCTGAGCCTTCTTGACTGTTGTTGAGTAATATTCCTTGGCTCTGTTTACTGTGTCGGTCTCTTCCTCGTGTGCTGCTGCAAGGATTGCTGCCTTCTGGCTGTTTGCATCGTCAATGATAGCAACCTGTCTTGTGATGATATCCTTAGCTGCAATAATCTCTGAGGGAAGCTTGTTCTGGATGTGCTGAGCAAGGTGTGTGAGGTCCTCACCGTTGATAACTCTCTTCTTCTTTGAGAAGAAGTATCTCTTGCTGCGTGAAATGATTGATTCCATTTCAACAACAAGCTGGTCGAAATCCATTTCGCCCCACTTTGCGTCTGCTTCCTCGGGGTTGTAGTTACCGAATTCTGAAGCATCCTCGTAATTGTCGTACTCCTCGTACTCCTCATACTCCTCGTATTCGCCCTCGGTAGCTACATCTTCTACACCGAGATCTGTTTCAAGATCATAATAATTTGACATAATATCCTACCCTTTCTTTATCTTTGTAATAACTTCTTGCGAGATTTCTTTAGGAATAAACAGGGATATATCTCCGCCGAGCTGACAGACCTGCTTGATAACGCTGGAGCTTAAGAACATATGCTCCGAGGAGGCCGCCAGGAAAACCGTTTCAACATCACCGTTAAGCTTTTTATTGATGAGTGCCTGCTGAAACTCGTCTTCAAAATCCGAAACCGCCCTTAAGCCTTTTACAATGGCGGTTGCGCCCGTTTTTTTTGCATAGTCGGCGAGAAGACCCATATATGAATCAACGCTGACGTTAGGCAGATCACCGATGCATTTGCTGATAAGCTCAACTCTTTCATCCACACTGAAAGCGTAGGAGCCCGTTTTACGGTAATTTGTCATAACAACAACGATAATTTTATCAAAAAGCTTCGCACTTCTTCTGATAATTTCAAGATGACCGCTTGTTACAGGGTCAAAGGAGCCGGGATAGATGGCAATTCTTTCCATAATCAATCATTCCCTGCGAAACGGTAAAGGAAAAGACCCGTTTTACCGTATCTGTATTTTTTGATAAGCGTGAAGGTGCCCGCATTTTCAGGCATTTCGTCACCGTATGGTGCTTCACAGATAATTACGCCGCCCTCATTCATAACATCGCTGATTTTTTCGAGAGCCTTTTCCATAAGACCCTTTGAATAAGGCGGGTCAAGCAAGGCGATGTCATATTTTTCAGCCCTTCTTGAAAGAAAGGAGATTGCATCGGAATTTACGACAACCGCATTTTTGTCAAAGCCCGTTGTCTCAAGGTTTTTCCTTATAACATCAACGGATTTTTTTGACGCGTCAACAATAACTGCACTCTGAGCACCTCTTGAAAGAGCCTCAATTGCAAGCTGACCGCAGCCGCCGAAAAGATCAAGCACCCTTCTGCCTTCAATTTCAAACTGAATAATGCTGAACATTGCTTCCTTGACTATGTCAGTTGTGGGTCTTACGTCGGTGCCCTCAAGAGTTAAAAGCCTTCTGCCTCTTGCGCTGCCTGTGATAACTCTCATAAAAACACCTCCGTCCATAGGGTGGCAAGTATAATCCGGACCCGTTTTTTACGGGCGGATTTCCGCCAACACTTCGTTAAAATACTCGTAAATCCGCAAGGATTTACTGCGTTTTATGTCTTGTCTTGCCAAAAATCCGCTCCGTAAAAAATCGCAGACCCAAAATTGCGAATTTTTGTAGGATTTTTGGATGTTGAGGGTGCCGACAGGCTCGCGCCTTTCAAAACCGAAACGCCGAAAAGCCGCAAAAATTCACACTTTTGGGCGAGTTCGGACTATACTTGTCACCCTATACCGCAATACGACATAATAACTTACAATACATTATGCCATTTTTTAATAAAAAAAGCAACACTATTTACGTATTTTCTACCTTTTTACTTAATTTTCAGCCCCTCGGGACTGTTTTTTTGCACCCTGTCACTAATTTAAAAGGTAAATTACGTAATATCAGTCAAGCTTTGCCTTTGCCTCGGGAACCCTTCTGCCGTGGTTGTAAAGCTTTCTGTTGTCAAGCGCCCACATTCTCTGGGTGAACTCGCCCTCATTGACGCCTGCAACAGCCTCATTGATTTCGTAAATTGTAGCATCAAGCTTGTCAAGCTGACTGAGGATTTCAGCTTCAAGGAACATCGGCCTTACAGATGCACCGAACTCAGGCTCACCGTGATGCGAAATAACCATATGCTGCAGGAGCATTGCCTTTTCGCCCTTTATACCAAGCTCAGAAGCCTTCTTTTCAATTTTCATCGCGCCCATAACAAGGTGGCCGATAAGCTCACCCTTTACGCTGTAGCCCGTTACAAGACCTGCGGAGCTTAAATTGAACTCGTCAATTTTGCAAAGGTCGTGAACAATTGCACCGCACATAAGCAAATCCTTATCCACGCTGGGATAAATTGCGCATACGCCCTCGCAAAGGCGTAAAATTGAAAGGGTGTGGTAAAGAAGTCCGCCCCTGATTGCGTGGTGAAGCTTGAAGGCGGCAGGCCAATGCAGAAGCTCCTTTTCGCAGTCCTTTACAAGACCGTAGGTGAGACGCTGAAGATCGTCATCCTCAACAGCGGCAATAATGTTCATTATTTCACCGAGCATCATTTCTCCGCTATAGTCAGCGGTAGGAACAAAGTCGGCAATGTTTATGCCGTCATTTGCCTCAACGTGACGGATTTTATCAACACGGAGCTGATCGTTGCCGTTGAACTGAGTAACGCTTCCTCTTACCTTGATAACCTCACCGGGGGTATATTCGCCGTGAATAAGCTCGTTGTAATCCCAGAGCTTTGCGGGGATTTCGCCTTCCTTGTTGCAAAGCATCATATCAAGATACGCCGCGCCCTTTACATTTACTTTTTTATCAACGGTTTTAATTAACCAGAAGCCGTCATTTGTAGCCATATAATTGCCTCCTTAAAGTATCAGTTTTATTCCGATATAATGGAAAACAGTTCTCTTAATCTTTCAATCTCACCCTTGAGGTAAAGGTACCCGAAAAGGGCTTCAAGCCCCGTTGCACGGTGGTAGTCACCCTCACTCGCATTTTTTGCTCTGTGATTGGTGTGTGCATTTCTGCCTCTTTTGAAAATTGTGAGCTCCTTTTCCGTAAGACCGTCAATTATTTTATCAACTGCCTTTGACTGCGCCGACGCCTTTACAAGTCTCGTTGCACTTGAATGCAGAGCATTCACAGGACGGTTAGCCTCACAGATAAGCTGTTCACGGACAAAAAGTTCAAAAACCGTATCACCCACAAAGGCAAGGGTAAGAGGGCTTAAGTTTTCCGTGTCACATTCTTTATTAAACAAGCGTTCCATTTTTACTCCATAAACTCAAACTCGTAGTCATAAATGCTTACAATATCACCCTCGTTGATGCCCTTTTCCCTGAGCGCCTGAATAATACCGCTTGAAATAAGCACTCTCTGGAAATACTGAAGGGATTCGTAGTCATCAAGGTCTGTACGGCAGAGAATTTTGATAAGCCACTCTGCCTCAACGATGTAAACGTCATCCTCGACGGTAATTGTGAAGCCTGTATTCTGCTTTTTAACGAGCATATCAAGAGGAATCTCCTCCTGCTCATAGCGGATTACGGGAGGAAGGGTAGCAAGCTTTGCCGCAACGGCATCGATTACCTCCTTTGTGCCCTCAAGAATCGGAGCGCACATCTCAAAATATTCATAGCCCTTTTCTTCAATATAGGCTCTGAAGCTCTCTCTCTGCTCGTCGGTTGCAAGGTCAATTTTATTAGCCGCAACAATCTGGGGTCTTTCGGCAAGCTCGGGATTAAAGCGGGCAAGCTCAAGGTTGATTTTTTCAAAATCCTCAATGGGGTCGCGACCCTCACTGCCGGCAACGTCAACAATATGAAGAAGCATACGGCAACGGTCAACGTGTCTGAGGAAGGCGTGACCGAGACCTACGCCCTCACTTGCACCCTCCATAAGTCCGGGAATATCGGCAATTACAAAGGAGCTGCCCTCACCCATTGAAACCACGCCGAGCACGGGAGTGATTGTTGTAAAGTGGTAGTCGGCAATAATAGGCTTTGCCTGACTTACAACGGAAATAAAGCTTGACTTGCCTACATTGGGAAAGCCTAAAAGTCCCACGTCAGCAAGAAGCTTTAATTCAAGAGTAACCTCCCATTCCTCACCGGGAGCACCGCCCTTTGCAAAGCGGGGAGTCTGTCTTGTTGCGGTTGCAAAATGGCTGTTGCCCCAGCCGCCTCTGCCGCCCTTTGCGGCAATGTAGGGCTCATCGGTTGACATATCAGCCATAATGACTCCGCTTTCGTTTTCGCGGATAACGGTGCCTCTGGGCACCTTGATAATAAGATCCTCGGCCTTTCTGCCGTTTCTTCTTCCGCCCTGACCGTCAGAGCCGTTGGGAGCCTTGTACTTTCTCTTATACTTGAAATCGTTAAGTGTGGAAAGGTTATCGTCAACAACAAAAACAATGTCGCCGCCCTTACCGCCGTCGCCGCCGTCAGGACCGCCCGCGTTGACGAATTTTTCTCTGTGGAAGGCAATGGCACCGTTACCGCCGTCGCCCGCCTTTATTTTAATCGTCGCTTTATCTATAAACATCACTTAACCTCCTTACATATAACCATAATCGATTTATTATATCATAAATTTCTGTAATATAAAAGATTTTCGGGGCACTTTTTCAGAAAAATGTACATAAAAAATCCACCGTATACGTCGGTATCCAACGCATGCAGCGGACTATTTTTATTCGTTAAACCCGTTCTTCCTTGCCCAGAGCTCGAGGGAGCCTGCACTGTAGGAAATCTTCTCAAGAGTCTGAAGAATATTATTGAACTCGGCGCGCTCGTTTTCCGAGACCTCGCCGTCCTCTAAAATAGCAAAAATTCTGTCGTTTGCGTTTTCGAGAAAGTGAAGAGCAGACATAAGCCTTACGGAGATTTTATCGAGGTCATCATAGATAAAAGGCTTGCTGTCGCAGCCGAGAGGACACTCCTTAGCGCAGTAATAGTTGCGAAGCTCGGGTGCATTATAGGCCTTTGCCATAGCCGCAACGTCATCGGGCTCGGGAGTTTTCTGACCGTTTTCAATTTTCATCAGCCTAAGTCTGTCAATGCACAGAAATTCCTGCGCCGTATCAATATTTTTCAGAAGCGGATTTTCTTCTGCTGCCTTTTTACGCGCAAGGCGGTAAATGTTTTCTTCCTTCATATGTAAGACTCCAATTTTAATTCATATGCTTTATTATAACAAAAACTGTGCTTAAAGGCAAGTATTTCCTGATGCACTCTTTTTCTCGCTTCAGGTGAATTTTTTTCGCAAAATGAGTTATTGTTTTTATGAGATTTTTAGAGTATTATAAAGGCAGACCGACAGTTAAAAATTTTTAAGCGGGTGATAAAATGAATATATATCTTGGTGAAACCTTAAAAGCATTACGTCTTAAAAGGGGTTTGACGCAGGAGGCTCTTGCCGATATTTTCGGAGTAAGCTTTCAGAGCGTAAGCCGTTGGGAGCGTGGCGAAAGCTATCCCGATATTACGCTTTTGCCCGTTATCGCCACCTTTTTCGGCGTAACAGTTGACAGTCTTCTCGGTGTGGGAAAGGTACAGAATGAAGAAAAAATCAACAGCTATCTTGAGCTTTATGACACATTAAAGCTTAAGGACATACAACGCGTATATACCGAATACAAAAAGGCGGCAAGAGAATTCCCCTGCGATTTTCGTATTTCAATCAGATATATGCAGCTTTTGCAGGAGGCGGGAATCTTCGGAAACGCCTCAGAGCTTATCGCTTCGGGTGAGTACAAAAGGCTTTCAGCAGAAATTTCGAGGATATACAATAGCATTCAGAAGCACTGCACTGACGACAGCATAAGAATCTGGTCAAAAAGGATTATGATTTCACATCTGATGTGGAAATATTACTGCATCTGCAATGAAGAAGGCAAGTATCAGGTTTATGAGGAATATCTTGTTAAGGCTAAGGAAATTGCAGAAACGCTCCCCTCTCTGTCTGACTCAAAGGAGCTTATGACGATTTGTAACAGAGAAAACTATTATGAAGTACACAAAACCGCCCTCGAGGAATTGGTATTTCATCTCCACGAGGAGCTGTTCGGCTACTGTATGAATTATTCTCCCGAGGAACGGATAAGACAGTACGAGGCTCTGCAAAGTCTTCTTGATTTAATTTATCCCGACGGGAACTACGGCAAAAACTCCTTCAACAGACTGTATAATTACGGACATCTCGGCCATTTGTATCATCAAATCGGAGATGATGAGGCTTCTCTTGAGCATCTCAAAACTGCCGCCGAATTTGCAAAAGAGCTTGACAATGCTCCTGACGGGTCTGAACAGATAAAGAGGTACTACAATTACGGCACGGCACATAGGGATATGAGTGCAAGGGAGTTTATGAGAACGGTAATGACGGAGCATTATCCGTTAAGTGAAGAAATTAAGGAGAGCAAGGAGTTTCAGGAGATAATTGATTTGCTGACCTGTTGAATTTTTCAACCATTCATTGAAATTCCTTCAATGGATGGTTTATTGTTTTTTGTGTGTTTATGGGTTATTATATTGGTGACCGGTCAACAAATATCAGTCGAGGTGATAAAAAATGACTATTTATTTAAGCGAAAACATAAAAAGGTTAAGGCGTGAAAGGGAGCTCACACAAGAGTCACTTGCTGAATTTTTAGGTGTAACCTTTCAGAGTGTAAGCAAGTGGGAGCGCGGAGAGAGCTATCCCGATATTACAATGCTGCCCGAAATTGCAGGCTTTTTCAAGGTGAGTGTTGATGAGCTGCTCGGTGTTAACAGAGCGGAGGATGAGGAGGAAATTATCAAAGAACTTGAAGCTTATGATAATCTTACAGACGAAAAATTAAAACTGGAAATAATAAACAAGCTTAAAGAAAAGTTCCCTAATGATTTTCGTATTCTTTTAAGATATATGACTTCCCTTGTTCATTTCAAAGAAAACACACCCGAAAATGTCGCAAAAATAATTGCAATATATGAAAACATTAAACAGAACTGTAACAATGACA
>JAZOVO010000113.1:0-25039 GCA_045658745.1 Acutalibacteraceae bacterium | reverse complement strand
CAATTCCCAATTTCTTCAAGCTTATTCTCAAAAACGGCTACCTTCTTCTCCCCATCGTAATTCTTGTTATCTGCATGAACTATTTCAGCGCAGGCGTTTCTGCTTGTTTTGCAATTCTCGGTTCGCTTATTGTAAGCCTTGTTCCTCATGAAATTAACAAGAAAAATGCTTGGCGACTTCTCCTTCCCGTTATTCCCGTTGCCGTAACTCTCGGCATCTGGCTTCCCTTCGGAACAAAGAATATGCAGGTTGCGGTTTTCGCAGGCATGGCTGTTTGCTTCCTTCTTTCATTCGTTAATAAAGACCATTCGGCACTTACTCCCAAAACCGTTATCGAATCCCTTGAAAACGGTGCAAAGAATACGGTAGGCGTTGCCGCTGCTTGCGGAATGGCAGGTTTGATTTCGGGCGTTGTAACCATGACTGCTCTCGGTCAGCTGCTTATCAATACGCTTGTTCCCATTGCTGAAAACAGCACATTCCTTGCTCTTGTTCTCACAATGCTTTGCTGCATCGTTCTGGGCATGGGTGTTCCCACAACCGCAAACTATGTTATCATGGCAACCATCACCGCTCCCATTCTTATCAAGATGGGTATTCCGATGCTTGCGGCTCATATGTTTGTTTTCTATTTCGGTATCGTTGCCGACATCACACCTCCCGTTGCTCTTGCGGCGTATGCAGGCTCGGCAATTGCTAAATCGAATCCGCTCAAAACGGGCGTTACGGCAACCCGACTTGCAATTACGGCGTTTATCGTTCCCTATATCTTTGCCTACAGCCCCGAAATGCTCTTTATCGGCGTTGAGCACTGGTACGATGTTGCACTTATCTGTGTAACTGCGGTAATCGGTATTCTCGGTGTATCCGCAGGTATGGAGGGTTATATGTACGTCAAGTGCCCCTGGTGGCAGAGAGTGCTCCTTCTCGGCGGCGGCTTGCTTTGCATTATTCCCGGTGCAGTAACAGATATTGCAGGCTTTGCTCTTATTGCTGTAGTGTTTGTAATTCAGAAGCTTGCAGAAAAGAAGCACCCCGAATTAAAGGTGGCGTAAAAAATAAAACACTAAAAGTTCTTTGATTCTTTCTTACAAGCCCCCTCTTGCGGTTCCCAAAATTTCTTTGCACCTTGGCGCGGTGCAGAAATTTTGACCGCTGCGCCATCCTCACCTCGCTTCATCGTCCGCAGGACGCGCTTCGGTGACGATGCCCGACCGGCGAGGTCATAAATAAACAGCTCACACCGTCTTGGAAACAAGGCGGTGTTTTTCTGTATTCATAAACTTCTCCTTTGCAAAATAGAATGTATTATGCATCAGCAAAGGAGGAGTTTTTATCAGTATAGAAAACCTTGATGAAATGATAAAAAAATACAGTCAGTCCCTTGTTGAAATGGGTATGACCTACGGCGGTGAAGCGAAAAAAGAGGCTGTAGAACCGCTAAAAACGGAAAATGAGAGCATTTCTGAAGAAGCAACCACTTCCTCAAATGAGGCAGAAAATGCGAAAAACGCCGCCGAAACGGTTGCAGAAACACCTGAAAACACCTCAATCGAGGTGGAAGACGTCAACACATATCCTGCAGTCAGTCCGCCTGCGGTGAATTTTGCCGAGGGGGATGCGACGTCCTTTGCACCCTTTGTTGCCGTTGTTTATTCCGGCGAGGGGGCGTATCCCGTTGCGGGTGCAAGAGTTGTCGTTTACCGCGGAGATAATATCTACGCCTTTCTTACAACGGACGAAAACGGAAGAACAAAGACCGCAAGACTTCCCGCTTTTCCCGAAAGCAATTCCCTTGAATCGGATAATCCCGAGCAGAGCATCGACTACTCTGCCGATGTTTTTGCCGAGGGCTTCATTGCCCGTAAGGGTCTGCTTGTTTCCGCGGTAGGCGGAAGTGATATATTGCTTAAGGTTATTATGATACCTGAAGAGGAGAGGATAAGCTGATATGGCAACGCCGATTATACCGACGAGTATAAGGGTACATCTCGGCTCACCGAGGTCGGGAGCGGAGAACGTTACGGTGCCCTTCAGCGATTATATCAAAAACGTTGCCTCGTCGGAGATTTATTCTACCTGGCCCGAGGAGGCGATAAGGGCGAATATACTTGCTCAGGTTTCCTTTGCCCTTAACCGTATTTATACCGAGTGGTACCCTTCTATGGGCTATGATTTTGATATTACAAACGACACTAATTTTGACCAGAAATTTATCAACGGCAGAAATATTTATGAAAACATCAGCCGTATTACAGATGAGCTTTTTAATGACTATATCAGAAAAGAGGGGACAATCAACCCCTTTTTTGCCCAGTACTGTAACGGTACAACGGTGACCTGTGACGGACTTTCACAATGGGGTACGGTTCCTCTTGCACAGCAGGGGCTTTCTGCCTTTGAGATACTTGAAAATTATTACGGTGGCGATATTGAGCTTGTGGTCAATGCTCCCTTGCAGGATAATTTGCCCTCTTACCCGGGAAATCCTCTTTCACAGGGGGATCTTGATGAAAATGTGAGACGGATGCAGCTTTACCTCAACCGTATTTCTGCAAATTATCCGTCGATACCTAAGATAAGGGTTGTGAACGGCCTTTTTGATGAAAACACAGAGAATGCCGTGAGGGCTTTTCAGCGGATATTTGATCTTACTCCCGACGGAATTATCGGCAAAGCGACGTGGTACAGGATAGTTTATATTTATTCCGCCGTTACCCGCCTTGCGGAACTGACAAGTGAGGGCGTAGGCTACGAAAATCTGCCTAAGCGCTTTGAGGGAGATTTAAGCGTAGGAGACAGCGGCGGTCAGGTGGTGACCTTGCAGTATTTTCTTGCGATTATCGCCTTTTTTAATTCTGCCGTTCCGCAGCCCGATATTGACGGCGTTTTCGGTGAGGGGACGAGACGGTCGGTAGCAGCCTTTCAGCGCTTTGCGGGACTCCCTCAGACGGGAAGCGTTGACAGACTTACATGGGACAATATTTACGGTGCATACAAGGGTACGGTTGACTACCTCGAGGGACAGAGGCTTATCGAGCAGGTAAGCACTCAGCCTTATCCCGGCGTTGTGTTAAGGCGGGGTGATGTCGGTCCGTCGGTGCTTGTTTTCAAGACCTATCTTAATTTCATTTCACGCTATTTTTTTGATATTATGAGTCTTGCGGAAAACGGAGTGTTTGACATCCGTACACAGAATGCCGTGAGACAGTTTCAGCGGATTTTCGGACTTGAGCCTACGGGGCAGGTTAACGAAACTACGTGGAATACCATAGCCGATGTTTACCGTGTGCTTCGTGAGGGTCAGCAGAGGCTTGAGGGACAGTATCCCGGCTATGAGCTTGGAACGGGGGAGTAAGAGATGACTGACAGAGAAAGTGCGATTTTTGAGCTTCAGCAGTATCTGAGGAATATTTCAAGGGGCAAATCAGATGAGCCCGCCATAATTCCTGACGGTATATTTTCCGAGGAAACAAAAGAAGCCGTTGAGGATTTTCAACGACGGATGAACCTGACGGTAACGGGAATTGTGAATTTTGAAACCTGGGAGGCGCTTGTGAGAGAAAACCGCCGTGCGGTTTATGAAAGCGCTTTGCCCGTTCAGGTTGCCCCGATAAAAAATGAGGATCTGCCTTTGAGGCGGGGCGATACGGGGAGATTTGTGAAAACTCTTAAGATGATGCTTGACCGAGTTGCCGAGGACTACGGCAATTTTAACAAAACTACAGACGGTGACGTTTTTGATGCGATAACGGAAGTCGAAGTGCTGCGCTGGCAGGAGACGGCTCTTCTTGAGAAAAGCGGCGAAGCAGACAGGGAAACATGGGATAGTCTGGCGCGATTTTATCTGTTATAAAAAATAAAACACCGTGTTATTCATCGCTGAACAGGCACGGTGTTAAATTGTTTTGTCTTTAACTGTGATGTCAAACCACTCGTTTATACAAGCCGTCATCAGATCTTCGGCGTATTTCTTCTTTTCGGCGTTCTTCAGCACACCGTGACCGGCGTTTTCGATGCTGATTACCTCGTGCCTGACTCTGTTTTCTGTAAGTACATCATCGAGCAGGACCGCACCTGAATAAGGGGCGATAGTATCCTTCATACCGTGTACGAGAACAGTCGGTACGGTGTCGCGGGTTACAAAATTCACCGGCGAAAGCTCATCGAGTAATGATTTGTACCTTGCTCTTGTTTCGGGCGTAAAGGTTACACCGCACGCCGTTGACATAAGTGAGCACATATATTTCTCGTCACCCAGACTGTTATTCTTGTAAAAGGCTTCCGATGAAAGGTCGGGTACTGAAGCGGTTGCGAAGGTTCCTACGGGGGTTATGGGGGAAATTTTGCTGTACTTATAGGAGTAAAGCAGGGCAAGATGTCCGCCTGCGGAATGTCCGCATAAAATCAGCTTTGTTATGTTCATACCGTAGCCGCCTGCCATTTTTTTGATGTGTGTAAGGGCGGCGGTAATGTCCTCGAGTATGTCATAGATGTCGGCTTTTTCCTCGCCTGCGAGACGGTAGTTGATTGATGCGGTGGCGTAATCCTTGTTAGAGGCAAAGTTACAAACGCTTTTTTTCACCGCAGCCTTATCTCCGCCTATCCATCCGCCTCCGTGAAGGAAAACAAGAATACCTATTTCCTTGCGGTTGTCGACGGGGAGATTGAGGTCAAAGGTCTGACTGGAGCTGCTGCCGTAAGCGATATCCTTAAAATTACAGATAACGGTTCCGGTCTCTGCGGTGTCAGTGACATCGCTGCTTGCAGACTCAGCTTCATTTTTAGAAAAGCCGATAAGCTGTATAGAGGAGAAGAGAATAAGCACAGAAAGAAAAAGAGAAAAAATTCTTGAGCGCATAGATTTACTCCTCGTTTTAAACATCTTTCATTTTAATTTTTCGGGAAAAAGAAGCCTACCGTTTGAGGTAGGCCTTATCTTTTTAAATTAGTCGGCTGTGTAAGCCATAAGAGCTACCTGGCGTGCGCGCTTGATAGCTGTTGTAAGTTCGCGCTGATGACGTGCACATGTGCCTGTCACTCTGCGGGGAAGGATCTTTGCTCTGTCAGAAGTGAACTTGCGAAGCTTCTGAACATCCTTGTAATCGATTTCTTCAACCTTGTCTACACAGAATGCGCAAACCTTCTTGCGTGACTTTCTGTTAGGACGGTTGGAACCCTTTTCATATGCCATGATACGTATTCCTCCTGTTAGTAGTTTTTAGAAAGGTAAATCTTCGTCGTCGGTGATTTCTTCAAAATCGTTAGCAGTAGCTGTCTGGAAAGAGGGAGCAACTGCAGGAGCAACCTGAGCAGCAGGTGTAGCGGAAGTGCCGCTTTCAGCCTTTGAGCCGCAGAAGCTTACTTCTCTGGCAATAACCTCATAAGCAGTTCTCTTGGCGCCGTTGTTATCCTCGTAGCTTCTTGACTGAAGCTGACCCTGGATAGCAATCATTGAGCCCTTAGTGAAATATCTGCAAACAAAGTTTGCGGTGTTTTCCCATGCAACGATGGGAATGAAGTCTGCCTGTCTCTGCTCGCCCTGTCTTACGAAGGAGCGGTCAACAGCGATTCTGAAGGTTGCAACGGATTTACCGGTTGTGGTGGTGCGAAGCTCGGGATCAGCCACAAGGCGACCCATAAGTGTTACGCAGTTAAGCATTTTTCAGCTCCTCCTTACTTTCTGATTGTGAGAACGCGGAGAACACCGTCAGTGATGCCTGCAACACGCTCGAGCTCTGCGGGGAGCTCAGCCTTTGCTTCGTAGTTCATAAGAACATAAGCACCCTGAGTTTCATCGTTGATCTCATAAGCAAGGGTACGAACACCGTTTGCGCTGCCGAAGGGCTCTGCGGAAACAAGTGTGCCGTTTGCGTTGATGAGAGCCTGGAACTTTTCGCTGAGAGCAGTAACAGCTTCTTCACCCTTTGCAACTGAGAATACGAACATTGATTCATACTTGTTCATGTTTTTTACCTCCTTATGGTCTCTGGCCCCGAAACTCAATCCTTCGGAGCAAGGAAAATTTACGCAGTACATACTGCGACAGTTACGAATTATATCAGTTAACGGGGGAGTTGTCAAGGGGTTTTTGAAAAAAGTCGGCAAAAACGAAAAGTTCTTTGGCATCGTCACCGAAGCGCGTCCTGCGGACGATGAAGCTAAAATCTTCAAGGGTCCCCGAAATGCCTAATTGGCTTTTTGGGGAAGAGGAAGCACAACGGAGCGTTGAGCTTTTCCGTAAGGAAAACGATAAGCGTAGTTTGTGCTGACGAGGCGCAGCGGTCAAAATTCATAGGCGCCGCTGACGGCGGCCGTCCCCTCTGTCAACCTTCGGTTGACATCTCCCCACACCGTGGGGAGTCACCAAGCCGTTATGAATTTTGGGAACCGCAAGAGAACTACCTTTCTTTCAAGAAAGGTAACGGCAGACCGCCGAGGTCAGAACAAGGTGGTACATTTAATTTGATTGTCGCTCGCCGCGGGGCATTCTTTCTTGTAAGAAAGAATCAAAGAACTTTACATAAAAAAGACACCCCGCAGGGTGTCTTTCGTAATTATTCTTCGATTTCTTCCTCTTCTTCGATTTCGAATTCGAGAACTGCGCCGCAGCAGGGGCATTCAACCTCGCCTGCCTCGTCGATTTCGTCAAAGCCGATGCAAACGGTTTCCTCGCAAGCGGGGCACACAACCTCGATGCAGTCATCGTCGCAGCAGCAGTCACAGTCGTCATCGTCACAGCAGCAATCGCAATCGTCATCTTCAAAGCATTCGTAAACGAATTCCTCAACGTCGCCGAGGTCCTCGTCAAGCTCTTCAACGTAATCGGTGAGATCCTCAAGATCCTCGTCGATGTCGCTGAGGTCTGATGCGATTTCGTCAAGTGCGTCGATAATAGCGGCAAACATCTTGCCTTCCTTCTTATCGTCGTCAATGTCAAGACCTTCCATAAGGCCTCTTAAGTATGCAACCTTTTCTGAAACTGACATAGTAGTTATCCTCCTTGTATATTTAAGTGAGCGGTGAATTATTCACCCTTTGAACGGCCGAGATATTCGCCTGTTCTTGTGTCGATCTGAATCATTTCGCCCTCGTTGATGAAGAGGGGAACCTTAACCTCTGCACCTGTTTCAAGTGTAGCGGGCTTGGTTGTGTTTGTAGCTGTGTTGCCTGCAAAGCCGGGATCTGTCTTTGTAACCTGAAGGTCAACAAAGTTGGGAGGCTCTACGCCGAAAACATTGCCCTTGTAGGAGAGAACCTTACAAACCATGTTTTCCTTAACGAATCTGAAGTTGTCGGAAAGCTCGCTTGCGTTGATGGGCTCAAGCTCGTAGGTCTCGAGGTCCATGAAGTAGTAAAGGTCGCCGTCGCTGTAGGAGTATTCCATATCCTTTCTCTCAACGAAAGCGGTGGGGAACTTTTCACTGGGGTTGAAAGTTCTTTCAATAACTGAACCAGTGATAACGTTCTTAACCTTTGCACGTACAAAGGCTGCACCTTTACCGGGCTTAACGTGCTGGAATTCGACAATCTGAAGAACGTTGCCATCCATTTCGAATGTAACGCCGTTTCTGAAATCACCTGCTGATACCATTTTATATTCCTCCGAATAAAAAAATTATTTACCCCACTATTTTATACTAAAGCTGAAAATTTTTCAAGTCTTTTTTAAAACTTAGGCGGCATTTAGCCCATATATTATGCAAATTCTTACAAATTTTATAAATTTCAGCCTTTTCTATTGGGTTTGGGGGAAAGTTGTGTTATTATTATAATGTAATATGAAAATAAGGAAGTGAAAAAATGAAGAAGATAATTTCTCTGCTACTTATTACAGTATGCCTTTTTTCTCTCGCTTCATGCAAAAAAGATGAAAATAACGAGGGGACAACTCTGCCGCCGCTGACGGACGCGGTGCAATTGACCGAGGAGCTGACAACCGAGGAGCTGACTGTTACGGTAACCTTTCCCGAGGGGTGGACGGTTAAGGAAATTGCGGAAAAGCTTGAGGAAAACGGAGTGTGTACGGCAAAGGAGTTCGTTGACCTTACAAACAATGTCTCCTATCTCAAAACTCTGAGCTATTCCTTCTTCGGTGATATAAAGGAGGTTGCAAAGCGTCCCTTTATCCTCGAGGGCTATATTTTCCCCGATACCTACGAGTTTTACAAGCAGGAGGGCGCCGAGGCGGCTCTCACACGCTTCCTTGACAATACCGAGCAGAAGCTTACTGACGAATATAAGGCAAGAGCGGCTGAGACGGGCTACACAATGGATGAGATAATCACCATTGCCTCAATAATTCAGGAGGAGGCAAGCGAGCATCAGCATATGCCGGGTGTTTCCTCGGTGCTTCATAACCGCCTTGAGGACGAGGATTACGGTATGCTCCAGTGTGACGTTACAATTCATTACATTGATGAGTGCGTCAGAAATTCGCCCTACATCACCGCTGATCCTGATGTTGTTACGGAGTATTATGACACCTATGAGTGCTACGGCGTTCCTACGGGTCCTATCTGTAATCCGGGTATTCATGCAATTGAGGCGGCGCTGAATCCGCCCGAGACGAATTATTTTTACTTTGTGACTGATGAGGACTGGAATTATTATTATGCCGAGACCTATGAGGAGCATCAGGCAAACTGTGAGAATGTGGGAATTAACGGCTGACAGACGATAAAAACGAAAAGTTCTTTGGTTCTTTCTTACAAGAAAGAACGCCTGCGCGGCGAGCGCTTATAAAAAGCTTATATAAACAACAAGGTCACGGAGATGCTTTTCCGTGACCTTTGCTTATCATTAAGTTGTTTTTATGACCTTGCCGGTCGGGCGTTACTTTTCTCGGAAGAAAAGTAACCAAAAGAGCTTTATTGTTGTGCAGCCGCTGTTGTGGGCTGAGGAAGTGTGGGAAGCTGAGGCATCTCGGGAAGCTCAACTTTTGTGAAAAGAAGCTTGAACCAGTTGAACAGAGCCTTGAGGAAGGCTACAAGCTTCTGAACGGGATTGTTAGTGGGCTTTGCCGATGAGCTTTCTGACCAAACGTAGGTGTCGCAGTTTTCTGTTGTCATTTTACGTGCGGTGTCGTCCTCGTATGTGTATACCATAAACTGTGATATTTCAGTATCCTCAACGGTGAGCTGTCTGTCAGCTGAGACAACATCATAAAGAATCTGAATTTCTTCATCTGTCCAGTGGGCATGGGATGCGCCCTTGATGAACCAGGTGCTGTCGGGGAAGAGACAGGTTGAAGCATCCACCTGCTTATCGGGTGATACATACTTGCGTTCTTCGGGAGTCATCTGAGCAAGGTAAATGTCTGGAAGTGTATCGTAAATCTTTGAAGTTGTTGCGCCAAAGGATGACTTTTCAACGGTTACAAGCTCGTCAGCAAGTTCTGAGCCTGATTCGCATATAGGGATAATCTGATAGCCGTACTTTGAAACAATACCGATATTAACTCCCTTATTCTTAGCTGCTACGAGGAGATCGTCAGTCTTTCCTCTTACTACATTATAATTTTCAATTTTTTCAATAAGACCTGCGTATTCAGCACGCTTTTCGCTGCCATTTTCGCCGAAAACATAAAGCATAGCGTCGTCATAGTCCTCAGCGGAAACGGTTGACCAGTAGCCGGGCCAGGTGCAGAGGGTTGAAAGAGCGAGGGCTGAGGTTACACCCTTTGCAACCTTATCGTAAATTGTCATTTTTACGGAAGTGGTAATACCGTCAATAGCACCGCTCTTTGAAAGAAGGTCTACGGTTGCAAGGAGAAATTCATCCATATCGAAAACGCCGAGATAATTGCAGTCTTCAAGAACTCGGGTGAGTGAGTCTCCGTCAACGGTGAATTTACCGCTGATAGTCTCGCTGAGAATTTCTGAGCCGTTGCATACACTTCCGTCAAGACCGATACCGCTGACAGCATCTGAGCCGTATTCTGCAAGGTAAGCCATTACGATTGATGTGCCGAGACAAGATGCAACGATACCGACCTTTTGGTGACCGGTTTTAATTCTTATTGCGTTGATGTAATCGTTGAAATCATCGGCAATATCTGTGGGATCAAGTCGCCAGTCATAGTAAAAACGGTAGTCTTCGACCGCATAGTACCCTTTACTGCCGTATTTGTCGGTGTTCATATCTCTTTCAAGCTGCTTTTTGCGGGATTCGGAAATACCCGAATTGTCAAGGGGTTCACCGTTTTTGTCAAGCAGGGCGTTGCCGAAAAGCTCGGAAATTTCCTCATAGAGTGCATCGTAATAGCCATCCCATTGGTCGTAGATAAGACCGTCAATCAGGAAGGGAAGAAGCACATGAGCAATTGAGCTGTAAAGCTCCTCGTTGTCTCCGTCCTCGGACTCAAGGGCGCTGAAAACGCCTGTGCCGGTAACAAGCTCGTTACCCTGAGCATCATAAAGGGATTCACCGTCACCGGAAATGCGGATGATGGGAATCTGGCTTTTTGATGCATTGATATCAACTCCTGCAAACGCAGGCATTGCAAGGCTGAAGGTCATAATGATTGCAAGTAAAACAGATAAGGCTTTCTTCATAAAAAACACTCCTTTGATTTTTTATGATTAAATAATAGACCTAATATTATGCATATTTGTGAACTAATTGTAAACAAAGTTAATTTTTCGCAAACAGAAAAACAGAACTTCTTATATAAATGTGAAGCCCTCAATTTAAATTGACGATAACAGGAAATTAAAAAAGAGCTGTAAAAAAACTTTCGTTTTTACAGCTCTTTTTATTATCTGTCCTTATACATTTTTTCGTAGTAGCTCATATAATCGCCGCTTACAATATTCTGCCACCATGAGGTGTTGGCAAGATACCAGTTAACGGTTTTGCGGAGTCCGTCGTTGAAGCTTGTTTCGGGGTACCAGCCAAGCTCGTTCTGAATCTTGGTCGGGTCGATGGCATAACGCATATCGTGACCCGGTCTGTCTTTTACATAGCGGATAAGGCTTTCATCCTTGCCGAGAATACGCAGAATTGACTTTACAACCTCGATGTTTGCTTTTTCATTGTGGCCGCCTACATTGTAAACCTCGCCGATTCTGCCCTTATGAAGAATGAGGTCAATAGCCTTGCAATGATCCTCGACATAAAGCCAGTCGCGGACATTGAGTCCTTCGCCGTAAACGGGAAGAGACTTACCCTCAAGGGCGTTTATGAGCATAAGGGGAATAAGCTTTTCGGGGAAGTGGTAGGGGCCGTAGTTGTTGCTGCAGCGGCTGATTGTTACGGGCAGACCGTAGGTGCGGTAGTACGCCATAACAAGCAGGTCGGCTGAAGCCTTACTTGCCGAATAGGGTGAGGAGGTGTGAATCGGTGTCTCCTCGGTGAAGAAGAGGTCTGGGCGGTCAAGGGGAAGGTCGCCGTAAACCTCGTCGGTGGAAACCTGATGGTAGCGGACGTTGCCGTATTTTCTTGAGGCATCAAGAAGCACCTGTGTGCCGAGGATGTTTGTCTTGAGGAAAACCTCGGGCTCTTCAATTGAGCGGTCAACGTGGCTTTCGGCTGCGAAGTTTACAACGGCATCAAATTTTTCCTCTTCAAAAAGGGCATATACAGCCTTTCTGTCGGTGATATCACCCTTGAAAAAACGGAAATTAGGGTTTTCCATTGCCTTTTCGAGGGTTTCAAGGTTGCCCGCATAGGTGAGGGCATCAATGCACACGATTCTGTAGGTCGGGTGCTTTTTAAGCATATAATATATAAAATTTGAACCGATGAAGCCTGCGCCTCCGGTGACGAGAATGTTCATAGGTAGTCCTCCTTGTCGCTTGCTTGCGGACACGGCACGCCGTGTCCTTACTATTATACTCTGCCGTGCAGCTTTTTTCAAGTTCTCTTTTTAAATTGTCTGTTACAATGCGGGCAGGTGATGTTGATTTTTCCCTTTCCCTTGGGGACGCGGAGTGTGCGGTGACACTGCGGGCAGTTGAAATATCTGTGAGCTTTATCCTGATACTGATTGAATTTTTTATAAAGGTATTTTCTCCAGGGCTCACTCACCTCAAGGAATTTTGCATTTTCCTTCTGTCTTTGAGGGAAATTACGTGATAAAGCTCTTATAAGAGCAACGAGATAAAGCACTGTGCCGAGGCTTCTGAAATAATAGAATCTGGCGGGAACAAGAAGTGTAAGCAGTATGCTCAGAGCACAGCCGAGGAGAATAAGAAAAATGTTGAGCGCATCGTTGCCGTAGCGTCCCTGCATAAAGCTTTTAAGTCTGTCAAGCATAATGAAACCCTGCCTTTAATATCTTTTTTGTAATATTATCATTAAAACTTTAAATAGCCTTAAGAATTAAACTTGTTGATTAAATAAAAATGGTGTGCTATAATTCAGTATAGCTTAACTATATACTTATTATAAAGAAGGAATGTAAAATGTCAACCGTAAAAAAGTATTTCAAGCGTTATCTTGTTGATGCAATGAGCTTTATGGCTCTCGGTCTTTTTTCATCGCTTATTGTGGGACTTATTATTACTCAGCTTTCAAAAATTCCCCACCTTGAAATTCTTGGAAGCTTTTCTGAGGTGCTTTCAGCCTCGTCACCCGTTGTCGGTGCGGCAATCGGTGCGGCTATCGCCTACGGCCTCAAGTCAAAGCCTCTGGTTGTCTTTTCCTGTATTGCTGTCGGCGCCTTCGGCTATCAGTTAGGCGGCCCCGTCGGCGCTTATATTTCTTCACTTGTTGCAAATGAGGTTGCATCACTTATAGCAGGCAAGACTAAAATTGACATTGTTGTAACACCCCTTGTTACAATTATCACGGGTGGCTTTGTCAGCACCTTTGCAGGTCCGTACCTTTCTGAAATGATGAACGGTCTCGGCGACCTTATCAATTCGGCGACTCAGCTTCATCCCTTACCTATGGGTGTTACTGTTTCTGTTATCGTGGGTCTTGTGCTTACCGCTCCCATAAGCTCGGCGGCGCTTTGCATTATGCTCGGCCTTGAGGGAGTTGCCGCGGGTGCGGCGGCCGTCGGCTGCTGCGCACAGATGGTAGGCTTTGCCGTGACGTCATATAAGACAAACGGCGTGGGCGGACTTATCAGTCAGGGTCTCGGAACAAGTATGCTTCAGTTCAGTAACATTATGAAGCATCCGCAGATTGCCCTTGCGCCTACTCTTGCAGGTGCGGTTTTAGGTCCCGTTTCAACCTGCCTTCTCGGGATGACTAACACCCCCTCGGGTGCAGGTATGGGAACAAGCGGACTTGTAGGACAGTTCGGTGCTTATTCCGCAATGGCTGAGTCTTTTGGTCAGGGCAAAACAATTTTGCTGATTGCCATAATGCATTTTATTGCACCTGCAATTCTCAGTCTTGCTTTCCACTTTATATTCAAAAAAATCGGCCTTGTAAAGGACGAGTATCTTAAGCTTGAGAAAATCTGAAAGGGAGAAAATAAATGAACGTTTTTGATTTTGACGAAACCATATTTGACGGTGACACCGCCTTTGAGTTTATGACGGAGTTTCTGCGTAAGAACCCCTCACTTTTAAAGCTTGTTCCCGATATCATCAAGGTAGTGCGCGACTATAAGAATCTTACCTTCCGCTTCGAGGATCTTGTTGACCAGTACGGCGGAATCATAAGCGACCTTATCGTTTCGCAGAATATCGATGCAAAGCAGCTTGCAAAGGAATTCTGGGATAAGAGAGAGGACAGAATCAAGCCCTTCTACTTTGAAATTCAGAAGGAGGACGACCTTGTTATCAGTGCTTCGCCCACATTTATGCTTGAGGAAATCTGCAACCGTATCGGTATAAAGCATTATCTCGGCACGGAAATGAATCTTGAAAAGGGTACCTTTGAGCGTTGGTGCTTCCGCGACAAGAAGATTGAATTTTTCCGTGAGGCTTATCCTGACGGGGTTATCGACGATTTTTACACCGACTCTCTTCACGATGAATTCCTTTTCCCTTATGCAAAGAGAGTTTTCCTTGTTAAGGGTCACAAGATAACGCAGATAAAGTAATATGGAAAGACTTGATAAGATTATTGCCTCCCAGGGAAAGTATTCCCGAAGCGAGGTTAAAAAGCTTGTAAAGGCGGGACTTGTTACTGTCAACGGAAAAGTTGTGAAATCGAGTGACATCAAGTGTGATGCCGACACGGATATTATTGCCGTTGACGGTAAAGCGATAAATTACAAAAAGCACATTTATATAATGCTCAACAAGCCAAAAGGAGTTGTGAGTGCGACAGAGGATGCCACACAGAAAACGGTGATTGACCTTGTGCCAAAGGAGCTGAAGCGTCAGGGACTTTTCCCAGCAGGCAGGCTTGACGGAGACACAACGGGTTTTGTACTTATTACCGATGACGGCGATTTTGCCCACCGCATACTTTCACCTAAAAATCACATAATGAAAACCTATCACGCCACCCTGAAGTACGCCCTTACCGATGAGGATATTGTGAAATTCAAGGAGGGACTTACTCTCGGTGACGGGACAAAGTGCCTTGAGGCTCACGTGAGGATGCTTCCTGATAAGGAAAATGTTGCAGAGGTTATCATCTGTGAGGGTAAGTATCATCAGGTCAAGAGGATGTTTGCTTCGCTTGGGAACAAGGTGGTTGAGTTAAGGCGTGTTAAGATGGGTGAGCTTTGGCTTGATGAGGGGCTCGATGAGGGCTGCTGCAGAGAGCTGACGGCACAAGAGGTTGAGCTGATAAATAAGCAGATGCCAAAAGCGTAAAGTTTTTTTGGTTACTTTTTTTACAAAAAAAGTAACGCCTCGCGGCGAGCGATTGAAACAATTATTTGCCAAAAATCTTGTCAAATAATATTGCAGAATCATATTTGGCAGATAGATTTTCAAGGAAAAGAATGCTTGTTTTTAAGAAGGTGTATGGTTGTGTTTTTTAAAAATAAAGGTTATGGAAAAAATATATTGCTCTTTTTATTTTTAGTGTTCTTGGTTTTTCAACTGGGCAATTTTTCTAAAACGGTTTTCTATGGGTATGATACACCTGAAGCTGTTATACAAAGCAATTTTAAGGATAAAGAGGCTACATTATCGCTTATCGGTGAAGAAACTGCGTGCGTTGTGTGTGAGGATGATAATTCCTCTGAAATTTTCATTGTTGAAAAAACTGACAACGGATGGAAAAATGCAACAAATATAAAAACAAGACGAGCTTTTCATTCGGTCAAAGATAACTTTATAATAAGTGCTTATACATATAAAAATACACAGGATTTTTATATAAGAATTTGTACAATGGACAAAGAAAAAATGAATTTGTCCGATAACAAGAATTCTGAGTTCATAGAACACAAAAACTCTGATGATAAGCATGTATATTATACATATATTAAAAATTTGGATGAAACATATCAGCTCTTTGCAGACGGTAAAAAAGTTGATATAGCTGAAGCTTTAAAAAATAAATGACAGTAAAACAAGGTCACGGAATTACATTTTCCGTGACCTTAACTTATTATCAAATTGTCTTTTCGCTCGCCGCGGGGCGTTCTTTCTTGTAAGAAAGAACCAAAGAACTTTGCTTGTTTTTCCTTAAAACAGCCCCACACTCATATACCTTTCACCTGAATCAGGTAAAAGCACAACTATATTCTTACCCTTATTCTCTTCCCTTTGGGCTATCTCCTTCGCGGCACAAAGCGCCGCACCCGAGGAAATACCCACAAGCAAGCCCTCGCTTGAAGCAAGACTGCGACACATCGAAAATGCATCCTCCGTCTTAACTGTAAGCACCTCGTCAATAACGCTCATATCAAGGTTTTCGGGGATAAAGTTTGCACCGATGCCCTGAATACCGTGCTTGCCCGCAACACCCTTTGTGATAAGTGGTGAGTCAAAGGGCTCAACACCGATTACCTTTATATCGGGATTCTGCTTTTTCAAATAAGCACCCGTGCCGGAAACTGTTCCGCCGGTGCCGATGCAGGCAACAAAAATGTCAACCTTGCCTTCGGTATCTCTGTAAATTTCGGGGCCCGTTGTAAGAATGTGGCTTTCGGGGTTGTCGCTGTTTTCAAACTGTGAGGGGATAAAGGAGTTTGGCGTTTCTGCGTGAAGCTCCTCTGCCTTTTCGATTGAGCCAAGCATACCCTTTGCACCCTCGGTCAGCACAATTTCGGCACCGTAAGCCTTTAAAAGCTGTTGACGCTCAACACTCATTGTGTCGGGCATAACAAGGATAGCCCTGTAACCCATACTCACACATGCGGCGGCAAGGCCTATGCCTGTGTTTCCGCTTGTAGGCTCAATTATTGTAGCTCCCTTGGATATAAGTCCCTTTTCCGTGGCCCTTTTAAGCATGTTGACTGCAACTCTGTCCTTTACGGAGCCTGCAGGATTAAAGCATTCAAGCTTTAAAAGCAGCCTTGCACCGATGTCCTCTTTTTCACACAAGCGTGTGGCATCAAGCAGGGGAGTATTCCCCACAAGGGATGAAAAATCGCTGTAAATCATAGTGAATGCACCTCGGCTTTATTTTTCCCCAAGGAGCTTTGCCAATTCATCCATAAAGGTATTGATGTCCTTGAACTGACGGTAAACGGAAGCAAAACGCACGTAAGCAACTTCATCAAGTGCCTTGAGCTTATCCATTGCAAGCTCACCGATATGGATTGAGGTAACCTCTCTGTCGAGTGAATTCTGAAGCTCGGCTTCAATTTCCGTTACGATTCGGTCAATCTGCTCAATTGAAACGGGTCTCTTTTCGCAGGCGCGAAGCATACCGTTGAAAAGCTTCACACGGTCAAAGGCCTGGCGTGACTTGTCCTTCTTGACAACGACAATAGGCACGCTTTCAATGATTTCGTAGGTTGTAAAACGCTTCTGGCAGGCAATGCACTCACGGCGGCGACGGATTTTTTCTCCCTCGTCGGTGGGACGTGAGTCGATAACCTTGCTTTCCTCATATCCGCAGAACGGACACTTCATAAAAAATTACCCCTTTCGGTATAAGGCGCGGCAATTATATGCCCTGCCTTACTTTATTTAAAATACCTTCAAGATATTTTGCTGACCTGAGAATTTCATTTTCCTTTGAAAAATTATCTGAATAAAGCTCAATCATATACCTGCCGTTATAGCCGACCTTGTGTAAGCTGTCAAAGAGAGCTTCAAAGTCGAAGCATCCCTCCTCACAAGGGGGAAGACAGTCGCAGCTTTCGTTGAAGTCACTAAGATGAACGTGAACGATGCTCTTGCCCATTGTCTCAACAAATTCTGAGGCGGCTCTGCCGGCACGGCGTGCCTGCTTTACGTCAAGCACCATTTTGAATTCGTCTCCGAGGTAGCCCTTCATAGCCTGCATAAACTCCGGAGTTTCGCCGATAAATTTCACAACGTTTTCGTGAGCAATACAGCAGCCGAAGGTGAGGGCAACATCGTTGAGTCTGTGAAAGCGCTCGGCATACTGCTCGGTACTGATGTCTCTGTGGTTTGCGCCGTGAAGCACAATGTATTTTGCACCGAGGGTAGCGGCGGCATCGAAGTATCTTTTATAGGTTTCTACGCCGTCAAGAAAGCGTCTTTCGTAGCTTGAAAAAAAGTTGTAGCCCTCGGCAAAGGAGCGGTAGGGATGAAGTGAGGTGACATCGATTCTGTAGGCATCGCGTATAGTCTTGAGCTCCCTTACAAAGGAGCGGTCAAGCTCACTGCGGGAGTTGAAAAAAATCTCGCTGTGGGTAAAGCCCAGCTCTGCAATGTGCAAAAATGCCTTTTCTGTTTCCATAGGATAAAAGCAGGCTGACGATGCTCCTATTTCCACAACACCTCACTCCTTTCCTGCTGAACGCTTCGGATGCTCTTAATCTCTATTATTATATCAAAGCGGCAGAGAAAAAACAACTGACAGAAGAAAAAAAGTTTAACTTCATTTATGTGCATTGTATATAAATCCGTTGTAAAAGAAAAAGAACTGTCCGACGGACAGCTCTCTTTCTTTTGGCTTTATATATGGGAGAGGAAAGCGATGTTATGAAAGCATACCGTTGATGCTTTCGGCGGCGTGAATTACGTTGTCGTAAATTCCGCCTGCGGCATTTTTGAGGTCCTCAATGAGGTCGCCGGTGTAGGTGTTGACTGAGGAAGCCTTGATTTCAAGGTAGCAGGGGGCGTTGCCGAGTCCCTGAGCGTCAACAAAATAGTCGGCGGGGATGTAAACGTAATAGGCGGTACCCTTTTTGAGGGGCTGACCGTTCAGGTAAAAGGCAAGGTTTGTTTTGCCGCTGTCAAGGGTAATGCCGATGCCGTTAAGTCCGCCTAAAAGTGAGGAAACCTCTGCTTCTGTGGGGACGGAATATTCCTTTTTGCCTGCAAACCAGGTGGAAACGCTGTCCTTTTCAATTGTGTAAAGAGCGGTGTGTGTACCGTCTGCATTTTTGGTGCAAAGGCGGATGCTTTCCTGGGTTGCGCCGTAGGACACAAACTGATTGTTAAGGCAGAATGCCGCCGCACCCTTGCAGGAGGCGTCATTGTAGTAGGCGTAGTAGTTCTTGCCCTGATTAACGGTTACTCTCTGTACCTGGTTTTCTGCGGCGTTTGTTGCGGAAACAACAATGGCGAAAATGCAGGCTACTGTGAGTAAGAGAGAAACCACGATTGCTATTTTCTTTTTCATAATATCTCACTCCTGAAATTGCTTTTTTAGTTGGTTATACCCTTTGAAAGGGCGTATTGCATTGTGTCGGTGTTGCCGTATTTTTCGGCAATTGCGTAAATTGAGTTGCCCGAGGAATCCTTTTCGTGTACGTCATAGCCGCACTTTACGAATTCGTCAACAGCCTCGCTGTCGCAGAAGGCAACGGTGAAGAAAAAGGCAAGCTTTTCAAAGGGGGTCATAAGCATCTGATCGCGCTTTTTTAATTCTTCAAGCACCTTCTGACTGTCGCCGAAAAGCGCACCCTCCAGAAGTCCGTCAAGGCCCGTTGATCCGAGTTTTTCACGTACGGAAAGAGCAATTTCACTTATGGTGTCATAGGAAAGCAGATTTGAAAAGTTGAGTGCAAAATCCAGCGTTTCCTCGGAAATGAGTCCGGGGAGGGAGAGGAGAGTTGCAATAACGTCGTCGTTACCGGTGCTGATTGCTACCATAAGGGGATTTTCCGCAGGGGCGGGCTGAGTTGTGGTAGGTGCGGTTGTCTGAGTCTGCACCTGCTGACGGGTAAGGCCTAAGGTTACTCCGAGTGCAACGGCAAGGATAAATGCCGCCGCAACGGGAAGAATTCTCTTTGCGGGGAAGGGGATTACCGTGGTCTTTTTGCTCTCTTTTATACCGAGGCGTTTTTTTATTGAGTAAGCAAGGTCGGGGTTTTCCTCTGACTTTATATTTCTGAGAAGCTCGTCGACTTCCTTTTCGTCAAGGCAGGAAAAAAGCATTTCCATCTCATCCATTAAAAACACCTCCTAATTCAAGCTTGAGCTTCTGTCTGCCGCGTTCAATTCTTTTCTGCACGGCACCCTCGCTCATATTCATTGTACGGGCAATATCTGCGGCGGTTTCACCGAGAAGATACTTGCGGGTGATAATTGTTGTATCGGGCTCACCGAGGCTTTTGAGGGCACCCCATAAAAGCACCTTTCTGTCATAGTCAAGGGAAAAGTCGGGAGTTACCTCTCCTTCGGCGGTTTCCGCATTTTCCGTAAGTGAGGCTGATGCCTTGAGCCTGCGAAGAGCGTCGATAGCCTTGCGCTTTGTGATAAGTGCAAGGTAAGCCTTGATGCTGGCTTTTTCAAGGTCGAGCCTTTCAATTTCACCGTAGAATGCGAGAAAGCTGTCGCTTACGCACTCCTCGATGTCCTCATATGTACCGATGGGTAAAATCACATTGGCGGCTATTTTATACAAAAGACCGGAGTAAAGGTCGATTATGAGAGAGAGCCCCGAGTCTTTGTCTTTTTTCAGTTTTTTCAGCAGTTGTTTATCTGTCATAAAAGACATCCACCCTACCCTTTCACTAATTATATACGGATGCGGGAATTAAAACCCGACAATTTTTTTGAAAAAATTTCATAAAAAATCAAGGCACCCTTGTTCAAGCGCCTTGATTGAAGGTTTAAGCCTTTACTTTTTCATACTTTCTGAAAAATGCAAGCATTTCGTTTATGGCCCTCTGTGATTCCTCGTTGAAGGGATAAATAACGGGGAAAACGTGAGGAAGGTCGACACCGTTATACTTTTCAAAATCCATAAGCTGATGGTCGATGCCTGCCTTTTTGAGTGTCTCTGCGGCAATACGGGTTTCCGTTCTTGCAAGGAAGTCACCGCTTGAGGTCAGAAGGAAGGTGGGAGGCATTTTGCCGAGGGTGAGAATGTCCTCAAGATTTACATAGTCAGCCCATTTTTCCTTTTCGTAGCCCTTGCCGAGCATAAGCCTTGTATAGAAGCTGACGGGGAATTCACCGTTCATACGGGGAACGGGTGAGGTAAGAGCCACGGCGTTGAACTTAAGTGAAAAATCGGGCGTATCATAAAGGTCACGCATTTTTTCACTCTCGCTGAGCATTGCCGTAAACGCTGCAAGCATTCCGCCTGCGGAGTCACCTGTAAGATAGATATTGTCTATATCGCAGGGGAAGGAGGTGAGGTTTTCACTTATCCACTTAAGGCAATGGGAGATGTCCCAGAGCTGCTGTTTTGCATTTACCTCGGGGTAAAGACGGTAGCTCATATTGAAAACAACAAAGCCCTTTGTGGTAAGCTCGAGGCAGTAATATTTGTTAAGCTCCTTATCACCGTACATCCAGCCGCCGCCGTGAATGTCAATGATAACGGGGAGTCTGTCTGTTTCCTTTGTACCCTCGGGATAGTATACATCAAGCTGATGGTGGATATGACCGTCATCAAGGTAAGCGATGTCGTTCACCTCAGTGATGCCCGTGGGAGGGGTGAGGGTTGCAATTCTTTTGTTGTCCATTCTTTCGGTGTTCTTCCAGAATGCCGCTAAAATTTTATCGATTAACATTTTACTGCACCTCATTTATAAAATTTCTGCTTTATTTGTTGCAATTACATTGCGGGAGGCATACCGCCGCCGTTCTGTGCCATTGCCTGAGCAAACATGCCGGGCTTCTTCTGTTTCTTGGGCTTGTATGCGGGAGGGTTCTTGAGCTGCTTTCTTGCCTTCTTGCCTGCGGCGGAAGCAAGGTAACGGTTTACCTCGATAACGGGAGGAGCCATTGTCTCACTCATATAGTCCACACAGCGTGCAAGAAGAATCTTGTCATTGTTAAGCTCGCCGAGGATTGAAACGGCGATAAGGCTCTGAGTGTCATTGGTGCCGTCCTCATAGATTTCGTTGAGAATCTGGAAAAGCTTCTTCATTGTCTGAGGATTGTTTTCCTTGATTGCGTTAATTACCTTTTCTGTGCCGTATTCCGTGAAGAATTCCTCACCCATAAACTCGCCGTATTCGTTGAGGTTGTCCTTGTATGCGGGGCGAAGCTCGGGGAAAACGAGGCAAAGCTTGCTTGCGAGTGTGTTTGCATCGTAGAAGGAGCCGTTCTTGACCGCTGCCTTTGAAACGGTGTGAGGTGTCTTCTGACTTGCCTTTTTCTGTACGGCTGCTTTTTTTGCAAATTTCTCTGTGAGGGTTTCCTTTGATTCGGAAATAATGAACTTGACATCGGATGCGCTTGCATCCTCGTCGAGAAGTGAAACGGAAATTCTCTTGTCTGTAGCGTCAACGGTTTCGCCTGTGAAAATCATAAATTTGCTGTCGCTGTATTCAAGGGAAACTGCGCCCTTTTCACCGCTGTATTTTACGGAAAGCTTTTCGCCTTCGGTAATTTCTTCTCCCTTTTCAAAGCCGAGAGAGGTGAGGGTTGCCTCGAGCTCCTTTGTTACGGTGCTGAAGCTTTCGTTAAAATTGCTCATTGGAATAGCTCCTTTATTTGAAATTGAATCATAGATATGACTATACAGTTTGGTATTATAGCATAAAAAACAGAACTTGTCATCATAAAATGCAAATATTTTTATATTTTGCTGTTGAATTTACCAATGCTTTATAGTATAATTAAAATAGCGCATTATAGGAACAACGTATTAGTACATATATTTAGTGTAAATGAATGAGGTAATGTGAATGGTTTCAAAGATTACAGCCGTCATAATGGCAATTGTATCATTGATCAGTTCAATGGGCGGACTTGTGCCGTCAAAGCAGGTTGTTTATACCGATGTTGCCTACGGTACACATTCAAGACAGATAATGGATGTCTGCTTCCCTGACAGCTATGAGGAGTCTATGGGTGTTGTGCTTTATCTTCACGGCGGAGGTTGGGTAAGCGGTGATAAAAGCACCTTCAGCTCAAAGGCTCAGGCTATCAGCAAAAAGGTAAACTGTATCGGTGTTACGATGAATTACAGATACGCTTCGGAATCGGTACACTGTCTTGACCTGCTCAGCGATATTGATCAGGCTCTGGCAAAGGTTAAGTCAATGGCTGAAACGAGAGGCATAAAATGCACCAAGGTAATGCTTGCGGGCTATTCCGCAGGTGCACATCTTGCCTTGCTTTACGCATATGCAAAAAAGAACACGGCTCCGATAAGACCTGCTGCAGTTGTTTCCTACAGCGGACCGACGGACCTTTCAAGCAAGGCTCTGGTTGAAAAAAGCGACTATGCCAGCGCCGCAACCATGCGTCAGATTTTATCATATCTGACAGGTGTGAAGATCACCAAGGAAAATTTTGAAAGTAACAAAAAAACGTTGTTCAATTATTCTCCCCTCAAGTACGCTTCGGCAAGCTCGGTTCCTACAATCATTGTTCAGGGTAAGCTTGATACAATTGTACCGGTAGCTGATGTACGTACCTTTGTAAAAACAATTAAGGAAAAGGGCGTAGAATACCGTTATTTTGAGCTTCCGGACTCACCGCACAGCCTGAATAACAATGCCGATCTGTACGAAAAAAGCAATGAGGCCTTTATCGAGTACGCAGAAAAATATCTTAAATAAAAGTGTCAGTACCGCAAATTATACTGTAAAATATTGACAAAGGAAAATAAATTCATTATAATCATATTGTATAGGTGTTTACCTGACATAAATAAATTTCAAACGGAGGAGATTTTTATGAAAAAGACATTAGCACTCGTGCTTACATTACTCATTGCATTTTCAATGTTCAGTGTAGCAGCATCCGCTGCAAGCGTTGAGGTTGTATTCGTTAACGGCGGCGAGGTAATCAGCGTTGTAACCGTTGATTCAGAAAATTCCTTTGACGCAGCTCTTTTCCCCGCAGTCAGAGAGCAGTATGAGACAGACGAGAAGCAGGAGGACGGCTCAACAAAGACCTTCAGATATACCTTCAAGGGCTGGAAGGACGTTAAGACAGGAGCAATCTACTATCCCGGTACATTTGACGTTGACGGCAGCGTAGCAAACGTTACCTTAGAGGCTCAGTATGTAAAGGAAGATATCAGCGGACGTCAGAGCTTCTGGAATCTTATCGAATCAATCTTTGCAAGAATCAATCTTATCTTTGAATACTTCGCAACTATCTTTAATTTCTAATTGAACAGACAATTGGGCAGTCAGCGTACGCTGACTGCTTTTTTATATTGCAAAAACGGCAAACCGGTGATATAATCAAGAAAAGGATAAAAAGGAGAATTTATATGAAGACTAATTTATATTTTCATCAGGCGATAAGCAAAATTATTACCGTTGCCTTTGCGGGGCTTTTCGGCGTTTATTCAATTGCTTCCGGCGTCAGGGAGGTCAAGGCTGAAAAGCCTGAGAATTTTGAGCCTGTGCTTCGCTTTGTTGTGTGCAGTGATGTGCACCTGAGCAATGAAGAAAGCGGAATTAAAAATGCCGAAAAATTCAGAAAGCTGTTCAGCAGGGCTTATGAGCTTTCAAAAAAGGAGAGCTACAAGGAGCTTGATGCAGTGCTTGTGGCGGGTGATTTTACTGAGGGCGGCAGAGCCGACGAGTATGAAATCTACCGCGACCTTACAAAGGAATGTGTAAAGGACGGCACGGAGCTTCTGACGGTTATGGGTAACCATGAGCATATCGAGTACCGTGACACAAGCACACCCGAGAAGGCGATAGAGGTGTTTAAGGAGTATGTGTCCGAAGAGGTTGATTATCACAAGGTGATAAACGGCTACCACTTTATCGGTGTGTCCTATGATGCAAGCGGTAAGGAGGAGTTCAAGACGAAGCTTGACTGGCTCAGAGCGGAGCTTGACAAGGCTGTTGTGGATACGGGAGACAAGCCGATTTTCGTTATGCAGCATCCCCATCCTGCTCTCACGGTTTATGGCAGCGTCAACTGGGCTAATATGGATATAAGAGTTGTGCTCAAGGATTATCCGCAGGTTGTTGACTTTTCAGGTCATTCACATTATGCGGCAAATGACCCCCGCTCGATTCATCAGAGTGCCTTTACCGCAATCGGCTGCGGCGGCATTACGGGTGCAATGGGCAACCTGAGCTACATCTCGGGTGATGCATACGGTGACGGTGAAAGTGCAACCTTCTGGTTTGTGGAGGTTGACGAAAAGGGCGACGTGAGACTCCGTCTTTACGATGTTGTAAGCGACTGCTTCTTTGACGATATTGACTACTTCCTCAAGGATGTTGGCAACAAGAAGAGAAGAGCATATACCTTTAACAGGATGATGGCGCTTGATACACCTCCCATATTCCCAGATGGAGCTGAGATTACTGCAACGGCTGAAAACGGAGAGGTAAGCGTAAGCTTCCCCGAGGCAGGCGGACATTACAGAGCGGAGAACTATAAAATAACCCTCAGCCGTAACGGTGAGGCGGTAGAGAACAGAGTGGTGCTTTCCGATTATACAAGAGCGATTGACGTTGAAAAGACCGTTAATTTCGGTAAGCTTGAGGCGGGACAGTATACTGTGAAAATCAGAGCCTTCAGCCCTTATGCAAGGCTTGGTGACACCCTTGAATGGGGTTTCAGCGTGACTGAGAGCGGTGAGGTTGAAGCGGCATCAACAAATGTTGCCGCGGTTAAAAAGTAAAAAACGAAAAGTTCTTTTGGTTACTTTT
>JAZOVO010000112.1:0-2621 GCA_045658745.1 Acutalibacteraceae bacterium | reverse complement strand
GGTTGCAGCAGCAGTATCACGCTTTCGAAAAATGACATAAAAAAATACCTCTCTCGGATGAACTAAGTGTTCAAACGAGAGAGGTTTTCTCTTGTATGAAATTAATGTGGGAAAGCCGTATACAGTATCATTTTTGTATCACGAGGCTTTCTTAAAGTCCCGAAACCCTTGATATATAAGGCTTTGTGGACTTTTCGTTTCTTATTCCCACTCTATTGTGCCGGTGGGCTTGGGGGTGATGTCGTAGAGGACGCGGTTGATGCCGTCTACCTCTGCAGTAATACGTGCAGTAATCTTGTGAAGGACTGCATAGGGGATTTCCTCGATTGTTGCAGTCATAGCATCCTGAGTGTTGACTGCTCTGATGATTGCGGACCAGCCTTCGTAACGGCTGTCGTCCTTAACGCCTACACTTTTCATATCGGGTATAACCACGAAATACTGCCATACCTTTTCTGCGAGGCCGTTGAGGTCAAATTCTTCACGGAGGATTGCGTCTGCTTCTCTGAGAGCGTGAAGACGGTCTCTTGTGATAGCACCGAGGCAACGAACACCGAGACCGGGACCGGGGAAGGGCTGACGGTAAACCATAGCGTGGGGAAGACCGAGAGCTTCACCAACAACTCTTACTTCATCCTTGAAGAGAAGCTTGATGGGCTCAACAAGCTGCATTTCCATATCCTCGGGAAGTCCGCCTACGTTATGATGTGATTTAACAGCCTTTTTGCCTTCTGCCTGCTTGATGCTTTCAAGGATATCAGGATAGATAGTGCCCTGAGCAAGGAAGGAGATACCGTCAAGCTTTGCAGCTTCTTCATCAAATACGTTGATAAATTCAGCGCCGATGATTTTACGCTTGCTTTCGGGGTCTGAAACACCTTCAAGAAGACCGAGGAAGCGGTCAGTTGCATCTACATATATGAGGTTTGCATCAAGTCCGTTTCTGAAAACCTCAATAACATTTTCGCTTTCGCCCTTACGCATAAGGCCGTGGTTAACGTGAACGCATATCAGCTGTTTGCCGATTGCCTTTATAAGAAGTGCCGCAACAACGGATGAATCAACACCGCCTGAGAGTGCGAGAAGAACCTTTTTGTCTCCGACCTGCTCACGGACAGCCTTTATCTGTTCATCGATAAAAGCATCAGCCAGTTCTTTGGTGGTGATACGAGCCATTGTTTCGGGTCTTTTGTTTGAATCCATAAATGAAATCCTCCTTATTTTTGAGTTAATATCCGAAAAACGGGTAACAAGCGTGTCACCCGTTTACAGTTTTATCAGTTAGTGTAGTTGTCGAAATAGCCCTGAACGAGAACAACAGGAGTACCCTTGTCGCCGGAGCCGCTTGTAAGGTCGCAGAGTGAGCCTATAAGATCGGTAAGCTGACGGGGAGTTGTGCCCTGAGAAGCCATATTACCTACGAGGTTGTCGCCCTTTGCCTTGATTGAAGCGGAAATTGCAGCCTTGAGCTCTTCACCGGAAAGATCCTTGAAGTCATTGTCTGCAAGATATTTGAGCTTGAGCTCGTTGGGAGTGCCGATAAGTCCGTCTGTAAAGGCAGGGGATACTACGGGGTCTGCAAGCTCCCAGATTTTACCCTGAGGATCCTTGAATGCACCGTCACCGTAAACCATAACCTCAACGTGCTTGCCTGTAGCTTCAAGAATTCTCTTCTGAATGTCAAGAACAAGGGGCTTGCACTCTCTGGGGAAGAGCTTGATTGTGTCTTCTGTTGACTTATTGGAGCCGAGAAGACCGTACTTTTCGTTGCAGCCGCCCTTCTGACCGGGAGTTGTCATAATATCGTCAAGACCGCATACAGCCTTGGCACCTGCAGCCTTGAGAATTCTCTTGGTGCGGGCTCTTGTGTGGATGTCGCAGGTAAGAACACAGTCAGCGTAGTCAAGAATTGCTTTTGCCTGATTAGCGAAGATAATTTCAACCTCTGCGCCTGCTTCTTTAACGATTGATGCGTAGTAATCAACGTAGTCAACACCTGTGAAGGGGTGAAGATTTGTGCCGAAAAGCTCTCTGTACTTTTCGAGAGAAAGAACATCGGAATAGGGATTTACGCCTGCTCCGTCTATCTTGTCAAGAGAAACGAGCTCGTTACCGACTTCGTCTGAGGGGTAGGAGAGCATAAGAACAACCTTCTTTGCACCCATAGCAATACCCTTGAGGCAGATAGCAAAACGGTTCCTTGAAAGAATGGGGAAGATGACGCCTACGGTTTCGCCGCCGAGCTTCCCTTTAACGTCGTTTGCAATATCTTCTACAGAAGCGTAGTTACCCTGAGCACGGGCAACGATTGATTCTGTAAGAGAGATTACGTCACGGTCGCGAAGTGTGAAGCCATCACTTTCTGCTGCTGCAAGCACGCTGTCAGAAACAATCTTAGCAAGGTCGTCACCTTCGCGGATGATGGGACAGCGGATACCTCTTGAAACAGTACCGACTAATCTGATGTTTTTCATAAATTATGTTCCTTTCATAGGCCTTTTAGGGGGCACGGAAATTACGTACAAAAATAATACACTGTATTTTATCGCAAAATGAAGTGAAAATCAATATTCTTACGAAAAAAAGTGTAAAAAAATAAAGAATTCAACTGAACGGAATAT
>JAZOVO010000111.1:0-11386 GCA_045658745.1 Acutalibacteraceae bacterium | reverse complement strand
GGCACCAATGGAGAAGTACTCAAGTTGGTGACGAGGCGCCCCTGCTAAGGGCGTAGGTCGGGTAACCGGCGCAGGAGTTCGAGTCTCCTCTTCTCCGCCAAAAAATTCCTGTTCTTTTGAACAGGAATTTTTTTATCCAAGCCGACAGGCTTGGTATATCATCAGACCGACAGGGCTGCATATCATTGAATGTATATCATCACACCTTCAGGTGTGCATTTTGTCGGCTTGATGAGATGCAATGCTTCGCATTGATGATATACCGCAACAAGTTGCGGATGATATACAATTCCTGCGGAATTGATGATATCCAAGGCTGACGCCGTTGATTTTTGAAGGAGGTTATACAATGGTAATTTTAATCGCGGGAGCATCCCACACGGGCAAAACCGCACTTGCACAGAGACTTCTTGAAAAATACAGCTTCCCCTATCTGTCAATTGACCACCTGAAAATGGGTCTTATCCGCACCAAAAGCACCGACCTCACACCTATGAGTGACGACGGCGACCTGACCGCATATCTGTGGCCCATTGTGCGTGAAATTATAAAAACTGCCGTGGAAAACAGGCAGAATCTTATCGTTGAGGGGTGCTACATCCCCTTTGACTGGGAAAAGGATTTTACGAAAGAATACCTTGACAGCATCAGATATTACTGCCTTGTAATGAGCGAGGACTACATAAAGAATCATTTCGACGATATAAAGCGTTACGCCAACGTGATTGAAAGCCGTCTCGAGGACGACTGCACAGTTGAAGCCGCACTAAGGGACAACGCCGAGGTGCTGCGCCTTGCGAGAGAGCATAATGTGAATTACATACTCATTGATGATAAATATGAGGTTGATGTTGAACTGTAAATTAACAGCCGAGGAGTTTAATCCTCGGCTTTGATTTTTGTATCATAATGCATAGTGCTGATGAACTTCTTTTTTCATCGCTCGGCGCGTGCCGTTACTTTTCTTGTAAGAAAAGTAACCAAAAGAACTTTTCGTTTTTATCCCAACGCCACGTCAAGGCTCATCATCACCGTAAACCCGAGGGAAAAAAGCAGCAGTCCTCTCCCCTTCCCGCCACGCATCTCCTCGGAAAGCTCCTGCATCACAACAAAAATCATCGCTCCCGCCAAAAATAAAAGCAAGTCTACAGACTTGCTTTTATTTTTTATCCAAGCCGACAGGCTTGGTATATCATCAGCCCGACAGGGCTGCATATCATCGAATGTATATCTCGCCTTTGGCGAGGTATACATTCGTATATCATCACACCTTCAGGTGTGCATTTTGTCGGCTTGATGAGATGCAATGCTTCGCATTGATGATATACCGCAACAAGTTGCGGATGATATACAACGGCTTACGCCGTTGATTTTTTTATAGAAACAGCTTGTTACTATAAAACAAGGCTGTGTTTTTTGTTATAGTAGGGACACGGCTTGCCGTGTCCGTTTTCGACAAAAGTGTTTTTGATTAAATATTATTTCACCGCTCGGCGCGTGCCGTTACTTTTCTTGCAAGAAAAGTAACACAAAAGAACTTTACCTTTTTTATCCCAGCGCCACGTCAAGGCTCATCATCACCGTAAAACCGAGAGCAAAAAGCAGCAGTCCTCTCCCCTTTTTGCCCCGCATCTCCTCGGAAAGCTCCTGCATCACAACAAAAATCATCGCTCCCGCCGCAAAGGAAAGCAGAAAGGGCATCAGCGGCGAAAAAAGCCGCGCAGCCGCAATCGCCGTCAACGCCGCAACAGGCTCAACGGCGCCCGAAAGCACGCCGTACAAAAAGGGCTTAAGCCTGCCGCCGCGGTCGGAATAAAGGGGCAAGGACACTATCGCGCCCTCGGGAATATTCTGCACCGCGACACCGAGGCTTAATGACAGCGCGCCCGCCGCCGCAACGGGACTGCTTTCATTCATAAGTGAGGCATAAACCAAGCCCACCGCAAGCCCCTCAGGAAAATTATGCACCGTAACGGCAATGGCGGTCACAAGTCCGCTTTTGTTTTCACCCTCTCTGCCCGAATAAAGCCGTTCGACAAGACTACCGCTCAAAAGCATAAGCAGCATCCCCGCCATAAAGCCCGCCGCCGACGGCACAAAGGACAGTCTGCCGAGGCTCCCGCTCCCCTCAAGGGCGGGTATAAGCAGACTCCACACCGAGGCGGCAAGCATCACACCGCCCGCAAAGCCCGCAAGGCAATCGGTCAAAGCCAAGCGATGATGCTTTTTTATAAAAAACACTGCCGCGCTCCCCAGAGCCGTGCCGAGGAATGGCAGCATTATACCCAATGCAACTGTTGAAGCCAATGTATTCACCCCTGTAATTCAGTCAGTCGTTTTCAGTATATGCGAAAGGGGTCGGGGCGGTGAGAAACGCGCAGGGGCGGGAACAAACCGCAGACTGCTCCTGACAAAAAAACGTTTTGATATAGACAAACCCCGCGCAAAGTGCTACAATACATTACAGTACAGACAAAAGGAGCGATTATATGTCACAGACAACCGTAAATGAAGCCGTTTCACGCTTTCAGGAGCTTATAAAAATCAAAACCATCTCCGCAAAGGACGGCAATTTCGATAAAGAGGAGTTTGCAAAATTCCTCCCCCTTTTAAAGGAGCTTTATCCCGATGCATTTTCCGTGCTCGAGGTAGAGCTTGTCAACGAGTTCGGCATCCTTCTCAGGTGGAAGGGTAAGACCCCCGTCAGCCCTATGGTGCTTATGGCTCACCACGACGTTGTATCCGATGAGGGTCAGGAGTGGGAGCATCCCGCCTTTGAGGCTGAAATTCACGGTGACTGTGTATGGGGCAGAGGTACAATCGACACAAAGTGTATCATTGCCGCCGTTTTAGAGGGCATCAACGACCTCGTAAAAACGGGCTTTATCCCCGAGAGAGATATTTACTTCGCCTCAAGCAACTGCGAGGAGGTTGCAGGTGACACAATGCCCGAAATTGTAAAGGTCTTCGAGGAGAGAGGCATTCAGCCCGGATTTGTTCTTGACGAGGGCGGCGCTATTATGTCAAGCCTTCCCATGGGCATCAAGACTCCCTTTGCAATGATTGCTCTTTCCGAAAAGGGCTGGGCAACCTTAAAGCTTACCGCAAGGGCAAAAAATGCCGCTCACGGTGCAAAGGCTACCTCGGCGGGTGACAAGGTTTCTGCTCCCGTCAAGCTTATAAGAGCCCTTAACAAGCTTGAGGATTCTCCCTCAAAGGCTACAATCACTCCCGCTCTTGAGGGTATGCTTCAGAGCTTTGCACCCTATGTTTCGGGCCCACTCAACAAGGTATTCGAGAATGTTGCTTATCTCAAGCCCGTTATCAAAAAGGCAATGGAGAGCAATGCCGACACCGCCGCAATGATACGCTCCGCGATTATCATCAACGGCTACGAGGCTACTCCCGTGAAGGGTGCAACACCCGAGACGGCAACGGCTACCGTAAAGGTAAGAATTGCTCCTCAGGATACCCTTGATGAGATTCTTGCCCACATCAAAAAGGTAATCGGCAAGGACATCACCGTTGAGGTTACGGACAAATCCGAGCCTCCGAAGATTTCCGACTTTAAGACAGAGGCATTTGACTACATCAAGGAGACCGTCAAAAAGGTATTCCCCGACGTAGGCGTATCGCCCTTCATTCTCAACGCGGGCACGGACTCACGTCACTTTGCAAGAATCTGCGACAAAATTTACCGCTTCGGTGCATTCAGGCTTGACGATGAGCTTTTTGCAACGGTGCATTCCGCAAATGAGCGTATGCCGATTAAGGATTATCTGAAGATGGTTGAGTTCTACACGGAATTGATGAAGAATCTTAAGTAAAAATGAAAACCTTGTGAGGTGAGGGGCAGAGCCCCTCATCTTTTTTTATTTGGAAGACAAGGGAAGGGACTCCTGACGGCGAGAGAAATGCAAAATTGCGGGTCGCTTCGCTCCGATTATAAGCGGACACGGCAAGCCGTGTCCCTTCGGTAACCTCATCCCCACTCATTCACCCCGCGCTCACTCATTTATCCCACGTCCGCCTGTACAACCTTGGAGGACGGATATATCTGAAACAACCGCGTGAGCGGATTGCGAATGTCGGGTACACGGCGGTTGAATTAACACGAGAAAATTAGACGATAGCGAATTTTGATAAATACGTCGGACGTAGCGGACTCGTTAGTAGAATTTATCCTTACGTAGAGTTGTCCGTGAGCTTTACCCTCGGATAGAGCAGTAGTAATGTGAATTTTTCCGTTAGTGGGGAGGTTTGTTCACTACGGCGGTGAGAATAAGGGAAGAAGTTTTGCCTTTATGAACGCGGCAGATACGGAAAAATTCACCGCCACTGCGGACCTCCGCGTAGAACTTAAGAGCGCTTTGGTTACTTTGCCGCTCCGGGCAAAGTAACAGCCCCGCCGGCTTGAGGCGGTAGAATGTAAAAGAAGCAACCGCGGATACGGAGCGACGAGGGCGTCGCTCCCTACAAAAAACAACCGCAACGCCCGACAAAAAGGACGCCACACAGGGTCGTCCCCTACGCGGATACACATAATTAAAAATCATCGGTAAAAATAAAAAAAAGAGGAAGGGGACTTTGTCCCCTTGACCCCCGCAAGCTTTTGTAAAAGCTTGACCAAAACTTTTCGCTTTTTTTATTTCAGGCTCTGCCTTGCCTTAAGCTCCCTTTCCGCCTGAGGCAATCTCAGATAAACCGGCATAAGCTCACTTCCGTCAACAAGCTTATCCTCACCGTAATTCCTCAGCGCACAAAGAGCAACGCTGCTTCCCTTCTGAAAGCGCTCCTGAGGTGATGCTATGCCGTAGCCTAAGGCTTCGTGACAGATTTTCGCTCCGTCACCGACAAAAATCACGTTCTCATACTGAGGAAGCCTTTCGCCGAGCTCCTCAATTTTTATCGCTTCATCCTCGGTGAGCCTCTCTACGGTGTCGCCGTCAATACGGAAAATTCCGCAGTAAACCTGATTGCACCTTGCGTCCATAACGCTGACCGCCGTGCAGCTTCTGCCGAGAAGGTTATATGCAAGTCCCTCAAGAGTAGAAACGGGCATACATTTTTTCTTAAGTCCGTCGCAGAGTCCCTTGATTGCCGCAACACCTATGCGGATACCCGTAAAGGAGCCGGGTCCCACGCTGCAGGCAAAAAGGTCAATGCTCTCAAGGGGAATTTCTGCATTTTTTAATGTGCTGTCAATCATCGGAAGAAGTGTCCTTGAATGGGTCAGCCCCGAATTCGTCTGACTTTCGGAAAGGATTTTTTCGTTGTCCGTAACAGCAACCGCCGCACAAATTGCACTTGTATCAACTGCAAGTATTCTCATATTTTATATCCCCTCCACGGTAATAGTTCTCTCGTTATCATTTTCGCCCTTTTCAATGCGGACTCTCACCGTGTTTTCGGGCAGGGCATTTTCGATGTTCTCGCTCCACTCGGTGCAAAGCACGGCGCCCATATCGTAGTAATCGAAAAATCCGCTTGAATAAAGATCCTCCCATGATTCCACCTTGTACATATCAAAGTGCACAAGCTGAGGATTTCCGCCGTAGTCATTTACAAGGGCAAAGGTCGGGCTTGAAACGTAGCTTTCGTTGCCCAGTCCCCTTGCAAGACCGCGTGTAAAGGCGGTTTTACCCATACCGAGTCCTCCGTAGAGAGCAACAACGGTGCCGCCATTTATTTTTTTTGCTAATTCACAGGCAAATTCTTCTGTCTCTGCCGCGCTTTTTGAATGAAAGACTGTCATAATTAAAACCCTCCGGGCTTTTATAAATGCAAAATGTAAAATGCAAAATGCAAAATTAAGGGTCGCTTCGCTCCGGATTATATCCGTGTAGGGTTGGTTCTGTGATTTACAAATGCACCGCCGGACTGCAGATTGCAAAAGCTCCATCAGAAACAAATTACAATTTGCTTTCTTCTCTGCAAGCAGAAATTGCCTTTGCGGGTACAGACTTTAACAAACCGATATCTGACCCGCGACTGCAATTTTGCATTTTGCATTTTGCATTTTACATTTTGCATTCTATTAAGGTATTGTATCACAAAAAAATCATAAGTCAACTTTTTACTTGAAATATTCACACATACAATATATAATAGATATACTAACACACAGGATGTGATTTTTTTGGATATAAAAGAATTAGGCTCCGATCTGGGGTTTAAGGATAAAAAGAGAATTTTCAGGCAGACGGACCTTCTGCTTATGGGGCTTTGCATTGCCCTTTCCCTTTTCGGGGCGCTGATGGTCTGCACGGCAACCTTCGACGGGTCAAATTTCCTCTCCCGTGACACGGTCGTTATGGTGCTTGCCCTCGGACTCGGCGTTTTTGCAAGTGTCATAATTTCCCTTATCGACTACGACATTATTTATAAGCTGTGGCCTCTTGTTGCGGGCGGCTGTCTTCTGCTGATGCTTCTGCTTATTCCCTTCGGTGTTGCGCCCGACGGACGAAGCGACGCAAAGTCGTGGCTGAGCATCGGTCCGCTGTTCCTTCAGCCGTCGGAGATACTGAAAATCGGCTTCATCATAACCTTCTCCTATCATCTGAGCAAGGCAAAGCACGACCTTGTAAGCATCAAGAGCGTTTTCGGTCTGTGCTTTCACGCGGCGATACCCGTTCTCCTCGTTATAGGTACGGGTGATATGGGCTCGGCACTTATCTTCCTTTGTATGTTCATCGGTATGATGTACGTTGCAGGTGTGCACTGGCTTTACTTTCCCGCGGGTGCGCTTATTGTTGTTTCCGCCCTGCCCTTCATCTGGCTTAAGGTATTCAGCGACATTCAGCGTGACCGTATTCTTGCCCTTTTCAATCCCGACAAGTACCCCGACGAGATATGGCAGCAGAGTCAGGCGCTCAACGCCATCAAGGCGGGCGGCTTCACGGGCTCGGGACTTTTCAAGGGAGAATACACCCACAGCGGGCTTGTTCCCGAATGCGAGAACGATATGATTTTCTCCGTTGTCTGCGAGGAATTCGGCTTCATCGGCGCCCTCGGTCTGCTTCTTCTTTTCGGCGCACTTGCTTACCGCATTGTTAAAATCGGTAAAAGGAGTCACAACTTTGCGGCGGAGATGATGTGCTACGGTGTTGCCTTTATGATTATTGCTCAGGTTATTGTCAACATCGGTATGTGTATGATGATGCTTCCCGTTATCGGCATCACCCTGCCCTTTATCAGTGCGGGCGGCTCGTCAACGGCGTGTCTGTATCTTGCAATAGGTCTTGTGCTGAGTGTTTACCGTTCGAGTGTGGGTATTGATTACGGCAACAATGATTTGCAGTATGCGAGAATAACGAAGTATAATTTATAAAAGAGAAAAGTTTTGGTCAAGCTTTTACAAAAGCTTGTCAGGGATTGTAAGGGGTGAAACCCCTTACGCATAAAAAATAAACAATTACACCGTCTTGAAAAAGGCGGTGTTTTTTTGTATATTGATGTAGCGCCGCCGCATCGGCGGCTTGTTGATTTTTACCCACCGCGGTTGCTTCTTTTCACGTTCTATTGCCTAAAACCGTATATTTTATGATGGCGGTACGGTTAAACCGTAGGGCAGGGGCTCGCTCCTGCCGCAAGAAATTGCTATTTTACCTTTCGCGGTTGCTTCTTTTATGTTCTACCCGCTCAAGCCGCGGGGGCTGTTACTTTGCCCGGAGCGGCAAAGTAACCAAAGCGCTCTTAGGTTGTACGAGGAGGTCCGCAGTGGCGGTGAATTTTTCCGCATCATCCGCGTTCATAACGGTTAACACTTCTCCCCTCATCCCACCGCCGTAGTGCTTGCAACGTCCCCACTAACGGAAAAATTCACATTACTACCGCTCTATGCGAGGGTAATGCTCACGTACAACTCTACGTAAGGATAAACTCTACCAACGAGTCCGCTACGTCCGACGTATTTATTAAAATCCGCAATCGTCTAATTTTCTGCCACCTCTTTAACCACCGTGTACCCGACAGTCGCAATCCGCTCCGCGGGTACTTTCAGATATATCCGTCCTCCAAGGTTCTACGGACGGACGTGGGTTACAGTAGGGACACGGCGTGCCGTGTCCGTTTACAATTCGGAGCGAAGCGACCAATAATTTTGCATTTTGCATTTTGCATTTCAAACGCCGCCCGCCTTCCCGCCACTCGGCCCTTGGCCCTCGGCCCTCGGCCCTAAAAAAGCCTCCCGAAATCGGGAGGCTTTTTTCTTATTCATCAATGTGAGCGAAGAAGAATTCTTTTCTTTCGTCGGTGTTGATAACGGTAACGGGCTTGATCTGGTTGAGAACTCTGCCCTGCTTTTTGAGCATATCCTTGTAATCGTTGTAGGTGTCCTTCTTAAGAAGGGTAACCTTTGCCTCGCCGAGCATACCCCAGCGACGGTACTTGAAGTACTTCTCGTTGCTTTCGCTGAGCCACTTGTCAAGGCAGGCTGAAATTTCGGGAAGCTTAGCCTTATCGATTTCACCGTCAGGCTCTGCAAACATCACGTAGCGTACGGGGTCGCGTTCCTTATCGTCATAGAAGCTGTAGCCCTTGAGGGTAATGCCCATTTCCTCCTGAACCTTCTGAGCTGCCCAGTCAACCATCTGTGTGGTTGTCTTTTCGTTTGCAATGTTCATTGCAAGGTTGTTTCTGTAAAGGAACTCAATCTTGGGAGTCTTGTTGTAGAAGCCTGTAACTCTTACAACGTCCTCAATCTGATAACGGTAAAGACCTGAGAAGTTTGTAACAATAAGCTCGTAGTCCTTGCCCTCTTCAACCTCACCGATGGTAAGAGGTCTTTCAATTTCGGGATTGTCAACGGGGATGAACTCGAAGAAGATTGAACGGGGAAGAAGAACTGCATCGTTAACGTCGAGCTCAACGGGCATTGCCATATAGCCCTCTGCTGCGGCGTAGCCCATATTGTGAATGGGAGCGTCACCTGTGTGCTTACGGAGCTTCTGAACGTAGAACTTGAGGTTTGAGCCTACCATACCGTAGGACCATGCAAATTTCGGCCAGATTCTGGGTGCGATGGGGTCGTCAAAGCCCTTTGCACATTCGCGTCTGATTTCTGCTGCACGCTCGGGCATAGGCTTGAACTTCTTTTCCCACTTTGCGCGAAGCTCGGGAGGACACTTGATGCTCTTGTCAATTGTACCTGTCTCAATGTCCTTGCAGATAAGCTCCCAGTTCTGCTCAAGGTAGTCGAACATACCCGTAAGGAGGGTTACAACCATTGAGCCGAGGAAGGATACGTCTCTTCTCTGAAGAGCAAAGCGAAGGTGGAAGTATGTTGAATCAACTGCATCCTCGTTTTCGGGATACATGAAATCGTTGGGAGTTGTCATAAAGAAGCGTGAGATGGGCTTGAGGTAGGTGAAGGGAACCTGACCTGCGCCGTTACCCATTTTGCCGTCCTTCATCTTGTGACCTGTAAGGATAATTGCAACGGGGCCTACCTGCTTGGGGAACTTCTTGCCGTGCTTTTCAAACCACATCTTTGCACAGGCGGGTGTTGCGGCAAAGCCCATTGACTGCATATTGAAAAGTGCTCTTGCTGACTGGGGAAGAATCTTGGGCTTACCTACTGAGCCTGATGAGGTGCAGTAGCGGATGCACTTTGCCTTCATCATAAGGTTCTTTTCACCGTTCATCATACGGTCAACGTAGTCTGCATATGTATCGTAATTTGAAAGAGGAACGATTCTCTGGAAGTCCTCTACCGAGTGAACATCCTTGAAGCCGATTTTCTTACCGTATTCGGTGTCCTTGTTATCGTCCATAATCTTGAGAAGGATTTTCTCCTGAGTCTCAACGGGTACGGATGTAAAATGGTTAAGACCCTTAAAAACAAAGCTTCCGAGCCATGCGCCGTAATCTGATAAATTCATTGGTGTTTACCTCGCTTTTTATATTTTTCGATAATGTCCGTTTGTAATAATAACATTTTTTTATTGCTCTTGTCAACGAAAATGTGAACATTTTATTAAATGCTACATTATTTCCAGTTTATGTCCCAATTCTCCTCCATATAGCCCTCAATCGTGCCGTAGCCGGTGATTCCGAGTCCGTAGCCCTCTCCGGTACCGTTGATGGGAAGGCGCTCGTGGTAGCCGACAATTTCACCCTCGGAGTTAAGGGTAACGCTTACCGTTGCACCGGGATAGTCAAAATCAACTCTCGTAAGGGTAATAATCGGAATTTCCACCGTGGAAAGGTCGAGGGTGTCCGCACCCGCATTATGGTGTGGCGGTCTGGGATTTTCCAGGGTGCTTTTTTCGGGAACAATCACTATTGTATAAACGGTGTTTTCACCCTCTGTTTTTTTACTTGCGCTTGCAACGCCCTCTCTTGTAAGCTCAAAGGGCTTATCTCCCGGAGGGAAGGTATTATTAGCATCTACCGTGCCGTCGCCCTCGGGGTCGGGTGAAACGCCGTTTGTGAAATCGTAGTCGAGGGTTTCCTCTTTTACAAAAGCCTGAATTACGCCGTTGATGATATTGTTCACGGCGGGCACGCTGCTGTCAATAAGCTTCAGATTTATGCTCTGCACCTTGTGACCCGTGAAGTTAGCTCTGTCAGACTTGAGAAGGTTAACGGAATCGGAAACCACCCTGAGTATTTCTGCCGTTTCATCGACGGGAGCGGGCTTAGTTGTCTGCACGGGAGCGGGAGCAGTTGTTGTCGGCTTTGCCGTAGTCGGCGGAGCAACGGTTGTGCTCACGGGAGCAGAGGTTGCTGTGGGAAGCGTATCCGAATAAGGGGGCAGAGTTGTTGCTCCCGCATCGGAGGTGTCGGGTCTTGCCGCCTTGACGCAGAAAACCGCCAGAAGCACAACGGCAATGCCGAGTACCGCTATAAGCAGATTATCCTTGCTGATTTTTTTCATTTATATATCACTCCGAATCAAAGCAGTTATAAGTCATAGCTGATATATTATAGCAGTTTTTGCGCCTTTATTCAATAGGGAATTTTAAAAAAGCGTCGGGTGGCGAGGAGGGGTGTGAGTAGTCAGTAGTCAGTAGTCAGGGTTGCCTTCGGCGGTTTAAATGCAAAATGCAAAATTGTGGGCATCGTCGCCGAAGCGCCGCCTGTGGCGGATGCAGCGAATTTTTCGGGGACCCCGAAAAGCCCGATAGGCTTTTGGGGGTAGAGGAGGCACAACGGAGAGGTGAGCTTTTCCGCAAGGAAAACGATGAGCGGAGTTTGTGCTGACGAGGCGTAGCGGTCAAAATTCATAGGCGCCGCTGACGGCGCCCGTCCCCTCTGTCAACCTTCGGTTGACATCTCCCCACACTGTGGGGAGTCACCAAGCCGTAATGAATTTTGGGAACCGCAAGAGTCCGCTTCGCTCCGATTAAAAACGGACACGGCAAGCCGTGTCCCTACGGTAACC
>JAZOVO010000110.1:0-15782 GCA_045658745.1 Acutalibacteraceae bacterium | reverse complement strand
ATAAAGAAAAAATGAAAGGAAGCGTATATTATGAAACCCGCAAAGGTATTTTCAGTTTTTTTTGCAATTATTTTCAGTCTTGCATCTTTAGGCTTTTATCTGTACACATTTTTTGCTCCTTCATGGGATTTATCACTTCGATTAATTCCGCTTTATCTGTATCCTGCAAGAATGTTTTTAATTCTGTCAATAATGATGATAATATTTACTGTTGTTTTATCAAAGAAAAACTTTGATGATAAAACGATAACAAAAATCTGTATAATCGCCTGTGTCGTTATGATTTGTATGGGAATAGGAACAGCCGTTTGTGCTCACAAGGATTACAATGATTTTACATTCAAATTTTTAGGCAAAGTAGATTTTGAATCTGAACGCGAAAAATATGTACCCTACAATGATTTATTTGAAAAAGACCTGAGAGAAAGCAATTATGTGATTCATCATAAGGGCAACAAATTCGGCACACATGTTTATGTTGAAAATTATTTTACTGTAAGTTCAGACAGAGACCTCAGCTACAGTGCGGAATTTTTTAAAACGACCAGCCCTTTAATGAAATTCAGATTCAACAACGAAAAACTGTTACCTTGGTATGACGAACCTATAACCAGAGTTCTCTCAACTGTCGGTGAGTCAAACCAAAAGAATGGTATAGACTACTCACTGTTTGTTAACGAAAACGATTATGCGATAAAAATATTTGAAGAAGATAATATGTTTTACATATATTTACTTAATGCAAAAAAATATAATATAACCACTGACGATTTTACAGATATTGCTGTCGAACAATACGGATTATTAAAAGATGTTGCTGATGGTAAGGTCTCTCTACTTGGTATGGACAATTAAATAAATCAATTATAAGGATGGCAGAGGCCGTCCTTATTTTTTTCTCATTTCCCCTTGACAAAAGCCCCTTTTTGTATTATAATCGCATCATCGCTTTAAACCTTTAAAGCTTTAAATTTCTAAAACGCAAAACGAGGCGAAAATCATGACACAAAAAACCGTTATCTGGCTGACCATTGCCGTTTATGTTGTATTCATTGCAGCAATCGGTATAATGGGCGCAAAAAAATCAAAAAACATAACCGAGTTCACCGTCGGCAAAAGAAATGCAGGTGCATGGCTTTCCGCCTTCTCCTACGGCACCGCTTATTTTTCCGCAGTTATGTTCATCGGCTATGCGGGCGGCACAGGCTGGAAATACGGTCTCTGGGGTATCCTCCCGGGTGTAGGAAACGCAATAATAGGCTCCTTGCTCGCCTGGATTGTCCTTGCAAAAAAGACAAGAGAAATCACCTGTCAGCACAAAATCAAATCAATGCCCCAGCTTTTCAAAAAGCGTTTCCACAGCACAACAATGAAAAACTTCTGCACCGCTGTGATTTTCCTTTTCCTTATCCCCTATTCCGCATCAGTTTATAAGGGACTTACCAGCGTTTGCTCCGTGCTTCTCGGTGTTGACGAGAGAGTATGTATGATTGTTATTGCTCTTGCTTCTCTTCTTATTGTGGTTCTCGGCGGTTACGGCGCAACTCTCAAGGCTGACTTTGTTCAGGGTGCAATTATGCTCATCGGCGTTGTGCTTCTTATTATAAGCGTTATGAAAAGCGACACCGTAGGCGGCTTTACCGAGGGTCTTCGCTCAATCGCAGAAGAAACCAAGGCTCTGAACCTCACTCCCGCAAGTCACGTGGGTCTCTGGGCAACGGTGCTTATGACCTCCTTCGGCACGTGGGGTCTTCCGCAGATGATTCACAAATACTACGGTATCCGTGATAATCACGAGGTTAAAAGAGGTACTGTTATTTCAACCTTCTTTGCTTTTATCGTCGCTGGCGGCGGATACTTCATCGGCTCACTTGCTCACCTTTTCTTCAATAATCTTAACGATATTCCCGGAGCAGGTGCGGGTAAAACCGACTACCTCATTCCCCATATGCTTAAAATGAGTCAGATTTCCGATATCCTTATCGGCATCATCCTTGTGCTTCTCATTGCTGCTTCCGTTTCAACCCTTTCATCTATCACAATCACAGCAACCTCAACCCTTACAATGGACTTCCTTGCTCCCGTTGTAATGAAGACAACGGATAAGATAAAGGAAGCAAAGACAACAAAAATCCTCTGTGTTGTTTTCGTTGTGCTTTCCTATGCTATTGCAAACAGCAACACCCCCATCCTCGATATGATGAGCTACTCCTGGGGCATTATTTCAGGCTCCTTCCTTGCACCCTATGCCCTTTCGCTTTACTGGAAAAAGCTCAACACAAAAGGCGCCTGGGCAGGTATTTTAAGCGGCTTTTTCACCGCCCTTCCTCCCGTTATCTGCAAGCTTCTCGGAGTTGATGCTTCACTTCCCCTTTTCGGTAAGATTATGGATATGGGTCCCCACTTCGCCTGCCTTGCTATGATAGTCTCACTCATTATGTGCCTTGCAGTTACAAAAGCCACAAAGGCAAGTGCAAGGGATAACGAAGCCTTCTATGTGCTCAATAATGCAGAATAAGAAGAAAAAAACCACTTAAATTCACTGTTATTTCTGATATCGAAATAACAATAAAAAGAATCGTTATATAATGTAAGGTAACTTTTTAACGGGAGTTACCTTTTTCCCGAATACAGAAAGGACAGAAAAATGGAAAAACACATCTGGAATCCGCAGGCAGAATGCATGGACAGAAAGGAGCTTGAAGCTCTTCAGCTTGAAAGGCTCAAGGCCCTCGTTGACTACTGCGACAAAAACGTAAAATTTTATCACGACCGCTTCGAAAAGCACGGTATTACAGCAGACAAAATCAAATGTCTTTCAGATATTCAGTACATACCCTACACCACAAAGGAAGATTTAAGAGACAACTATCCCTTCGGACTTTTCTCCGTTCCTCAGAAGGAAATTGTACGCCTTCACGCTTCATCAGGTACAACAGGTAACCCTACCGTTGTAGGCTACACAAGAGGCGACCTTGAAAACTGGAGCGAGCAGGTAGCCCGCCTTGTTTACGCCGCAGGTGCAGACGAAAACAGCATTGTACAGATCTGCTTCGGCTACGGTATGTTCACAGGCGCTCTCGGTCTTCACTACGGACTTGAAAGAATCGGTGCAACTGTTGTTCCCACATCCTCGGGTAACACAGAAAAGCAGCTTAAATTCATGCGCGACTTCGGCACAGATACGATTGTTGCAACTCCCTCCTACTGTCTCTACCTTGCAGAAAGTGCAAAGGAACGCGGAATTGAATTCCCCCTTGACCAGTACAAGCTCAAGCTTGGTCTTTTAGGCAGTGAGGGCTGCACACCCGAAATGAGAAAGCAGATTGAGGAAAGCTGGGGTAACGGCTTCTTCTGTACAGATAACTACGGTATGAGTGAGCTCAACGGCCCCGGCATGAGCGGTGAATGCATTATGCGTAACGGTCTTCACATCAACGAGGACCACTTCCTTTGCGAGGTTATTGACTCAAAATCAGGCGATGTTCTTGAAAAGGGAAGCACAGGTGAGCTTGTTGTTACAAACCTCACAAAAAGAGGTATTCCTATGCTCCGTTACAGAACAAAGGATATCACCAACATCAACTACGAAAAATGCGAATGCGGAAGAACTACTGCAAGAATGTCAAAAATCATCGGCAGAAGTGACGATATGCTTAAAATCCGCGGCGTAAATGTCTTCCCGACACAGATTGAATCCGCCCTCATCGGTATTGACTCAATCAGCCCCCATTATCAGCTTGTTGTCCGCCGTGAAGGCTTCTCCGATACCCTTGAGGTAAGAGTTGAGCTTATCGACGCTTCACTGCTTGAAATTTACGGCGAGCTTGAAAAGCTCCGCAGAAACATCCACGACAGAATCAAGGCTATCCTCGGCATTGAAATCAAGGTTACCCTTGTAGAGCCCAAGACAATTGAGCGCTTCACAGGTAAGGCAAAGAGAATACTTGACTTACGCAATCAGTAAGCGTAGAGAGCGACGCCCTCGTCGCTCCGCATAACAGCAAACAAAGGAGTTACACAAAATGAACAAATCACTTATGCTCGGTAACGAGGCTGTTGCCAGAGGTCTTTATGAGGCAGGCGTAAATGTCATCTCCTCATACCCCGGCACACCCAGTACTGAAATTACCGAATTTGCAAGTAAATATGACGATATGTACAGCGAATGGGCACCCAACGAAAAGGTTGCCTTTGAGGTTGCCTTCGGTGCCGCAACAGGCGGCGCAAGAAGCTTCTGCGCAATGAAGCATGTTGGTCTCAACGTTGCCGCTGACCCTCTTTACACCGCTTCCTATATCGGTGTAAACGGCGGTATGGTCTGCGCTGTTGCCGATGACCCGGGAATGCATTCCTCACAGAATGAGCAGGATTCCCGCCACCACGCAATTGCATCAAAAACACCTATGCTCGAGCCCTCAGACTCGGCTGAATGCTGTCTTTTCACAAAGCTTGCTTTTGACCTTTCAGAGCAGTTTGACACACCGATGCTTCTGAGACTTTCCACAAGAATTTCTCACGCACGTTCAATTGTCGAGCTTTCTGACAGAGCAGATATCCCCGTTAAGGAATACAAAAAGGACGTTATGAAAAACGTTATGATGCCCGCTATGGCAAGAGGCGCTCACATCAAGGTTGAAAACCGTATTAAGGCTATGGCTGACTTTGCCGACACAAAGGCAGTTGAGCTCGGCATCAACAAAATTGAAATGAACAGTAAGAAGCTCGGCATCATTGCCGCAGGCTCGGCTTATGTTTACGCCCGTGAGGCAATGGGTGAAAATGCAAGCTACCTCAAGCTCGGTATGGTTAACCCCCTTCCCGTAAAGCTTATAAAGGACTTTGCCGCTGAGGTTGACGAGCTCGTTGTTATTGAAGAGCTTGACGATATCATCGAAACCCATTGCATCAAGCTCGGTCTTAAGGTAAAGGGCAAGGAGCTTTTCTCAATCTTCGGTGAATTCTCACACAAGACCGTCCTCGACGCCCTCACCGACAAAAAGGCGGATTTTGACTGCTTCGGCGAGGATGTACCCGCCCGTCCTCCCGTCCTTTGCGCAGGCTGTCCCCACAGAGGTCTCTACTACGCTCTCAAGGGTATGGGACTTTATGTAAGCGGTGACATCGGCTGCTATACACTCGGCGCTCAGGCTCCCCTTTCAATGATGGATAGCTGTGTATGTATGGGTGCTTCGGTAAGTGCTCTTCACGGCTTCAACACCGCAAGAGGCAAGGAGCAGGCTAAAAAGAGCATCGCCGTTATCGGTGACTCAACCTTTATCCACTCAGGTATAACAGGCATTATTGACATTGTATATAACAAGGGCATTTCAACAGTTATTGTTCTTGATAACTCAATCACCGGTATGACCGGTCACCAGAACAACCCCGCCAACGGGCTTACAATCAAGGGCGATCCCACAACAAGCGTTGACCTTGAGGCTCTTGCAAGAGCAGTAGGCTTCAGGAGCGTTCACGTTGTTGACCCCTTTGATGTAAAGGCTACAAAGGAGCTTGTAAAAGCAGAGCTTCAGAAGGAAGAGCCCTCACTCATCATTTCACGCCGTCCCTGTGCTCTTTTAAAGAGCGTCAAGCACTCCGCTCCCGTTGTTATCGACGAGGACAAGTGCATCGGCTGCAAGGCTTGTCTGAATGTCGGCTGTCCTGCACTTTCAACCGGCAAAAAGGCTGACGGCAAGGGCATTGCCCTCATTGACAACACACAGTGCGTAGGCTGCGGCGTATGTGCCGAGGCTTGTAAATTCGGCGCAATCAGAAAAGGAGGTACTAACTGATGGAAACAAAGAACATACTCATCGTCGGTGTCGGCGGTCAGGGTACTCTCCTTGCTTCAAAGCTTATGGGTAAGTGCTTTATGGAAATGGGCTTTGATGTAAAGGTAAGCGAGGTTCACGGTATGAGTCAGCGCGGCGGCAGCGTTGTTACATATGTCCGCTACGGTGACAAGGTTTACTCCCCCGTTATCGAAAAGGGTGAGGCTGATATCATCATTTCCTTTGAGCAGCTTGAAAGCGCAAGATGGCTTTCATATCTCAAAAAGGGCGGCGTGCTTATCTCAAGCACCCAGCGTATTGACCCTATGCCCGTAATTATGGGCAAGGCTGAATACCCCGCAGAAATCCTTACAAAAATCAAGGAAAAGGAAATCAACCTTATTTCTCTTGACGCCCTTTCACTCGCTCTCGAGGCAGGCACATCCAGATGTGCAAACATTGTGCTTTTAGGTGCGGCTGTACCCCATCTCGGTATTGACAAGGAAATCTGGATTGAGACAATCAGATCAACCGTTCCTCCCAAGACAATCGAAACCAACCTCAAGGCATTTGAATTAGGCTACAATGCCTAAAGAAAGGATTGATAAATATGCCAATCTTCAAGCCCGAAATTGAATGCGCATCAAGAGATTATCTTCGCGCACTTCAGTCAGCAAGACTTATAAAAATGGTGAAAAACGCCTACGAAAACGTCCCCTTCTACAAAAAGAAGCTCGACGAGGCAGGCGTTTCCCCCGACGATATTCACTCAATAGACGACATCGCAAAGCTTCCCTTCACGGTAAAAACAGACCTTCGCGACAACTATCCCTTCGGTCTCTTTGCCGTTGACAGAAGTGAGCTTGTAAGAATCCACGCCTCCTCGGGCACTACGGGAAAGCCCACCGTTGTAGGCTATACAAAGGCAGACATTGATGTATGGGCAGACGGTGCCGCAAGAGCAATCGCTGCTGCAGGCGGTAAAAAGGACGATATAATTCACGTTGCCTACGGCTACGGACTTTTCACCGGCGGTCTCGGTCTCCACTACGGCGCAGAGCACCTCGGTGCAACTGCTCTCCCCGCCTCCTCCGGCAACACACAAAGACAGATTCAGATGCTTCAGGACTTCGAGTCAGATATCATCTGCTGTACGCCCTCCTATGCAATGTTCATCGGTGAAACAATCCGCGAAATGGGCATCGACCCCAGGAGCCTCAAACTCCGCTCGGGCATTTTCGGTGCAGAGCCCTGGACAGATGAGATGAGAAAGCAGATTGAGGAGCTTCTCGACATCAAGGCATATGACATCTACGGTCTTTCTGAAATCGCAGGCCCCGGCGTTGCCTATAACTGCGAATGTCAGAGCGGACTTCACATCAACGAGGACTACTTTTTCCCCGAAATCATCGACCCCGATACGGGTGAGGTGCTTCCCGACGGCGAATACGGTGAGCTTGTTTTCACCTGCATAGGCAAGGAGGCTCTTCCCCTCATAAGATACCGTACAAGAGATATCTGTGCGCTTAAGAGAGAAAAGTGCGCTTGCGGAAGAACTACCGTAAGAATGGAAAAGCCCCGAGGCAGAAGCGACGATATGCTTATCATCCGCGGCATCAACGTATTCCCCTCACAGGTTGAGCACGTGCTCCTTTCACTCAATATGAATCCCAACTACCTCATCATTGTTGACCGCAAGGGCGTCCTTGACACAATGGAGGTTCAGGTTGAAATGAATCCCGATATGTTCTCCGATACCGTCAAGGGTCTTGAGCAGACGGAAAAAATGATTGAAAATGCTCTTCAGTCAACCCTCAACATTCACGCAAAGGTACGACTTATGGCTCCCGGCTCACTCCCCCGCTCCGAGGGTAAGGCAAAGAGAGTTATAGATAACCGCAAGCTGTGATTGAGTAGTCAGTAGTCAGTAGTCAGGGACGGCTTCGCCGTCGGGAACAATTACAAATTGTTTTTCTCTGCATTGTCTGCTGACTCTGCGGAACAAAACTAAAAACACAACAAAATTGCCCCGCGACCGAAATTCTGCATTTTGCATTTTGCATTCTGCATTCCCTTTTCGGTGCGGAGCATCGAGAAAGGAAGAAAACATTATGATTATCAAGCAGATTTCCATTTTCGTAGAAAACAAGGCAGGCAGACTTGCCGAAATCACCGAAGCGATTGCCGCCGCAGGCATTGATATCCGTGCACTTTCAATTGCTGATACAACAGATTTCGGTATTCTCCGCCTTATTGTTGACAAGCCCGAAGCTGCCGCCCTTGCGCTTAAGGAAGCAGGTCTCACCGTTTCAATCACAAACGTTATCGCTGTCGGTATTGACGATACACCGGGCTCCTTCTCCGTGCCTATGCGTATTCTTGCCGATGCAGGCATTGATGTTGAATATATGTATGCCTTCATTTCAAGAGACACACAGAAGGCCTATGTTATCCTCCGCGTTGCCGATAACGATATCGCCGCAAGAGTGCTTCTTGACAAGGGTGTAACCCTCCTTGACGAAAACGGCTTTTACGGCCTTATGAAATAATTATGGATACTGTAATTTTAAAAAAGAATTCTCTTGCACCCCGTCCTTTTGAAGGATGGGGTACAAGTCTTTGCTGGTGGTGTCACCGTCTCGGCTACGACGATGAGCTCGCTCAGAAAAGCGCCGACCTCTTTTACTCGAGGGACGGTCTCGGACTTAACATTATGCGCTATAACATCGGCGGCGGCGATGACCCCTCTCATAATCACATCACCCGCACCGATTCAAAAATCCCCGGCTGGATAAGGCTTTCGGAAAAGGGTGAAAAAATCTTCACTCCCGACGCTGACAAAAATCAGCTTAATGTTCTGAAGCGATGTATTGCCGCCGCAGGCGACGAGGCATTTGTTGAGGCTTTTTCGAATTCACCGCCTTACTTTATGACCGTCAGCGGCTGCTCAAGCGGAAGCCATAATGCCGTAAGCGATAATCTAAAATCTGAATGTGTCGGTGAATTTGCCGGATACCTTGCCGATGTGTGCGAGCATATGGAAAAGAAAATGGGTATAAAAATTGATAGCCTTGCCGCTATGAATGAGCCTAACACCGATTACTGGAGACAATATTCAAACAAGCAAGAGGGCTGTCACTTTGACGCGGGTGAAAGTCAGAACAGAATCCTTATTGCAGCAAGCAAGGCAATGAAGGAAAGAGGACTTTCTCATACCCACATCACCGCAAGTGACGAGACCAACTGTAAGCTTCAGCTTCTTGCATGTAAAAAGCTCTCAAAGGAAGCCCGCAGCCACGTTGACCGCATAAGCGTTCACACCTACTCAAAAGCGTGGAAGCGTCTCGGCGACTATGCGATAAGACACAATATTCCCTTGTGGATGACAGAAACCGACTGGAGCAACAGCGTAAAGAATTGCAAAAACGGTATGGGACCGGGACTCTGGTTCGGCAAAAAAATCATTCAGGATTTAACGCTTTTATCCCCCCAAGCATGGATAATGTGGCAGGCTATCGGCTCTTATACAGGCAGTGAGCCCTTTGACGGCAACTACGACGGCCCTCAGGTGGATATGACGAAGGGCTTCTGGGGCGTTGCAAGCTGCGACTTTGACAAAAGGGAAATTCTCCTTTCACAAAAGTATTACTGCTTCGGACAGTTTACCCGTTACATCCGTCCCGGAATGACTATCCTTCCCGTTGACAGACTCACCGTAGCCGCTTATAATAAAGAAAGCGGCAGACTTGTTATCGTTGCAGTAAATGACAAGCCGAGAGAAAGAAGGCTTTCCCTTAACCTCGGGGAGCTTTCAGCCGACGGTACATTTGAGGTTATCCGCACAAGCGGCAGCCTTGAAAACGGCGAGCAATGGACAAGGCTTGAGAGCGTGAGCACAGAGGACTCTGTACTCACCGCATCACTTAAGCCCTACAGTATAACAACATTTATAAGCAAATAAAAAGGAGCGGACAACTATGCTTGAACAGCTTAAACAAGAGGTGCTTGAGGCTAACTTAAGCTTACCGAAATATAACCTTGTTACCTTTACATGGGGTAACGTCAGCGGTATTGACCGCGAAAAGGGTCTCATCGTAATCAAGCCCAGCGGCGTTGAATATGATGCTATGACCGCCGATGATATGGTGGTTGTTGACCTTGACGGCAACGTTGTTGAGGGCAAGCTCAACCCCTCATCTGACACACCGACACACATTGAGCTTTACAAGGCCTTCCCGAAGCTGGGCGGTGTAATCCACACCCACTCACCCTGGGCAACCTCATGGGCTCAGGCAGGAAGAGCAATTCCCGCCTACGGCACAACCCACGCCGATTATTTTTACGGAGCAATCCCCTGCACCCGTCAGCTTACCCCCGAGGAGGTCGAAAGCGCCTACGAAAAGGAGACGGGAACAGTTATAATCGAAGCCTTTGAGGGCATCGACCCGATGGCAGTACCCGGTGTTGTTGTTTACAAGCACGGCCCCTTTGCCTGGGGTAAAAATCCCAAGGAGGCAGTACACAACGCCGTTGTAATGGAGACTGTTGCAAATATGGCTTACCACGCTGAGCAGCTTAATCCTGCGAAGGAGCCCATTGAGCAGTATCTGCTTGACAAGCACTATATGAGAAAGCATGGTCCCAACGCCTACTACGGACAAAAAAAGTAAAACAAGCAAAATTCTTTTGTGTTACTTTTCTTACAAGAAAAGTAACGCCCGACCGGCGAGGTCATAAAGAAAATTTTCACACCGTCTTGGAAACAAGGCGGTGTTTTTTATATTGTAGCGCCACCCATCGGGCGGCTGTTCAGGCGAGTTGTTAACCCGAGCCGACCATTGGTCGGCGCTACGTTTTTTACCTCAACCGTTGCGGTAAAAGCGGGACGACAAAAGACAGTGAGACGGCTCTTTTTTTATTATTGGTACAGGGTTGAATTTTCCGCACGAAGACAGAGAACCGCCCACCTGTCTCGCCGCAATTGTGCATAGCGAATTGCGAATTTCGAATTATATATTTTCAGATGTAAAAATTACACATATATTCCTTAAATTTTCCCTTTTTCTTGGGCATAGTTTTGTTGACCCGTGAAATGCTTTATGATATAATACTTTTGTAATCTAAATAAAAGAGGGTAAAAGCAATGAAATTTTATGAAGAATGGAATGGCTTCGAAGAAGGTACCTGGTCAAAGGAAATCAATATCCGAAGCTTTATCAGACACAACTTTACACCCTACGAGGGCAACGAAGACTTCCTTGTAGGCCCCACACAGAATACTAACGAATTATGGGAGCAGGTGCTCGACCTGACAAAGCAGGAAAGAGAGGCCGGCGGCGTTCTTGATATGGACACCGATGTTATTTCAACAATCACCTCTCACGGTCCCGGCTACCTTAATAAGGATAAGGAAACAATCGTCGGCTTCCAGACCGATAAGCCCTTCAAGCGCGCTCTTATGCCCTACGGCGGTATCCGTATGGCTGAAAAAGCCTGTGCAGATAACGGCTACCAGATTGACCCTTCTATCAAGGATTTCTTCACTGTACACAGAAAGACTCATAACGCAGGTGTTTTTGACGCTTACACTCCCGAAATGAGAGCCTGCCGTTCAAGCCACATCATCACAGGTCTTCCTGATGCTTACGGCCGCGGCAGAATCATCGGCGACTACAGAAGAGTTGCTCTTTACGGTGTTGACCGCCTTATTATGGATAAGAAGGAGCAGAAGGAAACCACAAGAAGTGCTATGTACTCTCAGGTTATCCGTGACAGAGAAGAGCTTTCAGAGCAGATCCGTGCTCTTGAGGACCTCAAGAAGATGGCTGCGACCTACGGATATGACATTTCAAGACCCGCAAAGGATACAAAGGAAGCTATCCAGTGGCTCTACTTCGGTTACCTTGCAGCGGTCAAGGAGCAGAACGGCGCCGCAATGAGCCTTGGCAGAACCTCAACCTTCCTTGACATTTATTCAGAAAGAGATATCAGAAACGGCGTTTACACAGAAACCGAGATTCAGGAAATGGTTGACCATTTCATTATGAAGCTCCGTCTTATCAAGTTTGCACGTACTCCCGAGTACAACGCACTCTTCTCAGGCGACCCCCAGTGGGTAACAGAGTCAATCGGCGGTGTTGCAATTGACGGCAGACCTCTTGTTACAAAGATGTCCTACCGTTACCTTCACACCCTTGAAAACCTCGGTGCAGCTCCCGAGCCCAACCTTACAGTTCTCTGGAGCACAAAGCTTCCCGAAAACTTCAAGCGCTTCTGTGCAAGACTTTCAATTGAAACCTCATCAATCCAGTACGAGAACGATGACCTTATGCGTTTCACTCACGGTGACGACTATGCAATCGCCTGCTGTGTTTCATCAATGAGAGTAGGTAAGGAAATGCAGTTCTTCGGCGCAAGAGCTAACCTTGCAAAGTGTCTCCTTTACGCTATCAACGGCGGTGTGGACGAGATTTCAGGCAAGCAGGTTGCTCCCGAATACAGACCCATCACAAGCGAATACCTTGACTACGATGAGGTTATGAAGCGCTACGATGAAATGATGAAGTGGCTTGCAGGTGTTTATGTAAACACACTCAACATCATCCACTATATGCACGACAAGTACTGCTACGAAAAGATCCAGATGGCTCTTCACGATAAGAAGGTTACACGCTGGTTCGCAACAGGTATCGCAGGTCTTTCAGTTGTTGCTGACTCACTTTCAGCAATCAAGTATGCAAAGGTTAAGGTTATCCGTAACGAACAGGGCATCGCTACAGACTACGAAGTTGAAGGTGACTTCCCCAAATACGGTAACGACGATGACCGCGTTGACTCCATTGCTTACAATGTTGTTCACCGCTTTATGGAGCATATCAGAAAGAACCACACCTACCGTGACAGTATCCCCACCACATCAATCCTTACAATCACATCAGACGTTGTTTACGGTAAGAATACCGGCGCAACTCCCGACGGCAGAAAGAAGGGCGAGGCATTCGCTCCCGGTGCAAACCCCATGCACAGACGTGATACTCACGGTGCAGTTGCTTCACTTGCTTCTGTTGCAAAGCTTCCCTTCATCGATGCTCAGGACGGTATTTCAAACACCTTCTCAATCATCCCCGGCGCACTCGGTAAGGACGACCAGATTTTCGCAGGTGACATTGATGTAGACCTTGACTGTGCAGGCGGAGCTTGCTTCTCCCCCACACTTTTCGAAGGCCTTGACGGTGAAATTTACGAAAGTGGCGACAACAGATAAAAGAATCTGACAACGGTCACAAAAAAATAAATCCTAAGGAGGAAACAAAAATGGCAGCAACCAACAATCAGATAGACAACCTTGTTTCTCTTCTCGACGGCTATGTTCAGAAGGGCGGACACCACCTTAATGTAAATGTGTTCACCAAGGAGACCCTCCTTGACGCACAGGCTCATCCCGAAAAATATCCCCAGCTTACCGTTCGCGTAAGCGGCTACGCAGTTAACTTCATCAAGCTTACAAAGGAACAGCAGGACGAGGTTATCTCAAGAACCTTCCATAACGAAATATAACCGCTATGAAGGGTTATATACATTCCACAGAGAGCTTTGGCACGGTTGACGGACCCGGAATACGCTTTGTCGTATTTATGCAGGGCTGTCCCCTAAGATGCCTTTACTGTCACAATCCCGACACATGGGAGAAGAATAAGGGCAGGGAAGTGACCGCAGACGAGCTTCTCACGGAATACAATAAAAACCGTGAATTCTACAAAAGAGGCGGCATCACCGTAACCGGTGGTGAGCCTCTTTTACAGCTTGACTTTGTAACGGAGCTTTTCAGAAAAGCCAAAGAGCAGGATATCCACACCTGCCTTGACACCTCGGGTATCACCTTCAACAAGGAAAACGAGAGTGTAAAGGAGGGCTTTGATGAGCTTATTAAGTATACAGACCTTGTTATGCTTGACATAAAGCACATCGACACTGAAAAGCACAAGGCTCTGACGGGCTCAAAAAACAAAAATGTGCTTGACTTTGCGGAATACTTAAGCGAAAAGGGTGTTCCCATCTGGATAAGGCACGTTGTTGTAAAGGGCCACACCGACGACAAGGACGACCTGAAGCGTCTCGGAAGATATCTTGCACACCTTAAAACACTCAAGGCTCTTGATGTACTCCCCTATCACACAATGGGAGTTAACAAGTACAAGGAGCTTGGGTTAAGCTATCCGCTTGAGGGCGTGGAGGCTCTTTCCCCGCAGGAGGCGGTTAAGGCGAAGAGCTATATTATGGAGGGCTACAGAGACGAAAAGCCGAGAGTAAAAAGGTAACAAGCAAAGTTCTTTTGATTACTTTTCTTTCAAGAAAAGTAATGCCCGACCGGCGAGGTCATAAAGAAAATAATCCGATTATTGACAAAGATAATATTTTAGTGTATACTTACGGGGTCGAAAATGACCCCGTAAAATATCGAGGCGTGGCGCAGTTTGGTAGCTTTGAGCACGACCGCATCCTGCGGATGATTAAGGGAGTGCGAAAAGGCGCAGCGGTCAAAGTTTCTGTGCCGCTCCAAGGCACAAAGAAACTTTGGGAACCGCAAGAGTCCTCGCCTGCTTTGGGAGCCGACCAAAGCAATGACATAAGGCGTTAAAAGCTTAAACAACCCTAATATCGAGGCGTGGCGCAGTTTGGTAGCGCGCCTGCTTTGGGAGCAGGATGCCGCAGGTTCGAGTCCTGTCGCCTCGACCAATATTTGCAGTAACCTTTTGGTTACTGCTTTTTTCATTCCCCCCAACAACTAACACTTTGTAAACAAATCCTTAAAAACTGTTGCCCTTGTTGACTTTTAAATTTCCTCATACTATAATTTCCTCAAGAGAATAAACAACAAAAAGGAGATTTATTATGAAGAAAAGCAAGAAAATAATCATCGCAGTCCTTGCCGTACTGCTGGTAGTCATTCTTGCCGCCCTCGGCGTTTTTCAGGGCGAGGCAAGAACCCTGCTCTCCGTCAAGGAAAAGGGTGACACAGGCGTTTACGAGGTAAACTACGCCGCCGACTACAAGCTCGACGAGCTTCTCGCACAGGGCGGTGCCTCAACCGAGGAGGAGCTTGTTCAGTACATACTCAAAACCATGCTCAAGGGTCTTCCCATCAACGTACCCTACGAAATCCCCAACCTCGCATGCTCAACCTTCTATGCCGAAACTCCCGAGAAGGGCTATATCTTCGGCAGAAACCTCGACAACCAGACAACTGACCTTGCCGTTGTAAAAACCGCGCCCAAGGACGGCTACAAGTCCGTTTCAGTTGTTAACCTCAGCTTCCTCGGCTATAACGAAAGCTATAAGCCCGATAAGCTTCTCGACAGAATCAACACCCTTGCCTGCGCTTACTTCCCTCTTGACGGTGTGAACGAAAAGGGTCTTGCCGTAGGCGTGCTTCAGCTTCAGGCTCCCGTTACCGCTCAGGATACGGACAAGCCCGACGTAGGCACAACTCTCGCAATCAGAGCTATGCTTGACACCTGCTCAACCGTTGACGAGGCACTCGACTTTTTAAAGAGCGTTGATATGTATGCCGCCGCAAAGGGCTGCTTCCACTTCCAGATAGCCGACGCTACGGGCAAGAGCATTGTTGTTTCCTATGTGAACAATGAGATTGTTGTTACAGAAGAAAAGGACGGCTTTATTGCCGCAACAAACTTCTACCTTCATGACGTACCCTTTGAATATGAAAAGCAGGGACTTGACCGCTACGAAATTCTTAAGAATACTCTCACAGAAAAGAAGTCTGTTCTTACTGCCGAGGAGGGTATGGATTTGCTTAATGCGGCAAGAATTACAGGTACTGATCCTGATGAAAAGGGCAGAGTTTATTCGACTCAGTGGTCAGCTATTTATGACCTCACTAATCCCACGCTTAATCTTTGTGCGGATATGGATTATGAAAATGTTTATGTTTACGAAGTAAAATAAACGAGTAAAGTTTTGGTCAAGCTTTTACAAAAGCTTGTGGGG
>JAZOVO010000109.1:0-5625 GCA_045658745.1 Acutalibacteraceae bacterium | reverse complement strand
GGTATTATTTTTTCAAGAAAATATTCAAGGAGGAAACAACTATGAATCTTAAAGGTACAAAAACCCAAAAAAATCTTATGGGGGCTTGTGCAGGTGAATCCCAGGCAAGAAACAAGTACACCTACTTTGCTTCCGTAGCTAAAAAGGAAGGCTATCAGCAGATTGCCGCTATTTTTGAAGCAACTGCAAACAACGAAAAGGAACACGCAAAAATGTGGTTCAAGGCTCTCGGTGAGCTTGGCGACACAGCTGCTAACCTTGCCGCTGCAGCAGCAGGCGAAAACTACGAGTGGACTGATATGTACGCAAAGTTTGCTGACGAGGCTGAAGAAGAAGGCTTCACAGACCTTGCAAACAAGTTCAGAATGGTTGCCGCTATTGAAAAGACCCACGAGGAAAGATACCGCGCACTTCTTAACAACGTTGAGATGAAGGCAGTATTTGAAAAGAGCGAGGAAACTATGTGGGAATGCCGCAACTGCGGACACCTTGTAATGGGCAAGAAGGCTCCCGAGGTTTGCCCCGTTTGTGCACATCCTCAGAGCTACTTTGAGGTAAGAAAAGAGAATTATTAAGAGAGAAAATTAAAGTTCTTTTGATTCTTTTCTTCCAAGAAAAGAATGCCCGACCGGCGAGGTCATCAGATCAATTCAAGCAAAAATAAAGGTCACGGAGAAAAAAATCCGTGACCTTTGTTTATATTTATATTGTTTCATCGCTCGCCGCGAGGCATTACTTTTTTGAAAAAAAGCAATCAAAAAACTTTAATTTTTCAAACTCCCCACTTTTCCACAAGCCTCTCATACTCCTCATCAGTTATACTCATAATTGAGCCGTGACGGGGTGAGAAATCCATTGAATAATCCTCTCTTGCAACGACCTTGTAATCACGGAAGTTCTCCGTCTGCTGCATGAAAAATCTGCCCTTGCCGTATTCGTCCATAATAAGCAGCCAGGTGTCTGTTCCGTTGATACGGTAAATCTGACTACCCTCAACACCGCTGGGTGCAAGAGAAACAACAACGGGCTTATCCTCATAAGGGCCGTTGAGGTTTTCACTCGTTACATAAGCAATGGTCTGATCCTCGTCGTGCTTGAAAAAGAGGAAATAAAGCTTTTCCTTCTCGCTATACACAATGTCACCGTCAATGGTCTGTATATCTCTGCAGTAAAGGGGCTTCGGCTCGGTAATAAGGGTTTTCATATCCTTTGTGTAGGCATAATACATTCCTGCCGTGTTATGCTCCTTGGTTGAATGTGCCCAGTAAAGCATATATGCCTGTTCTTTTTCATCCCACATTGCCTGCGGAGCCCAGGCTCTTGTGGTGTTTTTATAGGCCTCACCGAGATCCTTGATATCAATGATTGTTTCGTCTGTCCAGTCGGTGAGATTTTCCGAGCACCAGGTTACAAGGGCGTGGTTTGACTCCCAACCCTCTTCACATTTCATATCGGTTCCAACAATATATGTCTTACCGTCAACGCCTCTGAAAACGAAGGGGTCACGAACACACTTTTTTCCTTTAAGCTGAGTGATAACCGCCTCGTTATTATTAAGTGGTTTGAAATCGTAGCCGTTTTCACTTACGGCAAAATGAAGCCTTTCTTCACCCTCACCGTTTCCGACGAAATACACGAAAAGATATTTTCCGTACTCGCTTTTCACCTTAACTGCATTCTCCATTGTTAACACCTCACCAGTCTGCATTTCGCTTCTTCATCGCCTTGAAAACCTCATCCCTTTCAATAAAGGGATGATTTTCACCGTTTATCTTCATTGTTTCCTCGTGACCCTTACCTGCAAGGATAATTATATCACCCTTAAGGGCATTCATAACTGCATATTCAATAGCCTCGCCTCTGTCGGGAATAATCACATATTCTCCGCCATTAGCTTTACAGCTTTCGGCAATTTCCTCACAGATGCTCTGCGGATCTTCAAAATTCGGGTCGTCGCTTGTGATAATTGAAAGGTCGGCAAGTGCGCCCGAAACGCTTCCCAGCTCCTGTCTGCGGCATTCTGTTCTTCCGCCTACAGAACCGAAAAGGGTAATTATTCTGTTATGCTCATAGGCCTTTGCGGTGTCAATTATGCTTTTAAGGCTCACGCCGTTATGAGCATAGTCTATGATAACGGTGAAATCGCCGTCAATACTGAGCATTTCGCCTCTGCCCTTGACAAAGACGCTTTCAAGTCCCTTTGTTCTGCCCTCATCACCGATACCGAAGAAGTCGGCAACGGCAAGAGCAACAAGCGCATTTGACGCATTTACGTCACCGGGCAGAGAGATTCTGTAATCCCTTACCTCACCCTTATGCTCACACTTAAAGCTCATTCCGAGCTTACTGTCAAACTTTATTTTTTCACTTGAAGCAAGTCTGTAATCTGACTTTTCAGCTTCACCGTAGGTAACAATTTTATCTGCACAAGCCTGCATAACAACGGGACTGAAGGGGTCATCGGCATTTATAACGGCAAATTTACACAATGGGAAAAGCTGGGTTTTCCAGTAAGCGTATTCCTCAAAGCTTTCGTGCTCGTTTGTACCGATATGGTCAGGGTAAAGATTAGTAAACACACCAAGTGCAAATTCTGTTCCGTCGGTACGGTGAGCCTTAAGCCCCAAGGACGAAACCTCAATTGCAACGGCCTTACATCCACCGTCTGCCATCTGTCGGAACATTTTCTGAAGCTCATAGCTTTCGGGGGTGGTGTTGACCGTAGGAAGCACGGTATCACCGAAGCGCGCACCTACGGTGCCGATAATACCCGTCATCATTCCGCCTGCTTCAAGCACGCTTTTCACTATATGGGCAACGGTTGTTTTTCCCTTTGTGCCCGTTATACCTATAACTGCCATCTCCCTTGAGGGGTGACGGAAAAAATTGCAGCTCATTTTTGCAAGGACGGCTCTTGTATCCTCAACCTTAATTACAACCGCATCCTCACCTACAGCAATCTCATCACTGCACACAAACACACGGCTTCCCTTTTCATATGCACCTGCGGCATATTTATGACCGTCGGCAAAGGCTCCCTTAAGGCAGACAAAAACAATATCCTCTCCCGCTTTTCTTGAGTCATAGGCAATATCCTTTATGTCGGCGTCGCAGAAGGAAGTGCACTTATATTCAATTCCTTTTAAGATTTCACTGATTTTCATTGTTATTCCACTTCCTCTTCCTTAAGACGCTCAAGTGCTCTTAATTTTTTAGCCTCTTCTCTTTCCTTTTTAAAGGCAGCGCGTCTTTCCTCCTTACCTTCGCCGAAAAGACCTACCTTACGGAACGCCTCAATGAACATCGCCGCAAGGCATCCGCCCGAGCCGAGCATCAGGTCAACCATTGTATCGGTAAGGCCATGGGAATAGGGCTTCTGACCATGCTGCATCACAAAGCCGTAAAGCCTGTCCATTGTAAATTCATAGTATTCCCAGCCCACAAGGAGCATTACACCGCAGCCCATTGCAAAAAGCGCCTGAACCGAAACCTTGATGGGATGCTTTTCTCCCTGCATAATGCCCGAAAGCACAAAGGCTCCCGTAGTTGCAAGATAGCCTGCAAAAATATGCTCGGGAATGTCAATGCCTTCAAAATCAGTTCTTGTATTGAGCGTTGTACCCACAACGCAGGCAAGACAGATGAACACATTAAGCATCGTCTGCAGATAGTAGGGCACCTTTTTTATAAATGACTTTCCGCCGAGAAGCTGGAACAGATCCCACAGATGGGTGAAAATTATTGCAAAGGTTGCCTGAACAAATTCCGAGGTGTAGCCGTGGAGCATTCCCCACACGCCCCAGATGAAAAGTGCAAGCCTGCAAGCCCACCATGTATACTGTGTTGCCTTAGGCAGGACGGGGATTCTTCTGAGTCTGTTTTTAACTTTATTCATTATATCGAAGCTTATCCTTTCAAGGTATAATCAATTCATTATAACACAGCCTTTCTGCTTTTTCCATATTTATACCTTAATTTTCATAAAAAATAAGAGGAAGGCTTATAAAAAATTCAACAAATTCCTCTTTTCGTATTGCAGAAAAATACAAAATGTAATATAATGCATATGTGAAAATTTAATATAGTAAAAAAGAAAGGGTATTCACTATGAATAAAATCAAAGAATTCTGGGAAGGCTATGATGCAGTAACCAGAAAGGGTCTCAGTATTGCACTTTCAATCATTATGCTTTTCAGCTCAGGCTATCTTGTAGGTGCCCTTACAAGTGACGCACCCGCCTCAGCTCCCGCTGAACAGACCGTTCAGGCTGATGCAACCGCAGCACCCGAGCAGACAACTGCCGCTCCCGAGCAGACTACTGCCGCTCCCGAGCAGACAACAGCAGCACCTCAGACAACTGCTCCCGCACAGCAGGGCTCAACTCCTTCAACGGGCTCATACTCAACACCTGAGGAAATTGTTGCCCTCTTCAATGAATCGGCAGGCAAAATCAAAACAACTGCAAAAAGAGCTACAAGAAACTATCAGGATATGAGAATCAACAAGCTTGAGGTTCCTTCTGCCCTTCAGTCCATTGCTGACGGTGCAATCGCAAAGTTTGTTAAGCCCAATATGACTCCCGAGGTTTATGAGGGCACAGACGCCGTAAAAGAAAAGTATCCCGTAAGCGGAACTGATTTTGCAAGTAAGCTCAAGGTTGAATATGTTGACACCATCACCTGCACAGATAACGGCACAGAGTATGTTATTGATATCAAGATGAAGGATCAGCAGAATCCTGTTTACCGCTCAGGCGAGGGCGTAGGCTCAATCTTCTGGACAATGAACATTGAGGATATTGCAAATAATGCCCCCGGCTTCCAGAGTGCAGAGCTTTCATACTACAACTGCACCGCAAGCGTAAAAATTGACAAGGCAACAGGCAATATGACCTATTCAAAGTTTGATTATAATTTCGATATGGACATTGCCATCAAGGTGCTTGCAACTCTTAACGCAAAGGCTTCGATGACTGTTATCGAAGAATATGTAATTGAATATTAATTCAAGGTAACACGGTATTTTAATCGGAATTCATAATTGCATACCATTAAAAGAGGCTGTAAAAAACGAAGGTTTTTCACAGCCTCTCCTTTTATACTCTGAACAGCAGACTTATCCCGATTCCAACAGCAACACCTGCAACAAGGCTCAGCGACAGCTTAAGCACCTCACTAAGGCGGCTTTTCGGCATTTTTGTAGGCGGAGGTGCAGCGGCGCCCTTTGCGGCAATGCCTGCCCTTTCACGGATTTTTCCCTCACTCAGACTTGCATATTCGGGCTTTACAAAAAACAGTATTTTTTCAAAGCACTCGTTTCCCGTATCCTTTACCTCAACAACCTGACGGTTAATTCCCTTTATCATAATGTTACCTCCATTGTTTTTTCTTATTTATTTTGGTTAATTTACACAAGCTATATTCCTTGGAAAAATCTCCGTCATTTATCAAATTCACAGAACTTTACCTCTATTTTTTGTACTCTTTGTATAGCGGATTTTTTAACGTTTTCCACATAATATTCCGCAGAAAAATGTTGATAACTATGTGGAAAACGTGGATAACCCCCTAAAAATCTACACTTTTGAGGGTATAAAACAGTTTAAAACACAGTTCATAAGATGTT
>JAZOVO010000108.1:0-9686 GCA_045658745.1 Acutalibacteraceae bacterium | reverse complement strand
ATATGATAGATCTGATTTCAAATTTGGGTTAAATGTGGATGGGCAGACGTTAGAATATACTTTAATTCCGACAATGATTTATAGAAAATTGTTGCCAAAAGGGAAATTATGTGGAAGTCTTCTGCCGGTTTTGACTGTATCAGATTGCAAACAAGTTATGGTTTTGCCTAAACAGTATTGGACGAAGAATTTTACAGAAATGTGGGTAGAGGGAATTATATAAGATGTAGACATGTTCCCTACAACAGCCAAGTAGACATATTCCCGACAACGTAGGTTAGCAATTTCATTGCTACGAGTCATGTAGAATGTGCGTGCTTGCTGACGAGAAAATAAATTTAGGAGGGTATTATGGCGAGAGAAATTCACCCAAAAGACACAACAAGAAATATGGCATATGAACTTTGGATGAAAGCGCCAAATCCGATGGTTACTTTCTTTAAGACTTTAGATGTAACAAATATTGTCAAAGTCAGCAAGAAAAAGAATATGAAGTTCAATATGCTTCTGGATTATTGCATCGGAAAAGCAGCAGTCAGTGTAAAAGAATTTTATGTGCTTCCGGTTGGTGATAAGCTTATACAGTATGACACAATTGCGGTAAATACTATTGTTAAGAATAAGAATGACGAGGTAAGCTCTTGTGATATTATGCAAACAGATGATCTGACTGCATTTAATCAGGAGTATCTGGAATACACAACACAGGTCGCCGAAACTTGCCGGGACAGAGATTTGTCCGAGGATTGTATGGTTATCGGTACATCGGCAATTATTGATACTGAAATTGACGGTGCTGTTGGTATGAACAGTGGAATTTTCAATAACCCGTTTATAATCTGGGGGAAATACAGAAAGAAACTGTTCAGATATGAATTGCCGATTTCGTTTCAGTTCCACCATACTCAAATGGATGGAGCGCATGCAGGAAGGTTTTTAGCGAATCTGCAGAAAGAAATCAACGGACTGAAATAGGCGTTTTAGATTTGGAAGAAAACCAATATTGCAGCGGCCAGGCTTTCGTCACAAGGCAGGGCGGATAGTAGTTGCATTTTATAATTCTTTATGATAATATTGTTTCAGCCTGTAAACCAAGGAGGAGAAAAAAATGGAGCTTGCAACAAAAGTAAAAAGCATTTTTGCCACAAAAGAGGGCTGGTCAACCGAGCCCGTTGAAAGGCTCAGTTACTATTCATATTTTGCAGGTCAGAATATGATTTACACTCTTTTCAATTCCTGCGTCACAACCTTTCTGTTGTTTCTGGGTATCAATCCCATAAAGTCAGCGGCGGTTATTTTTGCCGTAAAGGTATGGGACGCAGTGAACGATACTCTGTTCGGAGTTGTGTTTGACTCGATCAAATTCAAAAGCGGTAAGAAATATCTGCCCTGGCTTCGTGTTTCAACCGTTCTTATACCCCTTGCAACAATATTCACCTTTATTATCCCCAACGGCACATCGGAAGCCCTCAAGCTCTCCTGGTTTGCCGTTGCATACATACTCTGGGATACGGCTTATACTCTCTGTGATGTGCCGATTTTCGGTATTCTGACCTCAATGAGTCAGAGCATAGACGAGAGAAACAGCATCCAGTCCTATAAGAGCATCGCAACCTATGCCGGTGTAGGTGTCACATCTACTGTTACTACCGTGCTTATCAGCGAAAAGGTGGGTATGGGCTACGGTATGATTACTATTATAATCAGTATTGCCGCATTTTTGCTGATGACTCCCGCTTCCTTCAAGCTCAAGGAGCGCTTCCACGCTGAGAGCGAGGAAAGCTTTTCAATTAAGAGTATGCTCTTATATCTTGTGAAGAATAAGTATCTGCTTATTTACTATGTAGGTCTTTTCTTCTATTCCGCACTTAATATCGGTAACGCATTTACTCTTTATGTTTCATATTATCTTTTCCACAGCACTCTGTTCTCCCTTGTTGTGGGAGCAGTCGGAACGGTGCCCCAGCTTCTTATTGCTCTGTGGTTACCGAAGCTTATGCGCCGCTTTGATAAGATGAAGGTCAACCGTGTGTGTCTGCTTTTATATGTAATACTCAGCGTAATCACCTGGGCGGTGGGCTACGGAAACATTGTTGTTTATATTATTCTCTTTACAATCCGCTCAGTTCCCCTTGCGGTTGTTGCCCTTGAAATGTTTATGTTCACTCCCGACTGTGCCGAGTACGGACGCTTTAAAAGCGGCACAGAAGCAAAGGGTATCACCTTTGCGGTGCAGACCTTTATGGCAAAGCTTACGGGCTCAATTTCAGGTGCATTGGGTATGCTCATTCTCGGACTTGAATCCGTCGGCTGGAAGGTAGTAGAGGTAACCTCATTTCAGGAGCTTGAGGAGCTCGGTGTAACACAGACCCCTCACGCACTTAATATGCTCTGGCTTATCTTTATGCTTATCCCCGCAATCGGCGGTCTTCTCGCCTATATTTCATGGCTGTTCTACGACCTCAAGGACAAGGATGTTCAGGTTATGATTGACTGCAATACGGGTAAAATCACAAGAGAAGAGGCAATGAGCAGGCTTTCCAAAAAGTATGATATAAAAGAATGAGGATAAAATATCTTTAATAAGAGGAAGGAAAGAAAACGATGTTAATCAAAGCCGGTACCGTAATAAAAATGAAAAACGGATGCAACGGTATAAATATCCGTACAGATACAAATTTAGGCGCATGGGGACAGGCTCAGAATATGACAATCGAAGCGCCTGCCCGCTTTCAGGGCGGCAGAATACAGTGTCTTCACGTCGGCGCTTTTACCTATATCAACGATAATCCCTATGTACGTGCGGTAAAGCGCTTCGGACGCTTCTGCGCCGTAGGACCTAATCTCGTTGTCGGAATGCCCGAGCATTCGGCACAGTCTCTTACTCCTCACATTATGTTCCCGAATTATGATTCCGCCTGGGCTAACGGCTTTGCCGATTATGCTACGGATAACGAGGAAGCAATCAACGTTATCCGCAAAAAGCAGCAGGATGAGCTTAAGCCAAAGGGAATGGTCACTATAGGTAACGATGTATGGATCGGCGGTAACGTCACTATAATGCGCGGTGTAACTGTCGGAGACGGGGCAATACTTGCTGCGGGTGCAGTTGTTGTCAAGGATGTTCCTCCCTATGCAATTGTAGGCGGCGTGCCTGCGAAGATTATCAAATACCGCTTCAGCGACGATATCATAGAGCGCCTTCTTAAGGTGAAATGGTGGAATTACGGACCCGATATAATGAAGGGCTGTGATGTCACGGATATTGAATCGACTCTCAGAATTATAGAAGAGCGTGTTGCAAAGGGCTTTCCCGAATATAAGCCCGAAATTATAACCCTCGATTTTAAGGCTAAGACTATTACGCCTGCACCTGAGGGATGATAAGATAAAACAAAAAGGACTGTTGAATTCTTAGCAACAGTCCTTTTTTTGTAATGTGTATTATTTTTATTCTGCAATAATTGAAAAAACATAAATCAGTCCCTTTTCCTCGGGGTGATTTTCAGGCTTTATGAATCTGCAGCTTATGCCCTTTTCCCTTGCGGCAAGCTCGAAGTGACAGCCTGCAATGCCTATGTCAAGGCGCTGAATATCGTGCTTTGAGGAGGGGATATCCTTCTTTTCAAAAAAGTGGAAGGTGTTTCCGTCCTTGAGTATGCGCCAGGGCTGACCGTTTTTCGCCGAGGGTGCAAGCCTTACCGCTTCGAGAATGTAAGCGAGGTCATCAGCAATCTGCTCTGTAAGCGGAGCGGAAAAGCTTTTGTCAAAAAAGAGCTCCTCAAAGGGCTTTCGGGTGTCAGCCTTTATAGCCTTACGCATAATTTTATCAACGGTGTGATTCTTCGGCGCAGGGTATCCGATGGGGGAGGCAATAGGGAAAAATTCGTCACCTGTAAGCTCCATTGCTTTAGCAAATTCGCCGCGGTTGAAGGTGCCGTCGAGCCAGCAGGTGCCGAGACCTATGCTTGCGGCATAAAGCACAAGCTTTTCAAAGACATAACCGACGGCTTCCATTGCTTCCTCGGTCTCATTGACGGCAACACCGAGGTAGGTGCGGGCGCCCTTGATAACTCCGTAGGTGCCGAGGTCCTTTGCGTTTATGTCCTTGTCGACATCAAAAAGACGGATTCTTATTTTTGCAGTGAAGGGTGATTCCTCTTTGAGTAAGTCGGAAATGTAGCCTTCGATTTTTTCTCTGTCGGCTTTTTCAAGAGGCTTTTCTATATAGGTGCGCACGCTTTTTCTTTTTTCAGCGGTTTCTTTTACGGGAAAGTCTGTCATTTTACTCGCTCCTTTTATGATTTTTCAAAAACAGTATATCACAGTATGCTACTGCTGTAAATGAATTTTTATTATATTTAAGAATAAAAATTATTGAATTATTTTTTTCGGAGTGCTATAATTTTTTTATCAAAGGAGGTTATATTTATGAAGACAAAAAAGATAATATCCGTCATTGTTGTGGTATTGCTTGTTATGAGCAGCCTTTCCGCAGGAGCCTTTGCTTCCGATAAGCCTTATTATGTTGTGCTTGGCGACTCAATTGCCTACGGCTCAGGACTTTCAAATCCCGTTGACGCCTGTTACGGTAAAATCATTGCGGATACCTGCGGTTTTGATTATGCAAACTATTCCGTACCGGGTGCAACCTCGGCTGATCTTATCAGAAAGCTGGGCAGTGAGGATGTAATTGAAGCTGTAGCTGCTGCTGACATTATCAGCATTTCAATCGGCGGAAACGATTTTCTTATGAATAATATCACAAATCTTATGTTTGAGGCAATGGTGAAAAAGGATTTGACAACTTTTGATAAAATTGCCGAAGGCTATTATAAAAATCTTACAGACATAATTGCTATGATCAGAGAGGTTAACGCCGATGCTATTATTCTTATGCAGACGCTTTATAATCCTCAGGAGGGCTATCTCCGAGAGCCTTATCAGCAGGGCGCTGACCGTATCAATGATGTGATTTACAGATACGCGGAGGAAAATCCCGGTGATATTGTCATAGTAGATGTTGCAACGGCATTGGGAGATGACGGTGCAAACTTTGCAGGAGATGCCGTGCATCCCAGCGCAAAGGGAAACGAGCTGATTGCAAGTGAAATTCTTTCCTGCCTCAATGAAGAGGGACTTACCGAAAAAACAGCACTTAATGTAACAACAAAGGGAGAGGATATGAAAATTTCTCCTTTGTTTGCAGGAATGTTCAGCTTTTACGGCGTTTTCTTCCATGTGCTTTCACTCTTCTTTGCTCCCATTTTCAATATGTTCGGATAATTAAATAATAAAAATTGCGGTCACAGAAGCTTTTCTGTGACCGCTTTACTTTGGTCGGTTTATTTTGAAGGGGCACTCTTTGCTTTGCTGATTGCTTCTGCCTTTTCGTTTTCCTCGGCTTCAGCCTTTGAGGATTTCCAGATGTGGATGATGCCCTCATCGTTGAGCACCTTGAGCATTGTTACAAGGATGGGAGCGATAATCATACCGAGCACGCCGAAGATTTTAAGACCGAGATAAAGGGAAGTGATGGTAACAACGGGGGAAAGTCCGAGCTGGCCTGCCACAAGCTTGGGCTCAACAACCTGACGGATAACGGTGATTACGGCATAGATTACCGCAAGACCGATTGCGAGACCGAAGTTGCCGACAATGAGGCTGTAAAGCGCCCAGGGGATAAGAATTGTACCTGTTCCGAGTACAGGGATAATGTCAACAAAAGCGGTTGCAATTGCGATGATAACCGCATAGTTTGATGAATAGATACCTGCAAGCTTAAGCACGGAAAGACCAATGAACATTTCAGTAAAGGTTACAGTCATAATGAGGGCATATGCCTTTGCCATTTTGGAAAGTGTACTCTTGAGAAGCACCTTTGCTCTTGAAAGGTCCTTACGCTTTTCCTTGGGGAACTGACGCTTGACAAAGCCCATAATTTCATCGTAGTCAGCCGTCATAAAGCAGGAAGCAACAAGGGTGATTATAACTGCGATGAGGATTGAGGGAATCTGCTTTGCGGTTGAGATAACACCGCTTAAGGGAGTCGTAATCCAGGAGAAGCTGAATGCGCTTCCGAGAGAGCCGGTGATGCTGTCGGCAAGCTCGGTGCTCTGACCTGCGAGGTATTCGCGGATCTGAGTGAAGATCGTTGTAACGGATTCCGTAAGTGTTTCCGAAAGGAAGGCGGGAAGAGCTCCGATGAAATTCATAACGGCGTTTTCAATGTTTGTCACAAGCACGTCGATGTGCTGAATCTGAATGGTGATATAATCAATGAAGCCGCTGATTTCACTTACGGCTCGTACACCGATGAGCGCTATAAGGGAGATGATGATGAAAATCAGGGTGAAGAGTGAAATTACCGAGGCCGCACCGCTTTTGAAAAAGGTTTTGCGGGTGAGAAAATTCTTGGGCCTCTGGAGTATTGTGGCAATAAAGAATGCGCACACAATCGGGAAGCATACTCCCAGAGCGTACCTTACAAAAAGGAAGCCGATGGCGATAATTAAAAAGAAATAAACTATGTTGATTATAGCTTTTCTCTTCTTTTCAACATCTGTCATAAATAACACCTCACTATTACTTTTAATAATATTAACTCATTTTAAATTCAAAATCAATCTTTTAAGAAAAACTTTAAAAAAATTGTTAAAGAAAACGAAAAAAATTTCGTTAAAGACTTTTATTATTTGATAAAGTATGTTATTATTACTAAGTGTATATATACGATTGTTGTCATTTATTGAGAAAATGACACTTTTCGGAGAGAAAGGTAGTGAAAAAATGAACGTTGCTATTCTCGGTTACGGTGTTGTCGGTTCCGGTGTTGCCAAAGTTCTGAAAGAAAATTCAAAGACCATTACAGAAAAAACCGGATATGAATTCAAGGTTACAAGGATTCTTGATATCAGAGAATTCCCCTTAAGCGAATACCGCACAATTATTACAAAGAATTTTGAAGATATTGCAAATGATAAGGATATTGACATTGTTGTTGAAACCATGGGTGGTGTTGAGCCTGCCTTCGGCTTTGTAACAACCTGCCTTGAAAAGGGTAAGCACGTTGTTACCTCAAACAAGGAGCTTGTTGCAGTCAAGGGTGCACAGCTTCTTGAAACAGCACGCAAGAATAATGTCAACTTCTTCTTTGAGGCTTCCGTAGGCGGAGGCATCCCCGTTATAAGACCCGTCAGCCGTTGCCTTGCAGGTAACAACATTTCAAAGGTTGCAGGTATCCTTAACGGAACCACAAACTATATTCTGACTAAAATGATAACAGAGGGTGTATCCTTTGAGGATGCCCTTAAGAATGCTCAGCAGCTCGGCTATGCCGAGAAGGATCCCTCAGCAGACGTTGACGGAATTGATGCAATGAGAAAAATCTGTATTCTTGCATCTCTCTGCTTCGGTACACATCTTGCTCCCGACGGCGTATACTGTGAAGGTATCAGAAGAATTACTCTTGCTGATGTTGCTTATGCAGAGAAATTTGGCAGCGTAATCAAGCTTGTTGCAAGAGCAGAAAAGCTTTCTGACGGCAAGATTTTTGCAATGGTTTCACCCTGCCTTGTCAAAAAGTCAAATATGCTTTCAGGTGTAAACGATGTTTACAATGCCTGTGTAGTTGACGGCGATATGACAGGCGACGTGCTTATGTACGGTAAGGGCGCAGGCAGTGAGGCAACAGCCTCCGCAGTTGTCGGCGACATCATTGACTGTGCAGAAAACAGCAAGGATAGAAAGCACTTCGGCTGGGTTTCAGCCTGTGAGGATAATCTTTCTGACTATACAGAAAAGGAAGCTGCTCTTTACGTAAGATGCACCGTTGCCGATAAGGCTGAGGCCTGCAGAAGACTCAAGTCAATCTTCGGTAAGGTTGTATTTCTCTGGAGAAAGGATCAGCCTGAAAACGAGGTTGCATTCGTTACTCCCGTTATGAAGGAAAGACAGCTTCGCAAGGTGCTCAGCACAACAGGCGTAAGCGTTGTTACAACAATCAGAATTTTTGAATAATCATTTAAAGGGGACGGCGAAAATCTGACGGGATATCTTCCCTGCGGGCTTCACCGTCTTTTATAGGAGGCACTTATACAATGGCATTGATAGTACAGAAATTCGGCGGCTCTTCAGTTGCCGATGCCGACAGAGTAAGAAACGTTGCGGGCATTATTACTGATACCTACAAGCAGGGCAACAACGTTGTTGTTGTAGTTTCAGCTCAGGGCGACACAACAGACGACCTTATTGAAAAGGCGAAGGAAATCAGCTCCAATCCCTCAAAGAGAGAGATGGATATGCTTCTTACTGCAGGTGAGCAGATTTCAATTTCACTTCTTGCAATGGCAATTGAAGAAATGGGTTATCCCGTTATCTCACTTCTCGGCTGGCAGGCAGGTTTCAGCACAAACTCAACCTACGGCAGTGCAAGAATCCGTGAAGTTAAAACAGAAAGACTTGAAAAAGAGCTTGACCAGAAAAAGATTGTTATCGTAGCAGGCTTCCAGGGCCTCAACAAGTACGATGACCTTACAACCCTTGGCAGAGGCGGCTCCGATACAAGCGCAGTAGCTCTTGCAGCCGCTCTTCACGCAGACCGCTGTCAGATTTTCACCGACGTTACAGGTGTATTCACAGCCGACCCGAGAAAGGTTGAAAACACACAGAAGCTTACAGACATCACTTATGATGAAATGCTTGAATTTGCTACTCTCGGCGCACAGGTTCTCAACAACCGTTCCGTTGAAATGGCAAAGAAATATAATGTAGAACTTGAGGTTCTTTCAAGTCTTGTGAGAGAGCCCGGAACCATCGTCAGGGAGGTAGCAAAGATGGAAAAGATGTTAATCAGAGGCGTTACAAAGGATACAGATATCGCAAGAATTTCAGTTGTAGGTATGAAGGACATTCCCGGCAACGCATTTAAAATGTTCTCACGCCTTGCACAGAAGGGTATCAACATTGACGTTATCCTTCAGTCAGTTGGCCGTGACGGCACAAAGGATATTTCCTTCACCTGCGCAGCAGGCTATGCAGACGAAGCAGTTGAAATCCTTAAGGACATCTTCGATATGGAGGGTGCAGTTGTTTCAAGCGACACATCAGTTGCAAAGGTTTCAATCGTAGGTGCAGGTATGCAGTCACATTCAGGCACGGCTTCAAAGATGTTCGGCGCTCTTTATGAGGCAGGCATCAACATCAGCATGATTTCCACAAGCGAAATCACAATTTCAGTTCTTATTGACAAGGAATATGCCGACAAAGCAGTATCTGCCGTTCACAAGGCATTCTTCGGTTAAAAGTGTTAAATTAAGCGCAGAGCAAAAAGCAAACTTTCAAAACTGAAAGTTTGCTTTTTTAGACATTTTTTTTGCCCGCTCGCAGTTGCAAGTTGTCAATAGCTAAAACGAACAAGCCAAAACGCGCGATTCGCAGCACCTTTGAAATTTTTTCTCCTTGCAATACGCTAGTATTGCAGCGTCGAACAAAATCCCAAATGCACTACGACTTGTGCGTTTTTGGGGTGTTTAATGGAGCAGATTTTTATTGTAGCAAGGCAAAAACCGCAAGGAATACTAGCGTATTCCGAGGATTTTTAACGATGCTACGGTGAAAATATGCCCATTAAACCTTATTCGGTTTAGCTATTGATAACTTGTGATACGCCTTCGGGTCAAAGAAAA
>JAZOVO010000107.1:0-23099 GCA_045658745.1 Acutalibacteraceae bacterium | reverse complement strand
TCTTAGCTTTAATAAAACTTACTGTTAACTACAAAAACCCCGATGCCGTAAGACATCGGAGTTGATTCTTTTTTTCGCTCGCCGCGTGGCGTTACTTTTCTTGTAAGAAAAGTAACCAAAAGAACTTTTCTCTTCTCTTATTTCTTGGAATTGAGGTATTCTTCTCTGCCGAGCTCGTAAAGATTGTTACCCTCTGAGTCAATGATAACCATAAGGGGCATATCCTCAACATAAAGCTCACGGAGTGCCTCTGCACCGAGATCCTCATAAGCGATAAGCTTTGCTGACTTGATGCACTTTGCAAGAAGTGCGCCTGCACCGCCGATTGCACCGAAGTAAACGCCGCCGAACTTCTTCATTGCGTCAACAACCTCGGGAAGTCTTGCACCCTTACCGATCATACCTCTTGCGCCAACTGACATCATTGTAGGAGCATAAGCGTCCATACGACCGCTGGTTGTGGGGCCTGCTGAACCGATAACTGTGCCGGGCTTTGCGGGTGTGGGGCCAACATAATAAATTGTTGCGTTCATAGGATCGATGGGAAGCTGCTCGCCTGCTGCAAGTGCTTCACACATTCTCTTATGACCTGCGTCTCTCGAAGTGTAGATGATACCTGTAAGGTAAACTCTGTCGCCTGCCTTAAGGCTTCTTGCAACCTCTTCTGTAAGGGGTAATGTAATTTTCTTTTCCATTTTAGATTACCTCCGACTTATGACGTGTTACGTGGCAGTTGATGTTGATTGCACAAGGCATACCTGCAATGTGGGTGGGAAGAGTTTCGATGTTAAGACCGATAGCTGTGGTCATACCGCCGAAGCCCTGAGGTCCGATACCAAGCTCGTTGATCTTCTGAAGCATTTCCTTTTCAAGGTCTGCGTAGAAGGGATCGGGATTTTCGGAATCGATGGGTCTCATAAGAGCCTTCTTTGCAAGAAGAGCAGCCTTATCAAATGTACCGCCGATACCAACACCTACAACGATGGGAGGACAGGGGTTGGGGCCTGCTGTTTCAACAGCTTCAATGATGAAGTCCTTAATACCCTGAAGACCTGCTGAAGGCTTGAACATTCTGATCTGGCTCATATTTTCACTGCCGAAGCCCTTAGGGCCAACAGTAATCTTAAGCTGATCGCCGGGAACGATTTCTGTATAAATCATAGCGGGTGTGTTGTCGCCTGTGTTGCCGCGTCTTACGGGGTCACCAACAACTGACTTACGAAGATAGCCGTTTGTGTAGCCTCTTCTTACGCCTTCGTTGATAGCGTCTGTAAGGTCGCCGCCAACAATGTGTACATCCTGACCGATTTCAAGGAATACACAAGCCATACCTGTATCCTGACAGATGGGTACGTTTTCGTTGTCAGCGATTTCAAAGTTTTCAATAATATCGTCAAGGATGCCCTTTGCGATATTGCCGTCTTCACATGCACGGCAGTTTCTGATTGCACACTTAACGTCACCGGGAAGGTGGCAGTTAGCGTCAATGCAAAGCTTTTCAATTACGTCAGTAATTACTTCTGTTCTGATTTCACGCATTGTACTATATCTCCTTATCTCTCGTGTCTTGCATACTTGGGAAGAAGAAGGGGTGAAACAGCGCCTGTTTCAAGGCCTGCATCTTCAAGCTCCTTAGCGTATGCATCGATATGGTCAAGGTTCATTGCACCAAGCTCAACATCCTTTGCCTTCTTAGCAGCTGCCTTACCTGCATTTCTGCCGAATACGATGATGTCAAGAAGTGAGTTACCCATAAGACGGTTTCTGCCGTGGATACCGCCGACTGCTTCACCTGCAACAAGAAGGTTGTCGATAGCCTTTGTGAAGCCTTCGCCGCCGATTTCAAGACCGCCGTTCTGATAGTGAAGTGTGGGGTAAACAAGGATGGGCTCTTTTCTCATATCAATGCCGTAGTTGAGGTACATACGGAACATTGCGGGGATTCTCTTTTCGATTGTGCCTTCACCGCCGAGGATTTCAATCATCGGAGTGTCAAGCCATACACCGCTGCCGAGAGGAGTCTCAACGCCCTTGCCGTTAGCACATTCACGGATAATAGCTGAAGCGGAAACGTCTCTTGTTTCAAGAGGATGAGCATAAGCCTCGCCGTCCTTGTTAACAAGCATTGCACCAAGTGAACGAACCTTTTCAGTTACGAGAGCACCGAAAATCTGTGAAGGATAAGCAACACCTGTGGGATGGTACTGGATTGTATCCTGATAAAGAAGGGGCGCGCCTGCTCTGTAGCCGAGAACAAGACCGTCGGCTGTTGCACCGTAGTGGTTTGATGTGGGGAAGTTCTGATAGTGGAGACGACCTGCACCGCCGGTAGCGATAACAACAGTCTTTGCCTTTGCAACAAGGTAGTCGCCTGTTTCCATATTGAGAAGAACTGCACCTGCAACCTGACCCTTATCATCCTTGATAAGCTCAACTGCTGAAGTGAATTCAACAACGGGAATCTTTCTGTTGAGAACCTCATCACGGAGGTTTCTCATAATTTCAGCACCTGAGTAGTCCTTACAGGCGTGCATTCTCTTTCTTGAGGTACCGCCGCCGTGGGTAGTAACCATTCTGCCGTCCTCGTCCTTATCGAACATAACGCCGAGCTCGTTAAGCCATCTGATAGCGTCGGGGGCTTCCATAACAAGTCTTCTGAGAAGCTCGGGTCTTGCTGCAAAGTGTCCGCCACCGAAAGCATCAAGATAGTGCTGTACGGGAGAGTCGTTCTCCTTGTCAGCAGCCTGAATACCGCCTTCAGCCATCATTGTGTTAGCGTCACCGATACGAAGCTTTGTAACGATCATTACGTCTGCGCCTGCTTCGTGTGCTTCGATAGCTGCTGAGGAGCCTGCTCCGCCGCCGCCGATAACAAGCACGTCAGTCTCGTAATCAACCTTTGAGAGGTCAACCTTATCCTTGAGAAGTCTTGAATTTGAATGAAGAAGGTTTGTGAGCTCTTTAGGAGCCTTCTGACCCTTGTTGGGGCCAACCTTGATTTCTGCAAAGCCGTCAGCTCTGTAGTCGGGATGGTAAGCCTTGAGAAGGGTATCCTTTTCTTCTGCTGTCATTCTTCTGGGCTCAGTAGCCATTCTTTCTTTTCTGGTTGCTTCCACCTTTTTGATGGATTCACGCATTTCTGCAGTAAACATCTTATACCCTCCTTATTTCTCAATTTCTCTTGTGTTGTAAAGCTCTTTCATCTCTGTGATAGGCTTCTGCATAACCTGCTCGATAAGCTCATCGTAGTTACCCTTATTGATTTCCTCAACTCTTGTCTTGAGGTGCTCTGTTTCGGGAGCGATGTACTTACCTACAAGTCTTCTTGCAAGAAGACCAACCATAGGATGTGAGATTTCAGCGGGACATCTTACGCTGCAGCAGCCGCAGGCTACGCAGTCGAAGGATTCCTCTGCACACTTTTCAAGCTCACCTCTCTGAGCGTATGCAATGTACTGCATAACGTTGAGGTCCTGAGTACAAGCCTTTGTACAGGCATTACAGCCGATACAGGAGTAAATCTCAGGATAAAGCTCCATCATAATCTGCTGATTGGGCTTGATTTCGTTGATATCGTAGGTTCTTTTATCTGTGGGGAAGAAGGGAATTGATGCAACATACATACCGTCTTCAACCTGCTTCTGACAAGCAAGGCAGGTCTTGAGAGTGTTGTCACCCTTGATTCTGTAAATTGTAGCGCAAGCACCGCAGAAGCCGTGACGGCAGCCGCAGCCTCTTGAAAGAGTATAGCCTGCATATTCCATAGCGGTCATAACCGTAAGATCTCCGGGTACTTCGTACTTTTTACCGAAGAAAAACACATTTACCATGTTACTCATGTTCATATTATCCTTTCTGATTATAATTCTCAATTAATACTCGTCGGGAAGCTCGTCAACCTCATCACAGCGGAAAACGGGACCGTCCTTACATACATACTTTGAACCGATATTGCAGCGGCCGCATTTACCTACACCGCATTTCATACGAAGCTCAAGAGTTGTGTATGCCTGAGTCTTTGAGAAGCCCATTTCCTCAAGTGCTGCAAGAACAAACTTGATCATAATCGGAGGGCCGCAGACAAGAACTGTTTTATCCGTTGTGAGCTCAAGCTCCTTAAGGTAAGCGGGAACAAAGCCTACGTGGCCGTCCCAGCCGTCCTGGGGTCTGTCGATGGTAAGGTATACATTTGTATCCTTAGCCTTCATCCATACCTCCTGAATTTCCTTGTGCTGAACAAGGTCATCGGCTGAACGTGAGCCGTAAAGAATGTCAACTGTGCCGTAATCGTCACGGTTGTCAAGAACGTAGTTGATAACACTTCTCAGAGGTGCAAGACCGATGCCGCCGGCTACAAAGAGAAGGTTTTTACCCTTGAGCTCTGTATCAACGGGGAAGTTGTTACCGTAGGGACCTCTTACAGTGATTTCGTCACCTACCTGAAGGTCGTGGAGATAATCGGTGAGAACACCGCACTTTTTAATAGAAAATTCCTGATATTCCTTGTTTGTGGGTGAGGATGTGATTGAGAACATCGCTTCACCTACGCCGGGACAGCAGAGCATTGCGCACTGACCGGGCTTATGCTCGAAGAGCTTACCGCCCTCGGGAGCATTTACACGGAAGGTTTTAACGTCGGGGGTTTCCTGACGGATATCTGTTACAACACCGACCATAGGAACAAGGGTGTCAAGATTGTAATTATCATGGCAATGACATTCACACATTACTTATTTGCCCTCCTTTTCTGAAAAAGCCTTGATGACTTTTACAATGTTTGTTGATGCAGGACACTTGTCAACACATCTGCCGCAGCCTACGCAGGAATACATTCCGTCGTTGTTTGCGGGGAAGTAAACAAGCTTGTGCATGAATCTCTGACGGTAACGCTGCATCTGGCTTGTTCTGTTGTTACCGTGAGCCATCATTGTGAAATCGGAATACATACAGGAGTCCCAGCAGCGGTACTTCTGGATACCGTTACCGGTATCGTAATCCTTAAGGTCGTAGCACTGACAGGTGGGACATACAAAGGTGCAGGTTCCGCAGCCGAGACAGGGCTTGTAAAGCTCCTGCCAGAGCTCTGAGGAGAACTTTTCCTTTGTTGCATCGCCGTGCCAGGAATCGAGTGAGAGCTTTGTATAGGGAAGCTGCTCGAGAATGCTCTTGATTTTTGCCTTTTCTGCTTCAACCTCTGCCTCATCAGCATCGCTGAGAAGAGATGCGCACTTTTCTGTGAGTGCCTCACCCTTTTCGGTGTTTGCTCTCCAGTAGAGTGTTTCACCGATAAGCCAAGCGGTTACATCACCGACGGGGTTAGCGGGATCAACGTCAAAAACCGTACAGAAGCAGCTTTCCTCGGGCTCACCGCAGGCAAGGGATACGATTGTACCGTGGTCACGTCTTGCACTGTAGAAGGAGTCAACGGGAGCGGAAAGGAAAACCTTGTCGAGTACCTCAATACCCTTTACATCACAGCCTCTTACACCGAAGAGAACGAAATTCTCTTTCTGAAGCTCAGCCTGTTCGATACGGATTTTCTTACCGTTCTTATACATTGTATAAAGAGTTTCGCTCTGGGGGAAGAAAACCTCCTTTGCACTCTTTACTGTCTTGAGGGTTGAGAAGTCAAACTTTGTACCCTCTTCATATCTTGCGTAGTTGGTCTGTCCGCCCTTTGAGGCAGGAAGATACAACTGCTCGTTTTCCGCAATGAGTGAGAGTAATGCGGAAAGATTATTTACTGCAATCTTTTTCATCTGCATTATCTCCTTTCACCGGGCTCGAGGTCTTCGAGAGTATAATCGGTAAGGGGACCCTTTGTTTCGGCATCCTCACCTGCTATAAACTCGCCGTAATATTCGTTTATATCCTTGATAAACTTTCTGTTGAAAAGGTGAAGAGGAATACCCTGAGGACATACTCTTGAGCATTCACCGCAGTCTGTACATCTGCCCGCAACGTGGAAGGCACGGATGATGTGGAACATACTCTCTTCAAAGGGGTCAACGTTTGCCTTCTGCTCTGCATCAAACTTTGTTGAGTCAAAGACACACTTGCGGCAGCTGCAGGCGGGGCATACGTTACGGCAGGCATTACATCTGATGCACTTTGAAAGCTCCTTGCGGAAGTATTCAAACTTCTCTTCAGCGGGAAGATTTTCGATGATTTCAACATCTGTAAAGCGGTCGCCGTCACAGGTGTCAATGCTTTCAAGCATAAGCTCATCATAAATCTTATGCTCCTTGCCCTTACAAACGTGGCAACGCTCAAGCATTACATCCTTATATGAAACTGTCTTTTCACCGTAAACGGTATCAATCTTAAGCTCTGTGCAGTCGCCGTCAATTTCGGCACCGCTGATGCTCTTTATACCCTTTATACCCTTTTCCTTAAGCTTTTCGGGATTAAGCTTACCCTTACAGCCTACACCGATGATGTAAACCTTATCGCGGTTGACTCTGTGCTCCTTGATAAGCTGGTTAAAGGAATAGGTATCGCAGGGCTTGAGAAGGATAAGTGTCTTACCCTCAAGGTTTGAGCCCTTGATCATATACTTGCTGAGGTTAGCGCCGCAGAAGCCGTCGTAGATAAAATCTTCAAGCTCCTCTGCGCTGTTGAAGTAATAAGGCTCGGGATTATATGAAAGGTCGCCCTTTTTCCAGCCGAGTACACGCTGTACGGTGCCGTCAGCCATAAGCTCCTTCATACGCTTGATCAGTTCTTGCATCTCAAATCCCCCAATCTGACATTTTTACCCATTGAACGGATTGTTTCAACAAAATCATTCATGGTGTTTGAGAACTTTACACCCTCAGCGGCACTTACCCATTCAACGCGGGTTCTGCCTCTTTCAATGCCGACATAGTCAAGCATTGAGAAAAGGAGGGTCATTCTTCTTCTTGCATAGTAGTTACCTGTACTGTAGTGGCAGTCACCGGGATGACAGCCGCAGATGATAACCCCGTCTGCTCCCCTTTCAAAGGCACGGAGAATAAACATGGGGTTTACTCGGCATGAACAGGGAACACGGATAATTTTAACGTCGGCGGGATATGCCAGACGGCTGCTGCCTGCAAGGTCAGCACCGGCGTATGAACACCAGTTACAGCAAAAAGCAACTATTTGGGGTCTGAATTCTTCGTTCATCGACATATAGCATCCACCTCCGCAATAATCTGTCTGTTTGAGAAGCCCTGAAGGTCCATAACACCTGAGGGACAGGTAACGGTACAAGCACCGCAGCCCTGACAAAGAGCACTGTTGACAACTGCAACTCTGTGAGTCTTTCTTACGCCGTGGTCAACAATAAGCTTATCCTCATAGGAAATAGCACCGTAGGGACATACGTTTGCACAAGCTGAGCAGCCGTTACAAAGAAGCTCGTCAGCCTTTGCTGTACAGGGGTTGGTAAGGAGCTTATCCTTGGCAAGAAGACCTACAACCTTGATTGCGGCAGCACCTGCCTGAGAAACTGTTTCGGGAATATCCTTGGGACCCTGACATACGCCTGAAAGGAACACACCTGCTGTAGGTGATTCAACGGGACGAAGCTTGGGATGAGCCTCTGTAAGGAAGTTGTTTGTATCAATACTTGCAGTAAGCATTGTAGCAATCTGTCTTACTGAGGGACTGGGCTCTATAGCTGCTGCAAGAACAACCATATCGGCGGAAATCTTGAGCTGCTTGCCGTCAAGAAGGTCTACACCGTGAACGAGAAGTGAGCCGTCGGGCTGAGGAGCAACCTTGCCTACCTGACCCTTGACGTAATTTACGCCGTATTCTTCAACCGCTCTTCTGTAGAACTCATCAAAGTTCTTACCGGGAGTTCTTACGTCGATGTAGAAAACGGTAACGTTTACATCGGGATATTTATCTCTTATAAGCATTGCATGCTTTGCTGTATACATACAGCAGATTTTTGAGCAGTAGGGCTTGCCCTTGCTCTCGTCACAACGTGAGCCTACACACTGAACGAAGACAATGTTCTTGGGTGACTTACCGTCGGAAAGGCGCTCAAGATGTCCCTTTGTGGGGCCTGCTGCGTTCATAATTCTTTCAAGCTCAAGAGATGTGATAACGTCCTTGCTCTGTGAATATGCATATTCCTCAAGATTGTCAAGCTTGATTACCTCAAAGCCTGTTGCAACAACGATTGCACCGTACTTACGTGTAACGATTTCATCCTTCTGAGTGTAATCGATTGCACCTGCCTGACAGAACTTTTCGCATACACCGCACTTACCGGTCTTAAGCTTAACGCACTGTGTGGGGTCGATTACGGGGACATTGGGAATTGCCTGAGCGAAGGGAGTGTAAATTGCGGGGCGGTTGTTAAGTCCGCTGTTGAATTCACTAAGAGCCTTCTTACTGGGGCACTTTTCCATACACACGCCGCAGCCTGTGCACTTGTCCATATTTACATATCTTGCTTTCTTTCTGATATCAACCTTGAAGTCACCTCCGAAGCCTGAAACCTTTACAATTTCACTGTAGGTGTAAAGGGTGATTTTCTCGTGAGCAGCCGCATCAACCATTTTAGGTGTGAGAATACAGGCTGAACAGTCGAGTGTGGGGAAGGTTTTATCAAGCTGAGCCATCTTACCGCCGATTGAGGGAGTCTTTTCAACGATATCAACCTCGTAGCCTGCGTCTGCGATATCAAGTGCAGTCTGAATACCTGCGATACCGCCGCCGATAACGAGAGCTCTTTTTGTAACCTTGCTTTCACCGGGAAGAAGAGAGGTGTTGAGGCTTACCTTTGCGATTGCCGCTCTTGTAAGGATAACAGCCTTTTCTGTGCCCTCCTCGATGTTTTTGTGAATCCAGGAGCACTGCTCACGGATGTTTGCGATTTCAACCATATAGGGGTTGATACCGGCTTTTTCGGCACACTTACGGAAGGTTGCCTCGTGCATTCTCGGTGAGCAGGAGCAGACAACGATGCCCTTAAGGTTCTTTTCCTTGATGGCTGCTGCGATTCTTTCCTGACCTGCTTCGGAACACATATACTGATAGTCTTCGGCATGAACAACGCCCGGTTCAAGCCTTGCCATTTCAACAACCTTTTTTACGTCAACGGTTGCTGCGATGTTACTGCCGCAATGGCAGACAAATACTCCTATACCGTGCATAGCTTTACCTCCTGAACTTTCTGAAAGCACTTACGAGAAGCTGCTGAGGAAGATCCTCATCAACAAGTGCGGGGATTTCATCGGGAACGAGATAGCTTCCGCCCTTCTGTCTTACTGCAATCTGTCTTGCTGCGTCAACAATCTTACCGGGCTTTACATCTCTGGGACAACGCTCAACGCATGCGAAGCAGGAAAGGCAAACCCAGAGTGAGTCGCACTTTGCAAGAGCTTCAACATCCTCGTTGATAACGTAGGACACAAACTGGTGAGGCTTGATATCCATTTTTTCATATGCGGGACAAGAGGCTGAGCACTTACCGCACTTCATACACTTAAGAGGATTGGTACCGCTGATTTCCTGTACCATTTCGGACTGTCTTTTCTTTGAAGCTTCCACTTATGCGTCAACCTCCTCTTTTACGCCGAGAGCCTCGGCAAGAATTTCGGTAAAGTAGATTACAGGAACACCGTCAGCAGTATTCTTTGTAAGGTTGTACTGACAAAGAGGACAGGCTGTTACAAGCATCTCTGCCTCGAAGCCCTTTGCGCTGTCCATTACGGTGTTGCACATCTTCTTTGAAAGGTCGTTATCCTTAAGTGAGATATATCCGCCGCAGCATTCGTTACGGTAGGGATAAACCACGGGCTCTGCACCGAGAGCGCGGATAAAGTCCTCTATGATTGTGGGATTTTCGGGATTGTCGAAAGCGAGAATGTCACTGGGTCTTAAAAGCAGGCAGCCGTAATAGGCACCGATTTTGCGACCTGTGAGAGGGTTTACTACCTTCTTTTTGATTTCATCAAAGCCGACCTTGTCACGAAGCACCTCAAGGAAATGAAGAACCTCTGTTTCACCGAGATAGGGTTCGTCAAGCTTAAGGTAGTTGTTTGCTCTTGTTCTGATATCTTCCACGTTTTTCATATCATCGTTAACACGCTTGATAACGTGGTGGCAGGCGGAGCAGAGAGTCACAAGCTCCTGTCCCTTTACCTTTGCTTCGTTGAGGGCACGTACCGATGAAAGCTTTGAGCCGATTTCGTCGCTTGAGAGCGGATAAACACCGCCGCAGCACTGCCAGTCCTCAAGCTCCTCAAGCTCGAAGCCGAGAGCCTTTGCAGATGCTCTTGCGTAATCGTCCAGCTTTTTAGCCTTTGTTCTTAAGGTACAACCCGGATAATAACTGTACTTCATACATCTATGATCCTTTCATTTTTATTCGACTTTTCTTGGCAAAATCCTCAATTTACATCTCCGTTTTATCTCTGACATCAAGGGTCATAAAACGCCAACATAGTCATTCGACATATGATAACATTTTTTTAAGAAAAAAACAATGTTTTAAAAGCACTTTTTCTTAATTTTTTTAAATTTATTATATAAAAATCAGAAAAAGCTATGTGTTTTTTGATATAACTGTTCGGAGTAGTAGCGGTAAGAAAAAAAGAGACGGCGTACACCGTCTCTCTTTTGATATTGAAAATTTTATTCAGCAATGCCTTCACCGAGAGCGCTTTTCTTTGCTTCAAGAGCTGCCTGTGAAGCGGCTGCCATTGCTTCCTCTTCCTTCTTGCCGATGTTATAGATAAACTTCATAGCAAGGAATGCGATAAGTGAGCCCGCAGCAAGAACTATGAAGTAAAGCTTTGTTACATCCTCACCGAAGGTTTCGGGCTGAACTGCATTTTCACCCTCAACAAAGCCGATTGCAACAAGACCCCAGGAAACAACAGCCTGACCGATACCCTGTGAAAGCTTACGGAAGAAGGAGTAAAGAGCGTAAAGTGAGCCTTCCTCACTCTTGCCTGTCTTCTGATAGCTGAGCTCAATACAGTCAGCAACAATTGCCCATACGGAAATCTGGAACACAGCATTACCTACATTAAGACCCATAAGGCAGATGATGTAAAGAAGCATACCTGTGCCGTCGGCTGTAATAGGAGCGAAAAGTGAAGCAACACCTGAAATTGCACCAACGAGCATTGTGACAACAAGTACATTCTTTTTACCGAATTTCTTGGTAAGCTTACCAATGAAAATCATAACAAAAATCATGGGTGCGTATGAGCCTATCATAGCCATACCAACCTTGCTTGTATCCCTGAAGTGATACTGGAAAACCATATTGTTAAGTGCCATTGTTGAGTTGAAAAGTGCAACTGAGGCAACAGAAGCAATTGTAGCACCAACCATTGCGCGGTTTGTAAAGAAGGACTTAACAGATGAAAGCATAGCCTTGATGCCGGTTGTATTTTCGCTTGCATCACGGCTTACTCTTTCCTTAACGAGCACAGTTGTACCGTAAAGAACGAGAAGAGCAAAAAGTGACATTACAATTGCAACGGGAAGGAGGGTTTCACCCTTGAGAACCTGCTCCTCGATGCCTGAAACGGGATTCTTCACCTTATCATAAACGATACCGGGAAGAATAATCATAATGATGATTGCAGGAAGAGCTGCACCGATTGAACGGAAGGTTGAAAGGGAAACTCTCTGCTGAGGATCATCTGTAATAACTGAATGGAGTGAACCGTAGGGAACGTTTACCATTGTGTAGGCAATTGACCACAGACAGTAGGAAACAAGACACCATGCATACTTACCTGCATAAGAGAAATCCTTAACGGGAGCAAAAATCATAACATTGAAGATGATAAGTGTTACTGCACCGAGAAGAATCCAGGGCATATACTTACTCTTTTTGCCGATTCTCTTTGTGTCAACAAGGTTACCGATAACGATATCGTTAACTGCGTCGAATGCCTTTGAAATAAGGATAATAATTGCATAGTCATTAGGTGAAAGACCTATGTACTGAAGGTAGAAAAGCTGCATAAAGGTTGAAACAAGCTGGAATGAAAAGCCACAGCCCATATCACCCATTGCATAGCCGGCCTTATCCATCCAGCCAAAGGGTCTTACCGCACCCTGGGGTGCTTTTGTTTTTGTACTCATAAATGATTCTCCTTGATTTTTTGTTTTTTATAAAGCCCGTATGCGGCAAGGGTGATACCCCTGCCCACGGTTTTTATTAAGTTATTTGCAATTCGTTCTGTTGCTCGCCGCATAGCATTACTTTTCTTGAAAGAAAAGTAATCAAAAAGAACTTTTGTCTTTTATCTCTGAACACGGCCTGAGCCGTCACCGCCTGCAAGCTTTTCGACCTCGGAAACGCCTACACGGTTGTAGTCGCCTTCAATTGAGTGCTTGAGTGCGGAAGCCGCAACTGCAAATTCAATTGCCTCTTGAGTGCTCTTACCTGAAAGAAGAGCGTAAATAAGTCCGCCGCCGAAGCTGTCGCCGCCGCCTACACGGTCAACGATATGAAGGTGATATTCCTTTGAGAAGCAATAATTTTCACCGTCATAAAGCATACCTGCCCAATCGTTGTCGGAAGCAGAAATTGATGAACGGAGAGTGATAGCAACCTTTTCAAAGCCGAAGGTATCCATAAGCTGCTTTGCAACTGACTTGTAGCCCTCCTTATCGAGCTTACCGCCGTAAATATCGGTATTTTCAGCTTCAATGCCGAATACATCCTTTGCATCCTCTTCGTTTGAAATGCAGACATCAACATACTTGCAAAGCTCGCTCATTGCTTCGCGTGCTTCTGCTCTTGTCCAAAGCTTACCTCTGTAGTTAAGGTCGCAGGAAATCTTTACGCCCTTTGCCTTTGCAGCCTTACAAGCATCAAGGCAGATGTTTACAAGATCACCGCCGATTGCGGGAGTAATGCCCGTGAAGTGGAACCAGTCTGCGCCTTCGAAAATCTTATCCCAGTCAAAATCCTCTCTTTTTGCAAGCTGGATTGCTGAATAAGCTCTGTCATAGATACAAACTGAGCCGCGCTGTGAAGCACCCTTTTCAAGGTAGTAGATACCTACTCTTTCGCCGCCTCTTACGATGTCCTTTGTGTCAACGCCGAGAGCACGGAGTGAGTTGATTGCTGACTGACCGATTGCATGTGAGGGAAGCTTTGTTACATAGGAAGCATCCATACCGTAGTTGGCAAGGGATACTGCAACATTAGCCTCACCGCCGCCGAAGGTAGCCTGCATTCTGTCATTCTGGAAAAATCTGTAATAGCCTTCGGGAGCAAGACGGAGCATAATCTCACCGAAGCAAACAATTCTTTTGCTCATAATATATTCTCCTTTACTTATTTAGTCTCTATGCAGATTTCAAATCCCGCAACAAGGTCTTTAAGTCCGAAGCAGGAAACCTTGCCCTTTTTATCATACCAGATGTCGGGATCAATTTCAGCACCCATTCTCTTAAGGTAGCTCATTGCTCTGTCACCGTTAAGAGTAGAGATTACAATACAGCCCTTTGCATCGCTTTCTTCTTTAGCAAAGCAAAGACCACCTGACTGATAGCCGCACTCGGTTTCAGCCTTGTCAAAGCCGAAGAGTGATGCTACAAACTGTGCGTTCTTTTCAGCGTTTGCACTGTCACCGTAAATGCAGATTTTTTCAAGCTTGAAGCCGAGCATTGTCTTGATGGCTTCCTTACACTTACGGGTAATGTCGTCCCATTTACCCTCATTGATATCAGCACTTGTTGCAATCCATGTACCGCCGCAGCAAAGGATACGGTCGAATGAAAGGTAATCGTTAAGATTTTTGGTGTTAACACCGCCTGTGGGCATCCATTTTGCAGCCTGATAAGGTCCTGCAAGAGCCTTGAGCTTGTTTACACCGCCGTTTGCTTCAGCAGGGAAAAATTTGATGTTTGTAAGACCCATGCTCATTGCCTGCTCCATTTCACCGGGAGTTGCAGCACCGGGCATCATGGGGATGCCTGTTGATTTGATATAAGCAATCATTTCGGGATTGAAGCCGGGAGTAACAACAAACTTTGCACCTGCGGCAATTGCTCTGTCACACTGCTCCTTTGTAAGAACAGTGCCTGCACCTACAAGCACATCGGGACATTCCTGAGAGATTCTTCTGATTGCTTCTTCTGCAGCGGCAGTTCTGAAGGTGATTTCCGCTGCGGGGAGTCCGCCGTCACGAAGAGCCTTTGCAAGGGGCACTGCCTTATCGGCATCGTCAATTGCAACAACGGGAATGATACCTAATTCGTATATTTCTTTGAACATATCCATTTGAAAATTACATCTCCTTTTATAATAAGGTCTTCAAAAAGTAGTCAGTAGTTAGTAGTCAGTTGTCAGGGATGCACCTTCAGTGCATTTATGATTTTTCGTTCACCTGATAAACACCGACTATTTTTTGCGGGAAAAAGTATACCGTTATATTATCGGTAAATCTGCGACCGCAATTCTGCATTTTACATTTTGCATTTTGCATTCATCATACGCCTGAGTATGATGAGAAGCCGCCGTCAACGGGAAGAACTACACCCGTGATAAAGCCTGCGGCAGCGTTGTTTACAAGGAAAAGAAGTGCACCGTCAAGCTCCTCTGCCTCACCGAAGCGACCCATAGGTGTTGCGGCAAGAATTTTGTTTGTTCTGGGTGTGGGTGAGCCGTCGGGATTCCACAGAAGTGCGGCATTCTGCTTTGTTGAGAAGAAGCCGGGAGCAATTGCGTTTACACGGATGCCTTCCTTTGAGAAGTGAACGGCAAGCCACTGTGTGAAGTTAGAAATAGCAGCCTTTGCACCTGAATATGCGGGAATCTTTGTAAGCGGAGTGAAGGCATTCATTGAAGAAATGTTGATGATATTACAGCCTTCTCTGCCGAGCATCTGCTTTGCGAATGCCTGGGTGGGAATAAGAGTACCGAGGAAGTTAAGGTTGAAAACAAAGCCGACTCCGTCAGCATCAAGATTGAAGAAGTTTTTGCAGTCCTCGTCGATATCGCCTGCAAAATAGTATTCCTTATCGGTGGTTGCTCTGGGGCTGTTACCGCCTGCACCGTTTATAAGAATGTCGCATTTACCGAGGTCATTTTCAACTGCTTCGGCAACTTCATTACAGATGTCCTTATCAAGAACATTGCACTTATATGCCTTTGCAACGCCGCCCTCTGCTACGATTTCATCGGCAAAGGCTTTTGCTGCTTCTTCATTAAGGTCAAGAAGTGCCACCTTTGCTCCTGCACGGGCAAGTGTTTTTGCAAATCCTGAGCAAAGCACCCCGCCTGCACCTGTTACAACGGCAACCTTACCTGTAAGGTCTGTGCCAAGTACATTTTTGATCATAGTATTTTCTCCTTAATTATTTATTAGCCTTTTCGCAGGCTTCAAAAAGTCCGTTGATATATGTTGCACCGAGTGCTCTGTCATAAAGGCCATAGCCGGGTCTGCCTGTTTCACCCCAGATCATTCTGCCGTGGTCGGGGCGTACATAACCGTCAAAGCCTGTTTCAACAAGAGCCTTTACAACCTCATACATATCAATGCTTCCGCACTTTGAAAGGTGTCCGCTTTCCTCAAAGGAGCCGTCGTCCATAATGAGAATGTTACGGATGTGCATAAAAGCAATTCTGTCCATAGCGCTGTATTTTCTTACCATCTTTACAACATCGTTTGTCTTTGCACAACCGAGTGAGCCGGTGCAAAGACAGAGTGAGTTTGCAGGACTGTCAACAATCTTAAGGAAACGGTCAAGGTTTTCCTCATTTGTGATGATTCTGGGAAGTCCGAAGATGGGATACGGGGGATCGTCGGGGTGAATAGCCATTCTCACATCGCATTCCTCTGCAACGGGAATAACCTTCTTAAGGAAGTATTCGAGATTCTCCCAGAGGCCGTCCTCCCCTACCTCGGCATACTTTCTGAAAAGTGCCTTGATTTCATCCTTTGTATAGCTTGCATCCCAGCCGGGAAGATCTATATCGTCAACAAGAGGGTCAAGACCTCTCATCTGATCCCAATACATTACAAGGCTTGTTGAGCCGTCGGGAGCTTCCTTATCAAGCTGAGTTCTTGTCCAGTCAAATACGGGCATAAAGTTATAGGTAACGCACTTTACACCGTACTTTGCACAGCGACGGATATTTTCACAGTAAACCTCAATGAGCTCATCACGGTTTTCGCTGCCGAGCTTGATATCCTCGGGAACGGGGATTGATTCAACAACATCAAAAACAAGGCCGTGCTTTTCGCATTCTGCTGTCATCTTTGCAAGGCTTTCCTCAGGCCATACCTGACCGGGCTTTACATCGTAAACGGCAGAAACAATTGAACGCATATTGGGAATCTGACTGATGTTTCTTAAGGTAACGGGGTCGTCATAGCCGTACCAACGAAATGACATTTTCATATTAAATCCTCCAGGCTGAAAAATCTTTTTGCATTATTAAAGGAGATGCCCTCCACAATTTCCTTGAGTGCTTTTTCGTCGTAAGGGTACTCTCCGTCCTCAACCCATGTGCCGATAAGGTTACAGAGTATACGACGGAAGTATTCGTGTCTTGTGTAGCTCAGGAAGCTTCTTGAGTCGGTAAGCATTCCTACAAAGTTACCGAGAAGGCTTAAGGAAGCGAGGCTCTTGAGCTGCTCCTCCATGCCGAGCTTTGTATCGTTGAACCACCACGCAGAGCCGTGCTGAAGTGTACCGGGATATCCCTTCTGCTGAAAGGCACCGAGCATTGTATCAATTGCGCTGTTATCCTTACTGTCAAGGCTGTAAAGAATAGTTCTCGGGAGCGCGTCTGTACTGTACATAGCATCAAGGAGCTTTGCAAGGTCAGCGGTGCTGTCGTGAGGTCCTATTACATCAAAGCCGGTATCGGGGCCGAGCTTTTCAAACATCACACTATTAGGATTACGAAGGCAGTTATAATGAAGCTGCATTACCCAGCCCATTTCCTTGTACTTCCTTGCACAGAATAAGAGAAGCTCCGTACCTACTGCGTCAATCTCCTTCTGTGTACACTCCTCACCCTTAAGAGCCTTTTTAACGGCATTGTCAAGGGTTTCGGCATCTGCCTTTTCAAAGTAAATATAATTAAGTCCGTGGTCACTTGCTTTACATCCGCAGTCAGCAAAATACTGAAGTCTGTTTTCAAGTGCTGCCTTGAGGCTTTCAATGCCGTCAATTCTTACGCCTGAAACCTTTTCAAGCTGAGCGATATAATCTCTGTAGGCGGGATTATTAAGCTGAAAGGCTTTATCGGGACGGAAGGAGGGAGCAACAACAGCCTTGAGCTTACCTTCTTCACGGATTTTCTTATGATATTCGAGTGAATCAATAGGGTCATCGGTTGTACCGATAAAGGCTACACCGCTTTTTTCGATAATACCTCTTACACCCATATCAGGCTGTGAAAGCACCTTAAGAGCAAGCTGCCATACCTCTTCTGCGGTATCACCGTTAAGTACGCCCTCATAGCCGAAGTATTTTTTCAGCTCAAGGTGACACCAATGGTACATCGGGTTGCCGATAGCCTTGGGAAGCACCTCTGCAAATTTCTGAAACTTTTCTCTTTTGTCGGCGTCGCCCGTAATGTAGTATTCATCAACACCGTTTGAGCGCATAAGCCTCCACTTGTAATGGTCACCGCCAAGCCACACCTCTGTGATATCAGAAAAGTGCTTGTCCTCAAAAATCTCTTTAGGACTTACATGGCAATGATAGTCAATAATCGGAAGCGAAGCAGCAAAACCGTGATAAAGTTTTTTTGCCGTTTCGGTTTTAAGAAGAAAATCCTTTGTCATAAACTCTGTCATTTTCTTGTCTTCTCCTTTCAGAGCACCCATAATGCCCCTATTTTCTCGACTTATTTTATCACATTTTTTTAACAATAAAAATAGTGAAAATTGCTTGACTGATTGTTAATATTGCTATATGATATAAAAAGTAAAAAATTACGCGAGGTAGCATATGCAGATTTTCGACCCAAGGCAGAGTATGTCTAAAACAGACTTTGAAATTTTCCATTACAGAGATGCCAAATTCTCGGGTGTACCCGTTCATCAGCACGACTTTTATGAGGTATACTTTTTTATAAGCGGAAAGGTTGAATACAGCGTTGAGGGTAAGCTTTTTGAAATGAAAAAAGGTGACCTTCTTCTGATTAATCCCCTTGAGCTTCATCAGCCGAGAATAAGCGAAAATCAGGACGACTACGAAAGAATAGTTCTCTGGATAAACAAGGATTTTCTCTTTTCCCTTTCAAGCAACAACTCCAGCCTCAGCCGTTGCTTTGACAGTACAAATCCCCACCACTCAAACCTTTTAAGGCTTTCCTTTTCTTCTCAGGAGCTTTTAAAAGCGCTTCTGACGGAGCTTATAAAGGAGCAGAGCAACGAAGGCTATGCAAACGACCTTGCCTGCAAAGCGATACTTCTTCGCATTCTCGTTGAGCTTAACAGGCTTTCATTGAGCTACGGTGAAAAGCACGATAAGGAAAACTCCTTCTCACCTCTTATTCTGTCCGTTCTCGATTATATAAATCAGCACTATTGCGAAAAGCTTTCACTTTCGTCAATAGCCGATGAATTTTTTGTAAGCAAATATTATCTTTCCCACGCCTTCAACAGCGTTGTGGGAACAAGCGTTCACAGATATATTACTCTCAAAAGACTTATTCACGCCAAGCAGATGCTTTCAAGCGGAATCAAGCCCACTACCGTGGCGTCAAACTGCGGCTTCGGTGATTACGCAGGCTTTTACCGTGCCTTTACGGGTGAATACGGTGTGACACCTGCCGAATACAGTAAAAAATGACTTGACCCGTTGTCATTGCGGGAATATAATAATAAAACTAATATTTTAAAGGTTGATAAAATGAAGGTTAAATTTTATACATTAGGCTGTAAGGTCAATCAGTACGAAAGTCAGGCAATGGCGGAAAGGCTTCAGAAGCACGGCTTTGAAATTACAGGCGACAAAAGTGCGGATGTTTTTGTTGTAAACTCCTGCACCGTAACTGCCTCGGCTGACCAGAAAACCCGTCAGGCGGTGCGCCGCTTCAAAAGGAATAACCCTGATTCAATCGTTATTCTTACGGGCTGTATGCCTCAGGCGTATCCCGAAAAGTCAAATGAGCTTATTGAAGCAGACATTGTCCTCGGAAACAAAAACAACGCTCTTCTGCCCGATTTGCTTTTACAGTATCAGGCAGACGGTAAAAGAATTTTCAATGTCTGCGAGCACCTTAAGGGTGACCCCTTCAGCGGTGACACTATAAGCGGCTTTGAGGAAAGGACAAGAGCCTACCTTAAAATTCAGGACGGCTGCAACCGCTTCTGCTCCTACTGTGTTATCCCCTATTCAAGAGGCAGAGTCCGTTCAAAGTCTCTCGACGAGCTTAAGGGTGAGGTTGAAGTCCTTGCCCAAAAGGGCTACAACGAGGTTGTTCTCGTAGGTATAAATCTTTCCTCCTACGGTCAGGATACGGGAAGAAGCTTTCCCGAGGCGGTAAAGACCGTCAACGATGTAAAGGGCATTGAACGGGTACGTCTCGGCTCCCTTGAGCCCGACCATCTCACCGATGAGGTTATTGAAGCACTCAGCAGGTGTGAAAAGCTTTGCCCACAGTTTCACCTTTCCCTTCAGAGCGGCTGCGATAACACACTTAAGTCAATGAATCGCCACTATACTGCCGACGAATTCAGAAAAATTGCCCGCAAGCTCCGTGAGAGCTTCACCGACTGCACTCTCACAACAGACGTTATGGTCGGCTTTGCAGGTGAAAGCGAAGCAGATTTCAAGGATAGCCTTGACTTTGTAAAGGAAATAGGCTTTGAAAAGGTGCATGTATTCCCCTACTCCGTAAGGAGAGGCACAAGAGCCGAAAAGCTTCCCGGTCACCTTGAGCAGAAAATCAAGGATGAGCGCTGCAAAATTATGATTGAGGAAACGGATAAAATCCGACGAGAATTTTTCCTTAAGCAAATCGGCAGAGAATTTTCCGTAATTGCCGAGACCCGTGACAGAAACGGACTTTATAACGGCTACACCGCAAATTATATCCCCGTTAAATTCAGGTGCGACAAAGACATAGACGGTGAAACCGTAAAAATAAAAATCACCGCCATCGGTGACGGTGATTTCTGTATGGGTGAGATTATTTAATAATAATCATTGAACTTTTCTGCTCCAAACCACACTCCCGTGCTTTTTCCGACAAAAGAGCAAACTTATCCGTGCTTGAGCATTGTATTTCATAAATACGCCTTGCTTCATCATTCAGCTTCTGCATTTCCCCGTGCCTTGTCACAATGGGAAGTGCAGATTTTTTCTTTGCCGCCCCGAGCAGAGAAAGCCCCTTTTCACTTACTGCAAGGATTCTTATATAAGGCGGGTTGCTTACTGCGATATCCTTTTCTATACCGAGGTAAGCGCAAAGCACCTCACGCCGTACCCTTGAATGGGTAAAATTTTTGCTTTTTGCTTTTTCGTAAAGCTCATCAAGTGAGGTTGAATTTCTGACCGCATCATAAATGCGTCCGGCAAGTCCCGTTTCGTCACTCACATATTTTTCAAGCTTTTCCCGGGAAAGCTCTCTCAAAGCGGAAAGCACTCCCCTTTCGTTGTTAGCCATAAGGCAGGGAGCATTGCCCTTTTCAAACTCATCCGAAATAAGCTGAGCCGATTTTTCGGGCAGAGCTGAAAGCACATCGGGTTTCAATATAAGCTCTGACCTGATTTTTGAAGCGGAAAGGTAGCCATCCTTTTCCTCGGGGCTGTCGTGATCTGCGCCCTGACGCTTAACGGGGAGAAAATCTATGCCGCCGAATTTCTGTATCTGTCTGATATATTCTACTGCAAGGGTACTGTTGGGTGAGGAAATAATATCTGCCGTATCCCCACCGTAAAGCTCACTTACACTCTTATGAAGGGCGGAGGGATAGCTCAGGCCCTCCTGCATATACTTTTTGGTGAGTGCTATAACGTTTTCATCGTCAACGCTTTTTGCCGCAAGCAGAAGCTTATTCTTATCGTCACACTCAGTACCGAAGGAGAGCATATCTATGCCGAACTCCTTCAAAAGTGTAATACTTCCCCTTGCAAAATTTTCCGCCGAGGAAACCGCCCAGGGTACGGGCAGGTCAATCACAACATCGGCTCCGCAGAGCACCGCCGCTTCGGCCCTTGTCCATTTGTCAAGAAAGGCACATTCACCGCGCTGGACAAAGTTGCCGCTCATTACGCAGACTATTGCATCTGCTCCCGCTTCACGTGTTTTTTCAAGCTGATAAAGATGCCCCTTATGAAAAGGGTTATATTCACAGACAATTCCCGCAACCATAGAATGCTCCTTTCTTAAATGATATCAACTCTAATTATATTATTTTAACTTTCTTTGTCAAGGATTCCTTGACTATTAAAGTCCCGTAAGATATAATAAATAAAAAAATTCAAGTGAAGTGATAATATGAAAATTATTGATACAAGCCTCCCCGAGGTAAAAATTGTTGAGCCTCAGGTTTTCGGCGATAACAGAGGCTGGTTCTACGAATCATACAGCTATGAAAAGCTTCGTGAGCTCGGCATTGACATTAAGTTTGTTCAGGACAACCGCTCCTATTCAAAGGAAAAGGGCACCTTAAGGGGCATCCATTTTCAGAAGACTCCTATGGCACAAACAAAGCTTATCACCTGCACAAGAGGTAAAATTCTTGACGTTGCAGTTGATTTACGCAAGGGCTCACCCAACTACCTTAAATGGATAAGCGTTGAATTAAGCGAGGAAAACAAGCAGATGCTCTTTATTCCCAAGGGCTTCGGTCACGGCTTTGTAACCCTCACCGAGGACGTTGAGGTGCTTTACAAGGTTGACGAATATTACAGTAAGGACTGCGACAGAAGCATCCGCTTTGACGATGAAGCAATCGGCGTTGTATGGGGTATCGAAAATCCCGTGCTTTCACAGAAGGACGAAAACGCTCCTCTGCTTCGTGACAGCGACATTGATTTTGTATGGGGTGAAAACTCATGATTATTGTAACCGGTGCAAAGGGTCAGCTCGGCGGTGATGTATGCGATTTGCTCTCAAAGCAGAACTCCGAATATATGGGCATTGACATTGCCGACCTTGATATTACAAACGAAAAAGCCGTTGAGGACTTTTTTGAAAATACAAGGGCTGATGCTCTCATTCACTGTGCCGCTTATGTTGCCGTTGATAAGGCAGAGGACGAAAGGGAAATCTGCTTTAAGGTTAACGAGGACGGAACAAGAAACCTTGCAAAAGCCTGCAAGAAGCACGGCATTAAAATGCTATATGTTTCGACGGACTATGTTTTCTCGGGTGAGGGAGACACGCCCTTTCTTCCTGACGATGTAAAAGGCCCCCTCGGTGCTTACGGCTTAAGTAAGCTCAAGGGTGAAGAAGCAGTAAAGGAAAATCTTGACCGTTATTTCATTGTAAGAACATCCTGGGTTTTCGGTGAAAAAAACACCAACTTTATTGCAACAATGCTCCGCCTTGCAGAGACGAGAGATACAATCAGCGTTGTAGCAGATCAGGTTGGCTCTCCTACTTATGCAAAGGATCTTGCGGTTTTGCTTTGCGATATGATTAAAACTGACCGCTACGGCACCTATCACGGAACAAACGAGGGCTTCTGCTCATGGTACGAGCTTGCAGAGAAAACCTTTGAGGTTGCGGGCAAGGATGTTAAGGTCAACCCCGTTGCAAGTGAGGAATATCCCACAAGGGCGGTAAGGCCCAAGAATTCCCGCCTTTCAAAGGAGTGTCTTAGTGAAAACAGCTTCGACAGACTCCCCCGTTGGGAGGATGCTGTTGAGAGGTATCTCGGGAATGTGTTATAAGAAGTATAACCCGATGGCTATGATTTTGTAGCCATCGGGTTTTGTATTTAGAGTTATTTGTTTAAATATGTTGCCATTGAAATAAATGCATTTACTTCAGAGTATCTTGCTCCAACTGCAGAATAATCTGCAGCTAATTTGGTATTGTCTTCTATTGAAGCAAGTTGATTTATCATTCTTTTATTCTTGTTGATTAGTTCCTTATTCTGAGACTGTATTATTGCTTGATTTAAAATGATTTCTTTTTGATTTTGAATTATATAGTCTAGTTTTTC
>JAZOVO010000106.1:0-12063 GCA_045658745.1 Acutalibacteraceae bacterium | reverse complement strand
GCCGCAACGCTCTCACAAGACTTCGCGTATATGCAGGTGCAGAACACGCACACGCAGCACAGAAGCCCGAAGCAGTTGAACTTTAATAGAAAGGGAGGAAAAGTAAATGTACGAAACAACACCGTTCTTCTACGGCACAGGCCGCAGAAAGAAGTCAATCGCAAGAGTACGTGTATATGCAGGTACAGGTAAAATCATCATCAACGACAGAGAAATCGACGATTATTTCGGTCTCGAAACTCTCAAGCTCATCGTTCGTCAGCCTCTCAATCTCACAGGTACAACTGAGAAGTTCGACATCGTTTGCCGCGTAACAGGCGGTGGCGTAACAGGCCAGGCAGGTGCTATCCGTCACGGTCTTTCAAGAGCTCTTCTTCAGTACGACGAGGAACTCCGTCCCCTTCTCAAGAAGGCTGGCTTCCTTACTCGTGACCCCAGAATGAAGGAAAGAAAGAAGTACGGTCTCAAGGGCGCACGTCGTGCACCTCAGTTCTCAAAGAGATAATTTATCCCGAATGGGATTTTATCGGACTCCTCTGCTTATGCAGGGGAGTTTTTTCTTGTCTTCTTCTTATGTTTTGTGTTATAATGCAATTGTAAAAAGGAGGTCAGACTATGAAAAAGCTTTATCGGAAAAGTGAGCTCGGCTTTGCTCTTTTGTGGATAGGTGCTTACTGTGTGCTGATGAGCGTCGGTGACAGTCTTTCGCAGAGTCTTGGCGTTGAAAAATGTGTCACTCTGCCTGTTGCAGTTATTTTGTCAGCAGCCTTGCTTGCGTTTATAAAAAAGAATGGTTTAAGCGGAAGATACGGATTGTGCAAGCCTTGTGTAAGTGCTTCGGGAGTACTTTACTATGTGCCCCTTCTTTTGCTTATGACTGTTAATATGTGGCACGGCTTTGAAATGAAGCTTTCTGTAACAGAGACGGTGCTTTATGCTCTTGCAATGCTTCTGGTGGGATTCCTTGAGGAGGTTATATTCCGCGGTCTTCTTTTCGGCGCAATGAAAAAAGAAAGCCTTAAGGTTGCCGTAATTGTGTCGAGCCTTACTTTCGGTATGGGTCATATAATAAACCTGATAAACGGCTCGGGTGAAGAGCTTTTTGAAAATATTCTTCAGGTAATTTACGCTTCAGCGGCAGGCTTTATGCTTGTTATGCTGTATCTTAAGACGAAAAGTCTTCTTGTGCCGATTGCTTTTCACGGAATTTTCAATGCTCTGAGTGCTTTCTCAGATGAGGGTGCATTAACGGAAAAGGACAGAATAGTTTCCTGCTGTTTTCTTGTAGCGGTGAGCACGGGCTATGCTCTTTATCTTGCCTTGTCGGGCAGAAGGGACGGTAAAAAGACAGATGATAATACGGCTTGCAAATAAAAACGGCATCGCGGATATTGCTGAAACCTATGTTCACAACCACCGAACAACCTACAAAAATCTTCTCCCTGCCGAGTATTTTGAAGCACTCACATCGGAATATGCCGTGAAAAAGTGGAGTGATTATATTGCCGACGGAAACAACCGTGTATGGGTCGCCGAGGATGAAAGCGGATTTCTCGGCTTTGCCGCCTCAATGCTTGATGAAGAACTGCAAAATGTTTGGTACCTTGATTCGCTTCACGTTTGTGAAAACGCAAGGAACAGGGGCGTGGGAACGGCTCTTATAAAAACTGTGGGCAAGTACGCCTATGAAAACGGCTACGAAAAAATGAGCATCTGCATTGTAAAAGGTAACGATAATGCAGGCTCTCTTTACCGCAAGCTTGGTGCGCGGCATTACAAGGATTTTACGGGCAAAATGTCGGTGTCTGAAAAGCTTTTGTGGGATGAGTTGAAAAAATTTTCAAAAAATTTGTAACGAAAGCCTTTTTCACAAGTATCATATATGAACGGACAGGAAAGGACGGTGAAAAGTCGTGGACAGTTCCTTTGAAAAGGTTTACAGCGAATATTACACTCCCGTGTACCGATATATTCTTTCAATGTGTAAGGATGGCTATACCGCCGAGGAAATTACACAGGAAACATTTTTCAAGGCGCTTAAGAATATTGAAAAATACGACCCTTCTCAGAAAATGCTTACATGGCTTTGCACCATTGCCAAAAACACATACTTTACCAAAGTAAAAAAATCAGGTAGGTACGAAGAGCTGTCAGACACGCTTGCCGACGATGAGGACAGCATTCTTGACAGAATAATCGACAGTGAAGAGTCTATGGAGATACTGAAGGTTCTGCACAATCTGACAGAGCCTTATAAAGAAGTGTTTACCCTGCGTGTTCTCGGTTCACTTTCTTTTAAGAAAATCGGTGCTGTTTTCGGCAAAACTGAGTCATGGGCAAGAGTTACCTTCTTCCGTTCAAAAACGATGATAAAGGAGCTTATGGAAAATGGATAAACAGAAAAGATGTGAAATTACAAAGGATTTGCTTCCTCTTTATGCTGATGAAATCTGCACAGATGCTTCAAGAGAGTTTGTTGCAGAGCATCTTAAGGAGTGCGAGGACTGCAGGCAGGAACTTGAAGATTACCGCTACAATACAGGCATTCCCGAGCTCGGTGAAGAAAAAGAAGTATTTGCTTCCTTTTCTAAAAAAATGAAAAGGCGTAATCTTAAAAAGATTGTAGTTGCCGTCGCTCTTTGCCTTGCTATTGTTTTTTTGTCTGCGTATCTTCTTTTTGTGCCGGAAACCGTTGTTGAGTACAGCGACGGGTTGATGACAGCGCAGGTGCCCGAAGACGGCGGAATTGACGTCTGGGTAAACCTTGATAATTATAAATATGTTCAGAGCTGGGAGATGAAGAATGAAGATGGAAGCTTTGATATATATCTTACGGCTGTGCAGAATAACTACACAAAGATTTTTGCGGAAAAGGACAAGACTGACCATCTTTGGCGTATAGGCAATTGGATTTGTGTGTGCTTCCAAAGCGGAATGGTCAACCACTTGCCCGGTGAAAAAACTGAGATAAAAAATATCTACTACATTGAAATGGAGCCCGAGGATGTTCTTTATATGACGGATGAAATCTCTTTTGAAGATTATGAAACTCATCTGTTTTGGACAAATCCTGATACATCTGCATAACAATAACCCCACCGATTTCTCGATGGGGTTTCGTTTAAAGTATACTATCTAATTTTTCATAAAGCTTTATTCCGTCAGCTCCGAACTCAGCGATAATTCCGCCGTATGTGCCCGTTTCAAGCACCTTGGCGTTTATACTGTTAAGGTTTGAAAGAGGCGTTCTGCTGATGCCGCCCTCTCTGTTGGTTACAATTGCAAGCTCGGGGTGAAGTGCCTCACAAAAGCCTGAGGTAGTTGAGCCATCATAGCCGTGGTGACCGACCTTAAGCAGGTTAACCTTGCCGATTTCCTCGGCGAGTCTGTCCTCGTCACCGTCGTGATTGTTGATGTCTGCCGCAAGAAAGGCTCTGTAGCCGTCCTTTTCTACAAGCACACCGACTGCGTTTTCATTTTCGCCCGTTTTCTTGTCGGACTTTTTATCTGCCGCGTTGCAGAATCTCAGCGTGAAGCTGCCGAAACTGAAGGGCTCCTCGCTGATATTCTGAATAACGGGAACGTTTCTCTTTCTGCAGGCGTCAAGCATCTGCTCGTAAACCTCTTTGTTGTCCCATTTTTCAATCTCATAGTCAATGATTCCGCTTTCATCATACTCCTTGAGGTAGGCGGCTTTTACCGTGATATCCTCGTCAAGTATCAGCGTGTCAAAGCCGCCGATGTGGTCTGAGTGGCTGTGAGTGCCGAGAACAAATTCAAGGGTAGCTTTTCCGTTTTCATCGCCCGCAAGCTTCTTAACGGCATTTACAACATATTCCTCCGTGCCCTCAAACTCAAGGTCGGGAAAGCCTCGGGGGTTATCGCTGTCCTCGGCGGCATCTATAAGGGCGAATTTGTCGCCACTTTTAATCAGAATAGCATCTGCACTGCCTGTGTTGAGGAAGTATATTGCATCCTCTGCGGCCGCTTCCTGCGCGGGAGAAAGCACAATGTCTTTCAGGTTACTTTTCATTTCGGTGTAGGGCATAAAAATAATCGTTAATACAGCCGCCGTGATAACCGCAAGGGTCAGGACGGCAAATAGAATTTTTCTTTTAGCTGTCATTAAGCTGCACCTCTTTTCTTGTTTTCATTATAGCAATAATTCTGTAAGATTGTCAAATTGAATTAACGTTATAAGCAAAGAAAAAACACCGCCTTGGATTTGCCAAGGCGGTATGAATCGTTTTTTTGACCTCGCCGATCGGGCATCGTCACCGAAGCGCGTCCTATGGACGATGAAGCTAAAATTTTCGGGTGGGTCCCCGAAAAGCCAATTGGCTTTTTGGGGAAGAGGAAGCACAACGGAGCGTTGAGCTTTTCCGCAAGGAAAACGATAAGCGTAGTTTGTGCTGACGAGGCGCAGCGGTCAAAATTCATAGGCGCCGCTGACGGCGGCCGTCCCCTCTGTCAACCTTCGGTTGGCATCTCCCCACAGTGTGGGGGGTCACCAAGCCGTAATGAATTTTGGGAACCGCAAGAGGGCTTTTCTTGTAAGAAAGAACCAAAGAACTTTGCGATTTTTATCTTGTTAATTCGTAAGTATCCTGTGCAATAAGAAGCTCTTCGTCGGTGGGAATAACAAGAAGCTTGAGTGCGCTGTCCTCGGTGGAAATTTCAATTTCCTGACCTCTTACGCTGTTGGCTGACTCGTCAATCTTTGTGCCGAGGAAGCCGAGCTTTTCAGCGATGTCTGTTCTGTAGTGGGGGTTGTTCTCACCGATACCGCCGGTGAATACAACTGCGTCAACGCCGCCCATTGCTGCAGCAAAGCCGCCGATATACTTTGAAAGCTGATGGCAGAGCATCTTTTCAACAAGCTGAGCTCTTTCGTCACCGTTCTTTGAGCGACCCTCGATTGTTCTGTTGTCGCTTGTTGCGGTGCCGGGGATTTCGTTGAAGTCCTCGTCATACTGAGCGGTAAGACCGAGCATACCTGACTTCTTGTTGAGGATTGTGTCAACCTCTTTTGCTGTAAGACCTTCCTTTTCGCAAAGCACGGGGATGATTGCGGGGTCGATTGAGCCTGAGCGTGTACCCATCATAATGCCTTCAAGGGGAGTAAGACCCATTGTGGTGTCAAAGCACTTGCCGCCCTTGATTGCTGAGATTGATGAGCCGTTGCCGAGATGGCAGGTAACAACCTTAAGCTCGTCAGCGTTGTACTTTCCGGGATATTTCTTCATAAGGAAGTCGGTTGTTCTGCCGCTTACATATCTGTGGCTTGTACCGTGGAAGCCGTAGCGACGGATACCGTGCTTGAGATAATACTTGTAGGGGAGAGCATACATATATGCAAAGTCGGGGATAGTTGCATGGAAAGCGGTATCAAAAACTGCTACCTGGGGAATACCCTTCATGATTTCCTCACAAACTTCAATACCCATAAGGTTTGCAGGGTTGTGGAGAGGGCCGAGAGGGATGCATCTTCTTACTGCTGCCTTAACGTCCTCTGTAACAACAACGGAGCCGCTGAACTCCTCACCGCCGTGAAGAACTCTGTGACCTACTGCTGAAATGTCAGCCATTGACTCAAGAACGCCTGTTTCCTTGTCTGTAAGGGTTTCAAGAAGGATTGTGATAGCGTCGTGATGATCCTTTGCATCAACTGACTTCTTGTCAAGGAGCTTTACCTCCTCGCCGTCCTTGTCAACCTTGTGAGTGAAGGTACAGTCTGTACCGATCTGCTCGAAGATACCCTTTGCGAGCACTCTTGCTTCAGGCATTTCAAAAACCTGATACTTAAGTGATGAGCTGCCTGCGTTGATAATCAATTCTTTAAAACTCATTTTAATGCACCTCTGATTTTTTTGTTTTGTCCGTAATCTCATACGGGAAATATCATAACTTCAATATTATAGCACAATGTTTCACGTTTTTCTACCCCGTCGGAGAAAAAATATTTCATCTGTTTCAAGCCCTTGACATTGGGCGGTTTTTATTTTAAAATGGAAAAAAGGAGCGGATAAAAATGGACGTTTACCAAATTCTTTTATATGCAATACCTGCGGTGATTGTTGTAGGACTGATAATTCATTACGGCAGAAAAATCCTTCGCTGGAGCGATAACAATAACGCAGAGCTTACGGAGCATAAGGCGGTGCTTATTGACAAAAGCGAAAAGGAGCGGGTGTACCGCAACAAGTCAACAGGCGGAATGGGCATACCCGTTACATCAACAAGATATTACCTTACATTTATAGCAGACGGCGGTAAAAAGCAGCGCTTTGAGGTGCCGATGGTAGATTACATCAAGGCTGATTACAATCAGGAGGGCGTGCTTAAATTAAAGGGCACAAGGTTTGTCAGCTTTGAAAAAACGGAAGGGAACGAAGCTGATGAATGATGATTTCGGATTTGTAATCTTTGTGCTTATTATAGCGGCATTGCCTGCTGCAATTTTTGTAATTACACTTTTTGTTAAGCTTTTCGCTTTTTTCAGGAATGTCTTTTCCGGCGAAGCGGAGTATGAGGCAACCGTTCTGAAAAAGGTACATAACACGGAATACAGAAATAACCGTACTGCAAGCGGATACAACTTCCCTTACAAATTAGATATTTACTTTATAACCTACAGAACACCGAAGCACAAAAAACTGAAGCTTAAGGTAGATTCCGAAGCCTTCCGAGCCGTAAAGGAAGGCGACATAGGAATACTCACTCTGCAGGGCAAAAAATATATAGGCTTTGAGAAAAAAGCGGAGGGAAGCTTTTATGGATAAGGAGCTGCTTGAGATACTTGCGATACCTCTTGCTGTTCTCGGTGTCTGTGTGCTTTATCTTCTTGCGTCAATGATTGTCAGCCGCAAAAGGAAAAGGCTTCGCACCCTTCAGGCAGAGGTGCTTACTAAAAAAATAAAAAGAGTCTACATCAACAAGCTTGCGAAGGTAGGAGTTTCCGGAGGCAGTTGGTTTGAATATTATGCGGTGTTTCAGCTTGAAAGCGGCAAAAAGAAGGAGCTTCAGCTTCCGCAGGAGATTTACGACAGTATCGAGGAGGGTGACAAGGGGCAGCTCAGCTTTAAGGATTACAATTTTGTTTCCTTTGACAAAAACAGCTGTTATTTTGTACACACTTCACAATAAAAAACGGCTTTATTGTACAATCTAACGCTTTAACTGAAAATACTACCAAATTTCATCACTTTACTTTGGTGAAATTACATATTGAACTTAACGCATTAAAGTGGTAGAATAACATTCGTTGATTAAGAGAACTTACGGCAAATTCGATTTGCTTTTAAAACGAGAAAATATATGAGTAAAAAGGGACGCCACAGGCGTCCTTTTTTATTTTCAGACAGGGGATAACGGTACATGAACACACGAAGCAGATATACTGCTTTGTGCTTGACAGACACAAAAAACGCACCGAAAATCGGTGCGTTTTTCTGACTACTGACTATTCCTTATCCTTAACCATCTGCAGATACGGCAAAAACCTATATCCCTTTTTCTCATAAAGGGCAATGGCTTTTTCGTTGTCCTCCTCTACCTCAAGGCGGATTCTGTCGGGAGAGTATTCCTTTTCAATAAAGGCGAGGAACTCGCCTGCAATGCCCTTGCCGCGGTGGCTTTCATTTATATAAAGCTGTTCTATCCAGATGATGCTTCCTCCGACCTCGGGGCAGAAGCTTTTGCTTAACAGGGCGTAGCCTGTATTCTCACCGTCAAGGCAGAAAACATAGCATAAAAGATAGGTGTCGCTGCGTATTATTTCATTGAAGATATTGAGGTGAAGCTCTCTGTCTGTCGGGTGCAGAACTGCCTCGGAATGATAAAATCTGTTGAGGAAGTCAAGGAAAAGCTCCTTGTCCTGCTTCTGTAGCTTTCTTATTTCAAGCGGCATCAGTCAAATCTGTCCTTTACTGTTTTAAGCTTTTTGATAATTTCAATCTTCTGCGGGCATGCCTTTTCGCATTTGCCGCAGGAGAGACACTCGGAAAGCTTCGAGCCTTCTTCAAGTGCTGCATACTCCTTTTTCGTCTTTCTGTCGCCCTTGATATTTCTGTTGTAAAGAGCGAAGGCGTCGGCAATGGGGAGCTTCTTCGGGCAGGCCTCGGTGCAGTAGTTGCAGGCGGTGCAGGGGATGAGTCTTGCATCGTTCATGCTTTCTGCAATCGAGAAAAGCACTTCCTTTTCCTTTTCGCTTACGGGAACAAAATTATCACCCATAAAGCTCATATTATCCTCGAGCTGTGTCATATCACTCATACCGCTTAATACAAGGAAGACACCCTCGAGAGATGCGGCGAATCTGATGGCATACGAAGCGGGTGTTGCTTTCGGGTCAAGTGCCTTAAGCTTTGCTTCCGCATCCTCGGGAAGCTTTGCAAGCTGACCGCCCTTTACGGGCTCCATTACAATAATATCCTTGCCGTGCTTTCTTGCAACCTCGTAGCAGAGCTTTGACTGCACTTTCGCATCAAGCCAGTCGAGGTAGTTTATCTGAAGCTGAACAAATTCCATTTCGGGGTGTGCGGTGAGGATTTCGTCAAGAGCCTCTGCCGTATCGTGGAAGGAGAAGCCGAGCACCTTGATTTTTCCCTCTGCCTTTTTCTTCTGCAGATAATCAAAAACGCCAAGCTTTTCAGCCTTTTTATAGTTTTTGCCCGTCAGGCAATGGAGAAGATAATAGTCAAAATATTCCGTCTGACAGCGCTTTAACTGGTGGCGGAAGATTCGTCCCGTGTCGCCCCTTGTTACAAGCATACCTACGGGCATTTTACTTGCAAGATAAAAGCTTCCTCTGTCATATTCAGAGCAGATAAGCTCGCCTGCGGCACTTTCACTTTTACCGCCGTGGTACATATATGCCGTATCAAAATAGTTGTAGCCTGCCTTGAGGTAAGCCTCAATCATTTCGGCTGATTTTTCCTTGTCGATCTTTTCGTTTCTGACCGTCTTTTTTGTTATGGGCAGACGCATAAGCCCGAAGCCGAGGTTTTTCATAGTGTCAACTCCTTAGGGTGGCGAGTATAATCCGAACCTGTTTTTTACGGGGCGAATTTTCGCCAATACTTCGTTAAAATACTCGTAAATCCGATAGGATTTACTGCGTTTTGTGCCTTGTTTTGACAAAAATTCGCTCGTAAAAAATCTTATGACCCAAAAGTGCGAATTTTTGTTGGATTTTTGGATATTGAGGATGCCGACAGGCTGCCGCCTTTCAAATCCGAAATGCCGAAAAGCCGCAAAAATTCATGCTTTTGGGCGGGTTCGGATTATACTCCTCACCCTGATTCTCTTTGTAAATATTATAAAGGTACAGATTGTATAAGTCAAGATAAGAAAAATTAAGAAAGACAGGATTCTTTTAGACAGTTTGAATAAAAATATTTGCACAAAATTAGTTAATAATCTGTTGTTTTTTTGGTTAATTTATGGTAAGATATTAACTGTTAACTTCAAATAAGATAAAATTGTTTGAATTGGCAAATTTCCGGTCTTGTAATAATGAGGCCAAATTGGAGGTAATTTAATTGAAAGCTTACACAGTAAACAACATCAGAAATATCGCTATTGCAGGTCATACAGGTAAGGGTAAGACCGCTCTTTCAGAAGCAATGCTTTATGTTGCAGGTGTAACAGACAGACTTGGCAGAGTTGCAGACGGCAACACAATTATGGACTATGACGCTGAGGAAAAGAAGCGTAAGTGCTCGATTTCCGCAGCTTGTGCTTCACTTGAGTGGAGAGATACAAAGATTAACCTTCTTGATGCTCCCGGTAAGTTTGACTTTGCCGGCGGTATGGCTGAAGCAATGAGAGCTGCCGACTGTGCAGTTATCGTTACATCAGCAGGCTCGGGCGTTGACGTAGGTCTTGAAAAGGCTATCAAAGCCGCCGACGCAAGAAAGATTGCAAAGTTCTTTGCTATTACAAAGGTTGACTCAGACAACCGTGATTTCTATAAAACCTTTGATGCTCTTAAGGCTGAGCTCGGTAACAAGCTTTGCCCCGTTGTTGTTCCTTATATGAATGGTCCCGTTTGCGAAGCATTCGTAAACCTCTGCTCAAACAGAGCCTTTAAATATCCCAACGGCAGACCCCAGGAAATTGACCTTGTTTCCGATGATAACATCCTTGCAATGAGAGCCGCTCTTGAAGAAGCAGTTGCTACCGTTGACGAGGCACTTATGGAAAAGTTCTTCGAGGGTGAGCCTCTCACAAACGAAGAAATCATCGAGGGTCTTACAAAGGGTGTTGAAACAGGTGAAATCTGGCCTGTATACGCTTGCTCAGCAACAAAGGTTGACGGCTGCGATATGCTCCTTGATGCTATCGTTTACTCAGCTCCCTCACCCGATAAGGCAGAGCCCGAAATCGCCGCAACAGAGGACGGCGATGAAATTGAAATCGAATGCAAGGCTGATGCACCTCTTGCAGCAATCTGCTTCAAGACAATTGCTGACCCCTTCGTAGGTAAGATGTCATTTGTAAAGGTGCTTGCAGGTAAGATTACTTCCGAAACTCCCGCCTTCAATGCAAGAACAGGTGAAACCCAGAGAATGGGTAAGCTTGTAGCTGTTAACGGTATCAAGCAGGAGGACGTAAAGGAAATCGCAACAGGTGATATCGGCGTTATCACAAAGCTTTCAGGTCTCGCAACAGGTGATACACTCTGCAGCGCAAAGAACGCTTTCACACTTGAAGGCGTTAACTTCCCCGCTCCCTCACTTTCAATGGCAGTTGTTGTAAAGAAGAAGGGTGAAGAGGATAAGGTTGCTTCAGGTCTTCGTAAGATTATGGCTGAAGATCCCACCGTTTCATTCGTATCAAACGATGAGACCAAGGAAATGGTTCTCTCAGGTCTCGGTGAACAGCACCTTGAGGTTGTTGTTTCAAAGCTTAAGGCAAAGTACGGCGTTGAAATCGACCTTAAGATTCCCAAGGTTGCTTACAGAGAAACAATCCGCAAGAGCTGTCAGGTTCAGGGACGTCACAAGAAGCAGTCCGGCGGTTCAGGTCAGTTCGGTGATGTATTTATCCGCTTTGAGCCCCATACAGGCGACGAGCTTATTTTCGAAACAGAGGTTGTCGGCGGTTCAGTTCCCAAGAACTTCTTCCCTGCAGTTGAAAAGGGTCTTCAGGAAGCTATCCTTAAGGGTCCCCTTGCAGGCTATCCTATGGTAGGTCTTAAGGCTGTGCTTTATGACGGCTCATACCATCCCGTTGACTCAAACGAAATGGCATTCAAGACTGCTGCAAAGATTGCTTACAAGAACGGTATGGCACAGGCTAACCCCGTAATTCTTGAGCCCATCGGTGAGCTTAAGGTTTATATGCCCGATGCTAACCTTGGTGATATTATGGGTGACATCACAAAGCGTCGCGGCCGTGTTCTCGGTATGGGTGCTGCTGAAGAGCCTAAGATGCAGGAGCTTGTAGCTGAGGTTCCCATGGCTGAAATGGGTGACTTCTCCACAACTCTCCGCTCCGTAACAGCAGGCAGAGGCTACTTCTCACTTGAATTCGCACGCTATGAGGATGCTCCCTCAATGGTAGCTCAGAAGGTTATCGAGGAAGCAAAGAAGGATATGGAAGACTGATAAAAATTCGGAATTCGGAATTATGCCCAATGTTTTAGTGGGTAGAAAGTATCAGTCCGAAGAATAAAAGCAAATCCACAGAACAGTTGTTCTGTGGATTTCTCAAAGGTAGGTTGTTTATATGGATAATAAAAGCAGATTAAGTAAAACATTTTTTCTTATCTTCGTTGTATTTATGGTCCTTGCAACTGTATTGGTTTTTACATCGATACCGCATAAAGAGCTTATCATTATGATTATTGCAACTGTGTCGGTAATTTCTTGTATAATTTCTAAGAGCCTTAGACCAAAAAACAGTTCGGCAGTAAAGCGCACTTTTAATATTTTGCATATTGTATTTGTTCTTTTTGTGGTTGTATTTATGGTCCTTGCAACTGTATTGGTTTTTACATCGATACCGCATAAAGAGCTTATCATTATGATTATTGCAACTGTGTCGGTAATTTCTTGT
>JAZOVO010000105.1:0-7548 GCA_045658745.1 Acutalibacteraceae bacterium | reverse complement strand
AGACTGATTAAGTTACTTATATTTACTGACATTTTATATGCTCCTTTCAAAAACTAATTTTTATCCTTAAGTACATAATAGCACTTAATACTTTTTTGTCAAGGGAGTGGTTATTAAAAAGCACCGCCTTATAAAACGGTGCTTTTATTAGTTTATATGTAAGGGGTTTCACCCCTTACCAACCCTGACAAGCTTTTGTAAAAGCTTGACCAAAACTTTACTTGTTTTTTACGGTAACAGCTTTACAATCTCCCTTGTCGTCACCTCATAGCCCTTTGCCGAAAGGTGAAGCCCGTCATAAGTACACTCCGCCTTAAGGTTGCCCTTTGCATCGGCAAGCACATCCGTAAGGTCAATGAAGGTTGCACCGTACTTTTCACTGAGTGCCTTGTATTTTCTGTTTGCTTCAAGGATGTCCGCATTCTTTCTCTTGCCTGCACGGCCATCGATAACAGGATAAATTGCCTCAAGGATAACCTTACAGTCGGGACACTCCTCCTTGAAAAGCTTAAGGGTATTTTCCATATTCTTTTCAACAAAGACAGGATCAAAACCGAGACCGAGGTCATTCGTGCCGATAAGGATTACAACAGCCTTCGGCTTTATGCAAAGAACATTTTCCCTTGCTCTTTTGTAAAGACCGATTGTCGTATCTCCGCCGATACCTCTGTTATAAAGCTCAAAACCGCTTTTAACGGAGTATTCACCGTACCAGTCGCTGATGTTAAGAAACTCCGTAATTGAGTCACCGAAGAAAACAACCTGACCTTCCTTTGCGGTTGTTTTGCAATGATGCGTAAACCAGTCGCGCATACGGCTTTTATGCTCATCGTATTCAGTTTTTTTAAGTCTTCTTTTTTCTGTGAAATTCATTATTTTCTACCCGTCGAGCCGAAGCCGCCTTCCCCTCTTACAGTATCGTCAAGCTCGTCGCTTAAAATGAAATTTGCGGTAACAAAGGGAGCAATAACCATCTGTGCAATTCTCTCCCCTGCCTCGATTGTCTGAGCTTCCTTTCCGTGATTGTGAAGGGCAACCATAACCTCACCGCGGTAGTCAGCATCAACCACGCCTACCTTGTTTGCGGGGGCAAGACCTCTTTTACTTGCAAGGCCGCTTCTTGCATAGATGAGACCTGCAAAGCCGACGGGGATTGAAAGTGCTATGCCCGTAGGAATAAGCTTTGTTTCTGAAGGCTCAATTGTAACCGCCTCTTCAACTGCGGCATAAAGGTCAGCACCTGCGGCAAACTCACTGCCGTAGGTAGGAACAACTGCGTTTCCTCTTAACTTTTTGATTTTTACATCATACTGCATTTGTGTCACCCTCCCAAAGGATAATTCTGTTTTCCTTCAATGATTTCTGCACATCGATTATGCGCTGATTTTCAGAGCCCTTGAAGCGGAGCTTAAGATTCTTTTTTTCCTCGACGAACTTACCGTCAACAAGTATATCAATGCAGGAAAGCATTTTATCCGTAATCATTTTATCACAAAGTCTGCCCGAAAGCAAATCCTTTTCAAAATCGTAGCCCGTATAGCACCATATTGTCTTTTCGGGATATCTCTCTTTTATTTTGGGAAGGAATTCACAAAGCACCGCCTGATTTCTCGGCTCAAAGGGCTCACCGCCTAAAAGTGAAAAGCCCTTGATATAGTCGGGTGAAAGTGCCTCGAGGATTCTGTTTTCCTCCTTTTCGGTAAACTCCTCACCGTAATTGAAATCCCATGCCTCCTCATTGAAGCAGCCCTTGCAGCGGTGGGTGCATCCGGAAACAAAAAGGGAGACTCTCACTCCCGGGCCGTTTGCCACGTCGAAGGGTTTTATAGTTGCGTAGTTCATAGCTTTTCCTCCGCTTGTTTAAAATGCGAATAAAGAACCAACAGACAGACTGTTGATTCTTTTTTCGTAAATTGTAATGTTTTCATTTGACCTCGCCGGTCGGGCATTACTTTTCTTGAAAGAAAAGTAATCAAAAGAACTTTACGCTTTCTGCGAATTACAGATGTAAAACTCTTGCCTTAATCTCTTTTGTCTTACCTACGTTCCAGAAGTTTTCACCAAGGTAGCCGCAGGTTCTTCTTGTAACGTTCATCTTTCTCTGATCCTTGTTACCGCAGGAGGGGCACTCCCACTCAAGGTCATCGTTGATTTTGATTTCACCGTCGTAGCCGCAGCAATGACAGTAGTCACTCTTTGTGTTGAACTCGGCGTACTGAATGTTATCGTAGATAAACTTTACAAGCTCCTCAAGTGCTTCAAGGTTGTGACGCATATTGGGAATTTCAACGTAGGAAATTGCACCGCCTGAGGAAATTGTCTGGAACTGACTTTCGAAGATAAACTTCTGGAAAGCGTCAATATCCTCACGTACGTCAACGTGATATGAGTTAGTGTAGTAGCCCTTATCGGTAACGTCCTCAATTGTGCCGAAGCGCTTTTTGTCAACTCTTGCAAAGCGGTAGCAGAGAGATTCTGCGGGTGTGCCGTAAAGACCGAAGCCGAGACCTGTCTCCTTCTTCCACTTTTCACAATGCTCGCGAAGGCTCTTCATAACCTTAAGGGCAAATTCTGTGCCTTCAGCCTCTGTATGGCTTACACCCTTTACAAGCTTTGTAAGCTCATAAAGACCGATGTAGCCGAGTGAAATTGTGCTGTAGCCGTCGTGAAGGAACTTTTCGATGCTCTCGCCCTTCTCGAGTCTTGCGATTGCACCGTAGCGCCAATGGACGGGGCTTGTATCGGAGATAACCTTGTGCAGAGCCTCGTGACGGCACATAAGTGCCTCAAAGCAAAGCTCAAGTCTGTCCTCAAGAAGCTCCCAGAATTTTTCCTCGTCACCCTTTGCGAGGATACCGAGCTGAGGAAGGTTGAGGGAAACAACGCCCTGATTGAAGCGGCCTTCAAACTTGTAGTTGCCGTTTTCATCCTTCCAGGGTGAAAGGAAGCTTCTGCATCCCATGGGTGAAAATACATTTCCCTCATAGTTTTCGCGCATCTTCTTTGCGGAGATATAGTCGGGATAAAGTCTCTTGGCGGAGCATTTTACTGCAAGCTTTGTGATATAGTCGTACTTGCCGCCCTTAAGGCAGTTATGCTCGTCAAGCACATAAACAAGCTTGGGGAATGCGGGAGTTACATAAACGCCCTTTTCGTTTTTGATGCCCTGATATCTCTGACGGAGAATTTCTTCGATAATCATTGCATTTTCTTCGATATATTCGTCGCCCTCTTTAAGATTAAGGAAAATTGTAACGAAGGGTGACTGACCGTTGGTGGTCATAAGAGTATTAATCTGATACTGAATTGTCTGAACACCTGAACGAAGCTCATCCTGGAGACGATCGGCAACAATTTTCTCAATTTCTTCCTTTGTAAATTCACCGCCGAACTCCTCATTAAGGTGCTTTATGAACTTGTCACGGCTCTTACGGAGATACTTACCGAGGTGGCTGATGTCAACAGACTGACCGCCGTACTGACTCGATGCAACGGAAGCGATAATCTGTGTCATAACGTTACAGGCAACCTGGAAGCTCTTGGGGCTTTCGATAAGCTTTGCGTTCATAACTGTGCCGTTATCAAGCATATCACCGATATTGATAAGGCAGCAATTGAAAATAGGCTGAAGGAAATAGTCGGCATCGTGGAAGTGGATTGCACCCTCATCGTGTGCCTTTGAAATGTGCTCGGGAAGGAGCATTCTACGGGTCAGGTCCTTACTTACCTCACCTGCAATAAGGTCACGCTGAGTAGCCGCCATAACTGCATCCTTGTTAGAGTTTTCCTCCATAACGTCCTTATTGGAATTTTTGATAAGACTCAGGATTGAATCGTCGGTGGTGTTTGCCTTTCTTACAAGAGCTCTGTTATAGCGGTAGATTATGTATGCCTTTGCAAGAGCGTATCTGTCAAGCTCCATAAGCTTCTGCTCAACCATATCCTGAATATCCTCAACGAGGATTCTTGACTTTCTCTTTTCGTTGATGAAATCGGCAATTTCTTCCATCTGCTCTGCGGTGATTCTGTCACATTCCTCAACAGCATCGTTTGCCTTTGAAAGAGCTACAATGATTTTACTGCGGTCAAATTCTACTGTTTTACCGTCTCTTTTGATTACTGTCATTTTTCAATTCTCCTTTCTGCATTTCATTTTAATGGTACGGGTTTTATTATATAGCATATATTGTGTTATGTCAATATAAAAAACCACAAAATATTGTGGTTTTGAGTAAAAATATTTATTTTTTTGCACAAGATAATTTGTCCTCGCTCAAAAATCGCGACCTCGAATATAATATATCTTATTTAGTGTTTAGTCAAGAGCAAAACACAAGATTTTGTGTTTTTTACCCTTTGCACAAATTTACAAAAAAATACTGTGAAAAATGGTGATAAAAGGGACAAAAAAATAGAAAACTCGGCAGACAAAAAAATCCTCCCCTTAATGGGGAGGTGTCAAAATCTTTGATTTTGGCGGAGGAATAATTGCGAATTGAATCACGCCATTGCCCAGTCAAGAGCCTTGCGGATGCCGTCCTTTTCAATGAGCATTACACCCTTTTCAACAAGGTTTTTCATTGCTCCGAGGTCAATACCCCACAGTGAGGTATCGGTAAGTATCTGCTCAAGGTCGCCCGTCATAATGCTGATTACTGCATCGGGGTTATCCTGAACGGGATTGTTCTTATAATAGTATATAAGGCAGGAAAGAGCAAAAACGAGGGGCTTTGGAAGTGCATCGTTTCTGAGTATATAGTCCTCAATGGAGGGAAGCACTCTTTCCCTGAACTTGCTGACGGAGTTGAGAGAAATAGCCTGCCAGCGGTGCTTTATGTAGGGATTTGCAAAGCGCTCGAGCACGGCAGCGGCAAAGTCCTTTATCTCATCCTTATCCTCAAGAAGCGGAAGGATTGTATCAAAAAGGCAACGGTTAAGGAAAGCTGAAAGCTGCTCATCGTCAAGGCTTTCCTTTACAGTTTCAACGCCGCAGATGAGGCTCGGGAAGACGAGGCTTGTGTGTGAGCCGTTGAGGATTCTAACCTTCATTTTTTTATAGGGTGCAACGTTGTCGCTCCAGATAACATTGAGTCCCGCCTTTTTAAGGGAAAGCTCATTTTCAAAATCTCCCTCGATTACCCAAAGATGATAGGGCTCTGCGGTATTGAGAAGCTTATCCTCTCTGCCGATTTCCTTGTAAAGCTCCTCTGCATCCTCGGGGAAGCCCGTAACAATGCGGTCAACAAGGGTATTGCAGAAGCAGTTCTCTTTTTCAACCCACTCGGAGAAATCCTCACCGAGCTCCCAGAGAGCGGCATATTTAAGAACACACTTTTTAAGCTCCTTACCGTTATCGGAAATAAGCTCACAGGGCAGAATCACAAAGCCGGGAAGGTGTCTCAGATAACGCTGATACAGAAGCTGAGTCAGCTTACCCGGGAAGGAAAGAGCGGGTCTGTCCTCAAAATTGCATTTTTTATTAAATTCGATTCCCGCCTCCGTTGTGTTTGAAACAATGAAGCGTAAATCGGGATTTTTTGCAAGAGCAAGATACTCATCATAATTATTATAGGGGTCAATGCAACGGCTGACGCAGGTGATCTCACGCCTTGTGCAGACCTGCTCACCCTTTTCAACGCCGCGAAGATAAAGGTTGTAATTACCGTCGGCTTCGTTAATAAGCTTTGACTTACCGCCCTTTGTGGGCTGAACAATAACTATATCACCGTCGAAGAGCTCTTTTTCGTGAAGCGTCTGCACAAAATCGGCAAAGAATCCACGAAGAAAGTTGCCCGTTCCGAACTGTAGGATTTTCTCTTTCATATTTCCACCTCTGAATTAAAATAACGCAGGACATATAGTATAGCAAAAAAATACTGTTTTGTCTTTATTTTTACAAAATTTTCTTTTTAATTTTTTCAAAAAAATCTTCGCAAAAGGTATTGACATTTTTATTATCAGGTGGTATCATATGCAAGCGCTTGATAGAGCGACAAGTTAATATGCGAGAGTGGCGGAATGGCGCAGCGGTCAAAATTCGGCGAAGCGGAAAGCGAGCAACGAATTTTGGGCACCGCAAGAGTTACGCGCGCGCTCGTTCCCCTTTTAAAACAAGTTAATATGCGAGAGTGGCGGAATCGGCAGACGCGCACGTTTGAGGGGCGTGTGGGGCAGCTCGTACGGGTTCAAGTCCCGTCTCTCGCACCAAAACTCAGTAGCTTAAAGGCTGCTGAGTTGTTTTTTTGTCTATTGAAAGAAAATGCACAAAGGGACTTGAAGCCTAAGAGGGTGAAAAGCGTTAAGAAAACAATCCGGTGGACTGTTTTTAGCTTCGAAATCCGAAGTCGGGTACCGAATGCGAAGCATTGGGTCGACGAGGATGCAGGATTTGCGAAGCAAAGCCGTGTCCCGTCTCTCGCACCAGACCAGAAAAATCCGACCCTTTTTCCAATAGGAAAAGGGTTTGGATTTTTTGTTTATATTTAGTTATACATAGCAAAAGCTCCGTGTTTTGCGTAGCTGAATTACAACAGAAAACACACCAATCCCCCGAAGGGTCAAACCTCGGGGGATTGGTGCTTTCATTAAGAAGTATAAACAGTTGGGTAAGATAGTTTTACGTTCTGTCGCCGATTGCACGGAAGAAGCCTGTGATTTTTTCAATGATATTTTTGAACAAAGCAATGATATTATTGATAAGATTCTCAATGGGGTTATCGCTGTCGCCTTCCGTAAGGTCACCGAGGTTGCCGAAAATGTTATCAATGTCAAGGCCGCCGTTGCCGTCGTCAACAACTTCCTTTTCATACTGAGCTTCTATATAAAGGTCATAGTCGGGCATTATAAAGGTGATGTCACTTGCCATAAGGTCAGCAACACCAAGGTCAACAATATTACCGCTTGCATCGGCAATTTTCCAGCCGCGGAACAAATCGCCGCCGAAGGTTGAAAGCTCAATTGTGTCACCGAGCCTCATAATGGATGTTCTTTCGTCACCGTTTACCTTGTAAGTAACTCTTGGATCCTCGGGAAGGATAATCTTTCTTTTCATCCTTACATTAACAACTGTTTGATAATCTTCCATTGAGTGGGGGTCATTTTCAATGGGGTTGTAAACAACCTTGAGAGTGTAATCGCCTGTTGCGGGGATGGGATAATCAAAAGACCAATCCTTATTTCTTGTAATCTTTATGTCATCACCGACAAGCTCACCGTCAACGAAAACATCAAATGTGCCCTTCGCTTCGTGGCTTACCTTACCGCCGATTTTGTCACTTAAGCTCCAGTACGCAGTTGTTGTAATAACAACAGGCTCAATTGTGAGAACGAACTGATAGTATGTTGACTTATAGCTGCTGTTATCTTCATGGCTTGGATAAATACGAACAGTATAAGTATTTGTACCCACGGGAGCTATTTCCTCTCTGTCATGGTCAGGGAATGAGATGTATGCAACATCAGCACCGCTGAGAGCTGAACGGTCCTTAATCATACTTTTGAGTGTTACACCGAGCCTACCGTTTATGTCAAAGGTTGTACCGTAAGGCA
>JAZOVO010000104.1:0-6932 GCA_045658745.1 Acutalibacteraceae bacterium | reverse complement strand
TGAAAATCCGCTCTTGACTGTGCTTTCTGTGCTTCATACACATTAGCACCTATACTTGTTCCGCTTTTAAGTAACTGCTTTGACATAACGAATTCTTTGTGATTAATTCTTAAATGTTTATAAAGATTAACAACCCTTACAGCAAAATCAAAACTTTTTTCTTCAATAACATTTTCCATACTGTTACACCTTAAAATATAATTTTAAGCTCACGGGTAAACATCATCGACTCAATTAACCTGACTCTGATATAATCGGAGCGAAGCGACCCGCAATTTTGCATTTTGCATTTTGCACTTTGCATTTAAAAAGGGCTCCTCAGAGCCCTTTTTGCTTATTTCTGCTCGGAAGCTGCCTTAACGATAACTGAGAAGTCTGCTGCCTTGAGTGAAGCGCCGCCGATGAGACCACCGTCAACGTTTACCTTTGCAACGAGCTCTGCTGCGTTACCTGCGTTCATTGAGCCGCCGTACTGAACTGTAACAGCCTCAGCAGCCTCTGCACCGTAAGCCTCAGCAATAGCTGCACGGCAGTAGCCGTTACCCTCGTCAGCCTGATCAGCTGTTGCGGTAACACCTGTGCCGATTGCCCATACGGGCTCGTAAGCAATAACAACGTTCTTAAGGTCTTCAGCGCTTACGTTTGTAAGAGCCATCTTTGTCTGATACTTAAGAAGAGTTTCTGTGTAGCCGAGCTCTCTCTGCTCAAGAGTTTCACCAACGCAGATGATGGGCTTGAGACCTGCCTTGAGAGCAGCAAGTGAACGAAGGTTTACAGTCTGGTCTGTTTCGCCGAAGTACTGTCTTCTTTCACTGTGACCTACAACAACATATTCAACACCGCATTCCTTGAGCATATCAGCTGAAATTTCACCTGTGTATGCGCCGGAAGCCTTGAAGTGTACGTTTTCTGCACCGATTTTGATGTTTGAGCCCTTTGCAGCCTCAATTGCAACAGCAATGTCAACGAAGGGTACGCAAAGAACAACTTCACAGTCAGCACCTGCAACGAGGGGCTTCATCTCTTCGATAAGAGCCTTTGCCTGTGAGGGAGTCATATTCATTTTCCAGTTACCTGCGATAACTGCCTTACGTGTAGCTTTGTTCATTTTTCTTACTCCTTTTGTTTTTTATGGTATCGGGACGACACACAGGTCGTCCCCTACTCGATTTTAATTATTTATCGTTGAGAGCAACAACACCGGGAAGGTCCTTACCCTCGAGGAATTCGAGTGAAGCACCGCCGCCTGTTGAGATGTGGCTCATCTTGTCAGCGAAGCCGAGCTTCTGAACTGCTGCTGCAGAGTCACCGCCGCCGATGATGGAGATTGAGCCGCTTTCTGCAACTGCTGTTGCAACTGCAACTGTACCTGAAGCAAAGTTCTTCCATTCGGAAACGCCCATAGGTCCGTTCCAGATAACTGTGCCTGCGCCCTTGATAGCGTCAGCAAAGAGCTTCTCTGTCTTGGGACCGATGTCAAGACCCATCCAGTCATCGGGGATGCTGTCTGAATCAACTGTCATTGTCTCTGTATCCTCAGCGTATTCCTTACCGAGTCTGTTATCAACGGGGATAAGGAACTTAACGCCCTTGGCTTCTGCTGTAGCCATCATTTCCTTAGCCATCTCAATCTTGTCCTCTTCGCAGATTGAGGTACCTACGCTGTAGCCCTTTGCTGCAAAGAAGGTGTAAGCCATACCGCCGCCTACGATAAGTGTATCAACCTTGTCCATAAGGTTTGTGATAACGCCGATCTTATCTGAAACCTTTGCACCGCCGAGAATAGCAACGAGAGGTCTCTTGGGCTCTTCGAGAGCGCCGCCGATATATTCAAGCTCCTTACGGATAAGGTAGCCGCCTACTGCGGGAAGATAATCAGCAACACCTGTTGTAGAGCTGTGAGCTCTGTGAGCTGAACCGAAAGCGTCATTTACATAGATTTCAGCAAGTGAAGCAAGAGCCTTTGAGAATTCGGGATCGTTCTTTGTTTCTTCCTTGTGGAAGCGTACGTTTTCAAGAAGAAGAACTTCGCCTTCCTTGAGGTCTGCTGCAAGTGCCTGTGCACTTTCGCCTACAACGTCCTTAGCCATCTTAACCTCGATGCCGAGAAGCTCGCCGAGTCTTACTGCAACGGGAGCAAGTGAGAATTCAGGCTTGAATTCGCCCTTGGGTCTGCCGAGGTGTGAGCAAGCAATAACCTTTGCACCGTTGTCAAGGAGATATTTGATTGTGGGAAGTGAAGCAACAATTCTCTTGTCGCTGGTGATAACACCGTTTTCCATCTTTACGTTGAAATCGCAACGGATGAGGACCTTTTTGCCTCTTACGTCAATGTCTTCAACTGATTTCTTGTTTAATACGTTCATTGTTTTCTGTCCTTTCATAAATAACTTTTATAGAATAAAAAACACCATTTGTCATTTTATAACATTCTTGAGTTTTTTTCAAGTGTTTAGTCATAAAAAATATGCATAACATAATGTATTATTTTGTATAACAAGCCTATTTAAGCATATTTATCTTTTCTTCAATTTCAAGTCCGTATTCCTTCAAAGTGTCAAGACCCTTGTTGTAAAGCTCATAATCGAGATAAGCCGACGGCTCGTGTGCATCAACGCCCATTGTAACGGGAGGCTTCATCTCACCTGCGATTTTCCAGAAATCCGGATGAGGATAGCCCTGCTTTCCGTCGTTTTTGCTGTGGCTCAGACCGAGAAGATTATATTCAAGAGGCACACCCGTCTGCTTTGATTTTTCGATTATGTCTCTTGAAATTTTTTCGCAATGCTCATCAAAAACGGGATAACCCCTCATAAAAATATCGGGATGAGCCACATAGGAAAACATACCCGTCTCCATAGCTTCAACAATGTCATCCCTGAAATTGTAAAGCCCCTCGGGAGTTTTTATGTTCCCGTTATAGATACTGCCCGGCTCATCAACGGAAAAATGGTGACCGAGGATAATAAAATCAATCCCGTGCTCCTTGATTTTCTCCTTGAGCCAGGGCATATACTTCGGAAAATACTCACATTCAAGTCCGAGCTTAATGCTGATTTTATCCTTGTATTTTTCTCTTAACCGTTTTATATCCTCACAGTAGGCGGGAAGCTCATCCGCCGTCATTCTGATTCCCGAAACAAAGTTCTCATAAGGCCAGGGACTGTGGTCGGCAAAGCCGATTTCATCAAAGCCCGCCTCAATGGCGGCAAGAACATATTCCTCGTTTTCTCCCCTTGCGTGATTGCAGAGGGCTGTATGTGTATGATAATTATATTTCATCCGGTACTCCTTTACTCAAATGCCCGAAGGGCCTCCTGACTACTGACTACTGACTACTGGCTACTCTTATCAGCCTATTCCGCCGAGAGCTGCTCCCGCAACAAGCACAAGGAAGCAAATCGGGCAGAAAACATATTTTGCAAGCGGAAGGATATATTTCGGAAGAGGCTTCTGCCTGCCCTTTGACATTTCACCCTCAGCTACCTTTTTACCGAGCACCCAGAAGAACATTATTCCCGCAAGACCTGCACCGAGGGGGCAGATGTAAATTGAAATAACATCCATCCATTCGGAAACGATGTGCTGAATACAGAGAGAAACTCCGAGACCGACTGCACCCGCTACAATACAGGCGGGAAGCCTTTTCAGACCGAAGCGCTCCTGCAGGGTTGCAATCGGTGACTCGTAAAGATTGATAAGTGAGGTAAGACCTGCAAAGGTAACCGCAACAAAAAATACTATTGCAATTATTCCTCCGCCGGGCATTGATTTAAAAAGATTGGGCAGGAAAACAAACATAAGCATAGGTCCGCCCTGATTGAGGGTTGCCCCTGCCGTTGCCATTGCTGGGATGATTACAAGCGCCGCAAGCATAGCCGCCATTGTGTCAAAGAAGGCGACATTTCTTGCGGAAGCGGTAATATCCTCCTTATCGGAAAGATATGATCCGTAAATAAGTGTACCGTTACCCGCAACGGAAAGAGAGAAGAATGCCTGACCGAGGGCGTAAATCCAGGTAAGCGGGTCAGCAAGAGCCTTCGTGTCAACAGTGAAAATGTACTTGTAGCCGTCAACCGCGCCGGGCTGAAAGGCAATGTAAGCACCGAGGCCGAGGAAAAGGAAAAAGAAAAGTGGCATCATAATTTTATTCGCCCTTTCAATTCCCGAGCCGATACCGAAAACAAGAATAATAACCGTGATAACCACGGCAAGGGTCTGCCACATATTATTGCCGAACTGCGACGCCATTTCTCCGAACTGCGAGGTAAAGCCGTCAACGCTATCGGGCGTCAGGAGCGTACCCGTGACAGCGGCAAAGGCATATTTCAGTATCCAGCCCATCACAACGGTATAGCCGATAGCAAGAGAAAGGGAGCCGAGGGTCGGAATCACACCGAGAGCCTGACCGAGCTTTTTCGCTCCCCTGACCTCTGCAGCCTTACCGAAGGCGTCAATAGGACCCGAGCGTGCCATTCTTCCGAAGCTCATTTCACCTATTACACCGCTCGAGCCGATAAGCACAACAAAGATAAGATAAGCGATGATAAATGCACCGCCACCGCCGCCCGAAACCCTCGCGGGAAAGAGCCATATATTACCCATACCTACCGCAGAGCCGATGCAGGCCATAACAAAGCCCCAACGTGAGGCAAAGGAATCTCTTTTCTGTTCCATATATAACCGTCCTTTGACTGAAAATAACGGCTATATGATAGCACAGATTATAAAAAAAGGCAAACAATATTTATTCACAAAGCCGTTGCAAAAGCTATCATAATGTGTTATAATAACTTGGATTATAAACACAAAGGGGTAATTTTTGTGAAAGTTATTATTCTTGACAACGCATACGAAATTTCAAAGCAGGCAGCCGAAATCTACATCAAGCAGATTAACAAAAAGCGCGACAGCGTTCTCGGCTTTGCAACAGGTGCTTCTCCCGTAGAGACCTACAAGCGTATTATTGAAAGCTACGAAAGAGGTGAGGTCACCCTTAAGCACATCACCACCTTCAACCTTGACGAGTACGCTGACCTCGACAGAGAAAACGTAAACAGCTACTACTATTTTATGAAGGACAACCTTTTCGGCAAGACCGACGTTGATTTTGACAGAGTCAACTTCCTTTCAGGCGTAAAGCATGAGGAGGCAGAGGCCGAATGTGAAAGATATTACGAAAAAATCAAGGAAGCAGGCGGAATCGACATTCAGCTTCTCGGTATCGGTACAAACGGTCACATCGGCTTCAACGAGCCCGGTGACGAGTTTATGGACAGACCCTTCCTTGTAAAGCTCACTCAGAGCACCATTGACTCAAACAAAAAGTACTTTGAGGCTGTAGGCACAGAAATGCCCGGTTATGCTCTTACAATGGGTGTAGGCGACATTATGCGCGCAAGAAGGATTGTTCTTATTGCAACAGGCGCCGCGAAGGCAAAGGCAGTCAAGGCTCTCGTTGAGGGTGAGGTCACATCACAGTGTCCCGCATCAATCCTTCAGCTTCACAGCGATGTAACAGTTTTCCTTGATAAGGAAAGTGCATCACTTCTCGGTGACAGATAATGGCAGACAACAACTTGACTAAGAAGCTTACCGTCTTCCCGAGGATAACTGAAATATCCGCAACTGCCGACGGTAACGTTCACCTTGAATGGGCAGAGGTTCCCCTCGCCCAGAGGTACTATATCAGAAGATTTACAGAGCCCGAGGGTGATTACACTCAGTTTGACTGGGTAACGGATTTAAGCTTTACGGACACTACCGCCGAGCGCGATATCACCTACTGGTACAGAATTATTGCCTGGAAGGCTATGGAGGGCAAAAAAAATTATCATCTCAAGTCAGGAGCATTGAGACCCGTTACTGTTTCGGATATTCCCGCAGTAAAGAATCTCCGCGCAGAGGTAAAGGGCGGAAAAATCCGTCTTTCCTGGGACAAGGGTGAGGGCAGTAAATTTTATATTTACAAAAGAAGCGACTACTTCTCAAAGCTGATGCTCATCGGCGAAACAGAAAAAGCCGCATTCTGCGACGAGGATACAATTTCGGGTCAGGCATATCACTACACCGTACAGACCGTAAAAATCGCTGACGGCAAGGAGCTTCACGGAAACTTCACCGAAGAAGCCGACTGTGCTTTCGTTGACACCACGGAGATACGTTCGGTAAGAAAAATCCTCGGCAGAAAAGCGCTCATCAATGTAAGAGTGATTGCCGGTGCCGACGGATATATCTTTGAACGCTGCGACAAAAAGGATGGCGAATTCAGAGAGGTCGGCAGAACCGAAGGTATCACCGCCGTAAATTTTGAGGACAAGCTCCCCTCCCGCTTTACAGGCTACAGCTACCGTGTATGTGCCTACAAAAATATAAGCGGTAAGGAATTCAGAGGCGGCTATTCCGAGGTAAAGTACATAAAATAATAATAAATCATTGACTATTTGGCTTTGATAAGCTACAATAAATACAAGTAAAATTACAAGGAGGAAATAATTATGATTACACCTTTGGCAACAGCAGTACCCGAGGAAGAAACCCACAGAAATTTTTATGAAATCATCTTTGATTTCTGGGCAACATTCTTTGACTTCATCAGATATATGTTCTATGGCATCTTTGTCGGAGAAGAGCCCTGAGTAAACTAAAAATTAAGAAAGCGTACGGCTCATACGCCGACACCCCATAAGGCAGTATTTGTTTCTCGAAGAAAATTCCCTGTATTATTGCCAAAAGCCTCGCAAGGCGACAGCCTTGCTGCGTTTTATGGCTTCAATACAAGAAATTTTCATTTCTTACGAAACTGCGAAGCACTTTAAAATGCGAAATAGCTTTGCAAGAAAAGGCGAAAATCACCGATAATGCTGACGCATATCGGTGATTTTTAACGCATTATTGTGAAGTTATTTCACTTTTTAAAGAAATACTTCCTT
>JAZOVO010000103.1:0-20323 GCA_045658745.1 Acutalibacteraceae bacterium | reverse complement strand
GTGTGGGGCAAAGCCCCGCATTCTTTATTTTAAATAACAAAAAGCTCACGGATTTTCGTCCGTGAAATATAGTCAATAATATCAAAAGCCACACTTTTAAAAAGTGTGGCTTTTATTCGCTCGCCGCGAGGCATTCTTTCTTGTAAGAAAGAATCAAAGAACTTTTATTGTTTTATACAAGGGGGTACAGATTGTATAATGCATCCGTATCCATAAATCTCTGATACTGTGTCATATTCTCAACCGAAGGCTGCTCCTCGCTCATAATAAGGTCAACAGCAAAATCTGCAAGCTGTGTGCCGTACTCGAAGGCAACATGGTCAGCATCCTTGATAAACCATGTATATTCAGGATAACGGCAGGTTGAAGCGTCAATAACATTGTCAGCAGAAATAAACTCGGGAGCCTTTGTTGCAATATAATCCGCATCAAGAGTTTCACCAAAGTTTGCAATTGTCGCAAAGTTGCTTGTAAGCTCACTTTCAAGTGTGCTGTCACTGTTAAGAGCCGCTCTGGGATAAATGGGAATAAGGGGCTGATTGTAGTTTGAAGTAAACACAACCTTAACGCCGTCAGCGTAAGCCTTATCAATTGTGCTTTCTGTTGATTTTACAAATGCCTCAACATCATCAAGCTGATCTAAAACTGAAGCGTATTTCTCTTCCTCGCCCTTAAAAATATAGTCTCTGCCGCTTGCGAAATCAGCATCGGGACAAAGTGCCCACATACCGAGTGCTGTGCCGAGAATATCACGAAGACCGCCTGAGTAAACCTGAGCAGAGCTATCTTTTACAAAATCATTTACAAAATCACAAAGCATATCCGTAACACCGAACACTCTTGCAATCTTAAGAGCAAGCCAGGTAAAGAAGTTAAGTCCGCCGTCCTCAATAAGATGAAGAAGCGACTGCTCAAGGGTGTCGGGAGTGAAAACGATTCTGCCGTTGAGAGCATCACCGCAAACGTAAGTGCCGTTGTGTGCACCTGAAAGGTAAGCAACGCTGTCAAGTGACTCATTGCCGTAATAGTACATATATGAGGTAATTACCATACCGCCCATACTGAGCGCCGCGGCATGTACCTTATCCTTGCCGGTCTGTTCCTTTGCCATTTTGATGAACTCATTAAGCTCAGCGGCAATTTTTTCAGGACTCTTTCTCCAGTCATAGGTGAAATAGAAAACGTTCTCAGCACCGATTATGTCACGAAGAGCAAGTGCAAGGTTACCCTCACCCGAAATCTCAAGATAATCGTCAGTGAGCTCCTCGGGGAATTCGTCAATTGAGCCATAGTACTGCTTCATACCAACCTTCGGGTCCATTGATGAGCCGTCGGGATTACTTGCTATAGGACCCATAATATCCCATACAAGGTCCATAGCGGGAGAAACGAGAAAGTCGTCTTCTTTTTGTACGAACTTTGAGAGAACAACATCAAGAACAGTTTCAAGGATATCAATGACATTCACCTGCATTGCCTTTGATCCATCCTCAAGATTCTCAAGGCTGCCAAAGTCAATACCGCGTACAATCACAACGGGATAACCGTCATACTCGGGTTTTGCACTTTCAGTAACGGCAAAAGCAGGCATACAAAGGGTAAATGCCATTACAAGGCTTAAAAGTAAAGCTATAATTTTCTTCATTTTTTACAGTCCTTTCAATATTTATCTCTCGGCTTTACGCCGTGATTTAATAGTTTTTTTCAATGTATGCGATAAAATCAGCCACAGCGCCCTTGTTGCAATGGCAGGCATAAAACTCACAGATATCGTGAAGCTCCTTCGGAGCCTGTCCGCAACAAGCGGGGTGTGCAACGGTTTTAAGCATTTCGTAATCGTTAAAATAGTCCCCTATTGCGCCGATGTTTTTTTCGTCGATGCCGAGCATATCAGCAAGCACCTTAACTGCCGTACCCTTATGTGTCGTTTCGTTCACAAGGTCGAACGAAACAGCGGTAGTATCAATATACCTGACTCCATCCTGCTTTTCCGAAAGCAGAAGCTGTTTAATTTTACTCTTATTCCAGGGCATACAAAAGAAAATGACCTTTCCCCAATTGCCCTTCGGAACCTCGTCGAGAGACCTGCAAATCACATAATCGAGAGAGTCAATGACCATCATAATCCTCGAGCAGATTTTTGGTCTGACAAGATAAATTTTTTCCGGGGTAAAAACAGCAACCTCAAGTGTATAAAAGCTGTCAAGCGCCTTTTTTATAACGGCTTCGCTTCCCGTGGGAATTGCATTGTACCAGAGCATTTTCTGCTTTTGGAAATCGTAAATTCCCGCACCGTTGAGAATAATTGCAGGAGTGGTTTGGTCATAAAGCTTTTTATAATGCTTATAAAGCGACGGAGTACACCGAGCCGAAGCAAGAGTAAAACGACCGCCTGCCTCACAAAAACGACGGATTGCTTCAAGGTTAATCTTGGGCGTTCTTCTTAATTTGTTGTTAAGTGTGCCGTCAATATCCGACACTAAAAGAAAGTGACTTAAATTCTTCATAATCAATAATTATATACTATTTTATCCTTATATTTTTCTGCCATTGAAAGCAAATCTTCTTCTGTCAAATATACCGTTGTACAACCTACCGCGGTAACGCATTTACCTCCCGTCAGGTTGCCGTAAAGAACGCATTTTTCTATTGGCTCGCCCTTCATTATACCGTACATAAAGCCCGCAAAAAAGGCATCTCCCGCTCCCGTTGAGTCAACACGTACAAATTCATCAATACTGCCCACAAAGGTGTATTTGCCGTCCTTATAGATAAGACAGCCGTCCTTATCAAGCTTTACAATAACGGTATCAAGATATTTTGAAAGTATCTTTGCAGCTTCGCGTGGGTCGTCGGTTTTTGTAAGCTTCAGAGCCTCAGTTCTGTTAGGAAGAAAATAATCAGCAATATTAAGTATTCTCTCATAGCCTTCAAGGGTCATATTATCATAAAAGCCCGTATCAAGGATGACGGTAGTCCCCTCTTTTTTCAGTCTCTCATAAACCTCGGGAAAGCCCGTATGCATTGCAACAGCCCTTGCACCCTTGAGAGCATTGTATACATCCTCACCGTCAACGGCGTTTTCCTCGTTTCCGTAAGAAACAAAGGTACGGTCCTTAGGCGTAATGGCAGCCGCAGTAATGTTTACGGCAATATTTTTACCCTTGAACACATTGACAGGCTCAACGCCTGCTTTTTCAAATTCCTCTTTTGCAAAGCGTGAAAACATATCATCGGAAAGCTCCGTAACTGTTTTTGTAGGCACACCGAGGCGGGAAAGTGTAATCATTGTACCCGGCACACCACCGCCGATACAAAGAGAAAATTTATCGGTATAAATTTCCTCACCCTCCTCGGGAAGACGGGGCATTTTATCAAAAAGTAAGTCTACGTTTGTTTTGCCGTAGCCTGCCGCAAAATTCATATTATCATTCCTTACATTATTATACTATTTTATTTTAAACAATAGGAAATAAAAAGTCAATACAATATTCAAAGTTATAAGCATTCTTAAATTTATGACAGCTTTTCCATCTGCACCTTCAGTTTTTCAATTATCCGTTTTTCAAGCCGTGAAATATAGCTTTGGGAAATACCGAGCATATCAGCAACCTGCTTCTGAGTGTATTCCTTTGAACCGAAAAGTCCGAAGCGCATTGTCATAATCTGCCGCTCTCTTTCTTCAAGCCCCTTTACAAGGCGCAGAAGCTGATTTTTTTCGTCCTTGCTTTCAATGTTTCGGTTCACAACATCGTTATCCGAGCCGAGAACATCACTCAGAAGAAGCTCGTTTCCGTCCCAGTCAACATTCAGAGGCTCATCAATAGAAAACTCATTTTTTCTGCCCGCGGTTTTGCGAAGATACATAAGTATTTCATTTTCAATGCAACGGGATGCATAGGTTGCAAGCTTTATTTTTTTACCGGGACAAAAGGTATTAACTGCCTTTATAAGCCCGATTGTGCCGATTGAAACAAGATCCTCGATACCAACGCCCGTATTTTCAAAACGCCTTGCAATATAAACCACAAGCCGCAGATTATGTATCACAAGCTGTTCACGGTTCTTTTCCTCTCCACTTTCAAGCTCGCTGAATATTTTCTCCTCCTGCTCCTTTGTAAGCGGCGGCGGCAGGTTGTCAGAGCCGTTGACATAATGCACCTCCTGATACGAAAAGAAACCGACAATTTTTGATTTAAGCTTTTCAAATATAAGTCTCAGTTTTTTCATTTTCTCTTTCATCCTTTCCCTCAAAGTTGTTATTAAATAAACCTAACGGTAAAATTGCATCATATTCCCCCTGCAAAAGCTTTTCATCGGTAAGCGCTATCACAACCTTATCCGTATTCAGATTGCATTGTGCCCCCTTAATATGTACATTATCGGGGCGGAATGCAGGAAGCATACCCTTGCCGCCAAGAGTTGTACAGAAAATGTAATGCATTTTAAATTCTGAAAAATATGCAGCCTGTTCCTTATTCTCAAGCAAATTGCCGAAGCGAGAAAAGTTTGCAATTATAACAGGAAATCCCGTAAACGGGTCGCTAAGCCGATTACCCGTATCAAGGAAAGCCTTCAGCGGGAGCTCCTCACCCTTTAAAGAAACCTTGAGATTATATATTGTATTCACAGGTGCCCGTGTACGGAAAAACAGATCAAAGAGCTTTAAAAAGCCGTAACACACCACAGTAAGAATTACAAGAGTAAGAATATCTATATCAAAATAAACAACCGAGCCGTTAAAATACATCCCTGCAGGACAGATAAAATACCACAACGCAAACATAAGCCCCGCAAAAATAAAGCTGCAAAGTAAAAAGCAGATCCATTGCCTAAGAAATATTTTTATTGACCTGTAGCCGAAGCTTATAAAAATAAAGAAGCCTGCCGCAACAAGTCTGAATGCAGCAAGAAGGCCTGAAAGGCTTTCAGGAAGAAGCACAGTAAGAGAATATATTCCTCCCAGCAGCGACGCGGCAAAAAGTCTTATTCTGTCAGGGTCTTCCTTCAGAAGTAAAGCCGTTGATTTAATAAGCAGATATGTAATGTATACATTCACAATAACAAGCACATCGGCGTAAATTACACCCGACATTTTCATCACCCGTTTTATTATAGCTTCACGGCTGTGTTATTTATGTCGAAAGCTTGACACAAATAAAAAAACGGTGCAGAAGCTCTGGCAACTGCACCGTATAATTTATTCGGCAAAATATTTACTTCTTGAATTGATAAGCTCGGCGATAAAACGGTTGTCAAAATCACTGAGTCTGTAATCCTTGCGGTAAATAAGAACGTCCTTATAGGTTTTATCCGTTATATCACACTTCTTTTCTATAAGACCGTAGCGTTCGAGGTTTTCCTCAGGAACAGGTGAAACCCACATAAAGCTGTTTTTGAGCTTTGAAAGAAGCTCCATCTGACTGGCTCTTTCAAAAACAAAGATTCGCTTATCAACATTTTCGGAAAGCTCCGCCTTTTTTACGTCAATAAGAGGCATTGACGGGACATAGGGGTCTGCGTGGCAGATTTCAATACAAGCCGACAAATCATCGGCAGTAATAACCTCTTTTTTAGCAAGGACAGAATCCGCAGCAGTAATAAGTCTGTAAGAAAATTCGGTTACAATTTCACTTTCGAGCTTTTTTTCGTTAAACATCTGTCTGTAGTGGTCATCAAAGGCTGACTGATAACGGACAATACCGAGGTTATAATCCTCCTTGCAGACATTGATTATGGTTTTATTTGAGTTAGTCTCCTTATAGAAAAACTCGCAGGGAGAATCAAGTCCGATGCTTTTTGAAAAGTTTGTGAAAGCTTCACAGATATAAGCCGCTCTGGGAACAGAAAGAGAAAACTGCTGAACCTTTCTTTTACCGTAAACATACATATTTTCAACCTGCTCAACCTGAGCAATTATACGCCTTGCATAACGCAAAAATTCCTCACCGTCATCAGTTACGGTGATACCCTTTGAGGTACGGTTGAAAATGGTAATACCGATATGCTCCTCAAGCTCCTTGATGGCACGGCTGAGGTTAGGCTGACCCATGTAAAGATTTTCTGCCGCTTTACTGATTGATTTTGTTTCGGCAATTTCAGTTGCGTATTTGAGATGTAAGATATTCATGGCGTCCTCCCGAATCGATATTTGTTAAATTTTATCACAAAATCAAACATTTAGCAATAATATGTTTATAAATAAATATTAAAAAAATACAGGTGAGAAATGCATACGCAAAACTCACCTGCACAGTTTTAGTATTCTTATTTAGCAGTGAAGAGAACAAGAAGTGCTGAAGCAAAAGCGAGAACAAAGAAAATTGAACCTGCAATCTTTGTGAACTTTGAAAGCTGAGCTTCCATTGTTCTGCCCTTATTCTTACCGAAGAAGGTATCTGCTGCACCTGCAATTGCACCTGAAAGACCCTGCTGCTTGCTCTCCTGAAGAGAAACAAGAACAATTATTATAAGTGAAACAATTATAACAAGAATTGCTAATACATACTGAACAGCTGTCATTTTACTTAACCTCCGAAAATTTTGTACTAAAGCATTTTAACACAACTGCAATTTAAAAGTCAATAGCTCTTTGTGTTTTTTTGTGCTTAAAGTCAAAATAATCCATTATTTTTTATTATTCTGCAAAAATTGCCTTTTCTGTACCCTCAACGGCTGCCTTTGTTATTATAAGCTTACCGCCGTTTTCGTTCTGAGGCATCTCGTACATATAGTCAAGAAGAAGCTTTTCGATAATTGAACGAAGACCTCTTGCACCGGTTTTAGCCTCAAGAGTTCTTTCGGCAATCGCCTCAAGAGCGTCATCCTCAAAGTAAAGGTCAACCTTATCAATACTGAAAAGGTATTTGTACTGCTTTACAAGTGAGTTTTTAGGCTCAGTCATAATTTTGACAAGAGCATCCTTATCAAGGTCGTCAAGAGCCGTAATAACGGGAAGTCGGCCCACAAGCTCAGGGATAAGTCCGAACTTTACAAGGTCGTGATGCATAACCTTGTGCATTACCTTTGCCTCAGCAAAATCCTTTTTGCTCTTGATTTCGGCGCCGAAGCCGAGACCGCCACTTCCGAGCCTTTTTTCAACAATTTTTTCAATGCCTACAAAAGCACCCGCACAGATGAAAAGAATGTTTGATGTATCAATCTGAATAAATTCCTGCTGAGGATGCTTTCTGCCGCCCTGAGGAGGAACGTTTGAAACAGTACCCTCAAGGATTTTAAGAAGCGCCTGCTGAACACCCTCACCGCTTACGTCACGGGTGATTGAAGTGCTTTCACTCTTTCTGCCTATCTTATCAATTTCGTCAACATAGATAATGCCCTTTTCGGCTCTTTCAATGTCAAAATCTGCCGCCTGAATAAGCCTTAAAAGAATGTTTTCAACGTCCTCACCGACATAACCTGCTTCAGTAAGCGTGGTTGCATCGGCAATCGCAAAGGGAACATCGAGAATTCTGGCAAGGGTCTGTGCAAGCATTGTTTTACCTACACCGGTAGGTCCAAGCATAAGAATATTGCTCTTGCTTACCTCAACGTCATTATCCGTGCCGCTGTATATTCTTTTATAATGGTTATAAACCGCAACGCTGAGCGCCTTTTTAGCCTCATCCTGTCCGATTACATATTCGTCAAGCATAGCCTTGATTTCTGCGGGCTTTTTAAGAGTGGCAAAGCTTTTCGCTTTATCCTCCTTAACTGCGTCGCCTTCACTGTTTACGATAGTCTGACAAAGACTGATGCATTCGTCACAGATGTACACTCCCGGTCCGGCAATAAGTGTTTTCACATCACCCTGAGCCTTGTTACAGAAGGAACATCTGACGGATTTTTCCTTGTTATCACTATCTCTCGCCATATAATCTACCCCTTTAGATGTTATCTCTTATAGAGAATCTTATCAACAAGACCGTACTCAAGAGCCTCCTCGGCTGTCATAAAGTTGTCTCTCTCAGTATCCTGAGCAATAATCTCAACGTCCTTGCCTGTGTTTTCTGCAAGGATTTTGTTAAGCTTTGCCTTTGTTCTGAGAATATGGTCTGCTACAATTTTGATATCTGTTGCCTGACCCTTTGCGCCGCCTGAGGGCTGATGAATCATAATTTCGCTGTTGGGAAGGGCATATCTCTTACCCTTTGTGCCTGATGAAAGCAAAAATGCACCCATTGATGCGGCAAGACCCATACAGATTGTTGAAACATCACACTTGATGTACTGCATTGTGTCATAAATTGCCATACCTGCAGTTACGGAGCCGCCGGGACTGTTAATGTAAAAGCTGATATCCTTTTCGCTGTCCTGACTTTCAAGGAAAAGAAGCTGGGCAACAACAAGTGAAGCGGTTGCATCGTTAACCTCATCGGAAAGAACGATAATTCTGTCATTTAAAAGTCTTGAATAAATATCATACTGTCTTTCACCGCGGTTAGTCTGTTCAACAACATAAGGTACAAGTGCCATAATAATGCCTCCTGTTTATCTTAAAAATCAGAAACCGCACGCGAAATGCGGTTTCTTTTTACTTAAAGTATTGTTGGTCAATAAAAGCAGGAATAATCAAGGATTATTCAGCGTCGGTCTTATCTGCTTCTTCCTTCTTAGCTCTGGGCTTTCTTGCAGTTGTAACCTTTGCGTTGTCTCTTACGAACTTGATTGCCTTTTCGTTGAGAAGATCCTTTCTGAGGCCTTCTACGGGAACAAGCTCCTTGATCTTATCCTTTTCCATCTGATAACGCTCAGCAAACTTGTCATATTCAGCCTCGAGATCCTCGTCGCTTACTTCAAGTGCTTCTGCCTTAACGATGTATTCAAGAGCAAGACGAACCTTTACGTTCTTTTCAGCAGAGGGCTTTGAGTTTTCCTTATACTGCTCAACGGTCATACCTGTATACTGAAGGTATGTTTCAAAGTTCATGCCCTGCATTGAAAGTCTGTAATCAATATCTCTGATCTGATTATCAAGCTCTGTGTCGATCATGCATTCGGGAATTTCGCCCTTAACATTTTCGCTGAGCTTTTCAAGAAGCTGGGATTCGATTTCTCTTTCGTTTTCTTCTTCCTTGTGCTCCTTGATTTCGTTTTCAATGTTCTTCTTAAGCTGTGCTACTGTATCGCAGTCTGCTGCGTCCTGAGCAAATTCGTCATCAAGCTCGGGAAGCTCCTTAACCTTGATTTCATGAAGCTTTACCTTGAAAACTGCATCCTTGTCAGCAAGCTCGGGAGTGTACTCTGTGGGGAACTTAACGTTTACGTCGAATTCCTCGCCAACGTTGTGACCTGCAACCTGTGCTTCAAATCCGGGAATGAACTGGCCTGAGCCAAGTGTAAGCTCATAGCTTTCACCCTTACCGCCCTGGAATGCAACGCCGTCAACAAAGCCCTCAAAGTCGATTACTGTGATGTCGCCGTCCTGAGCTGCTCTGTCTTCAACGGAAACAAGTCTTGCGTTTCTTTCAAGAAGACCGTTGATTCTGTCGTTGATTTCTTCTTCAGTTGCTTCAACCTTTTTCTTTGAAGCCTTGAGCTCCTTGTACTCAGCAAGCTCAATTTCAGGCTTAACGAAAACCTCAACAACCATTTCAACACCGTTGTCGCCGATTTCCTTAACGTCTGCACTCTTTGTGCCTACAACCTCAAGCTCTGCTTCCTTTGCAGCGTCCTCAACAGCCTTACCGAAAAGCATATCGAGTGCATCCTCATAAAGCCAGCCCTTACCGTAAAATGTTTCAGCCATCTTACGTGTTACCTTACCCTTACGGAAGCCGGGAAGCTGAATCTTGTTCTTCTGCTTGTTGAAAGCCTTGTTCTGTGCTGCATCGAACTCTTCTGCTGAAATAGCAATTTCAAGAGCGTATACATTTGTTTCAACATTGTTTGATGATTTTAAACTCATTTCTAAACTCCTATCCTTGGATGTTGACATAACCGCAAACACCCAATTTACATTTTAACCCATATATTATATCAGCATTGATAAAATATTTCTATAGTTTTTTCAAAATTTTTCCACTAATTTGGGACAAAATTCAAGAAAATCGGCAGAAATCAAGGAAAATTTAACTCCGTCAACGGTTTCGTTGTTGACAAATGAAGAAAAATTGCCGTGAAGATGTCCGAAATAACAGCGCTTGACATCGTGCCTTTCAAGCACCTCCATAATCTCCTCGCACTTCATTCCGTTCATAACGGGAGGATAATGCAGAAAGCATATTATTTCACCGCCGAGCTTTTCGGCTTCCGTAAGACTCATTTCAATTCTGCCCGCCTCGCGTGCAATAACCTTTTTATCGTTACCCGTCTGAGCGTCATAAAACCAGCCTCTTGAGCCGCAGAGAGTGAAGTCCCCCACTCTGAAGGCATTATTGTGGAGAATCTGCAGAGAGTCAAAGCCTTTTTCCTCAAGGAATTTATCCATTTTTCTTTTTGTTGTCCACCAATAATCGTGGTTACCCTTCATAATGAGCTTTTTACCCGGAAGGGAGTGAAGGAAGGTGAAGTCCTTTTCCGCTTCAGGAAGACTCATAGCCCAGGATATATCACCGGGAATAACAACTGTGTCATCCTCAGCTACAACGGCGCGCCAGTTCTTTTCGAGCCTCGATACGTAATCCTGCCATCCGCCGAAAATATCCATAGGCTTATCACAGCTGAAGGAAAGGTGGGTATCTCCTATAACAAATATTGACAAGCGACACCCTCCTTTCAAAAAAATTTATATACCAAGCATACCGTAAACGGTATCAATCATTTCTTCCTTGTTGCAGCAAGCGGTGAATCTGGGTGTTGAGCCCTTGAGGTTTGCAAGCTGCTCGGGACAGATTTCACCCGTTGCCGCCTTAAGAAGGTCAACCTGCTCAAACTCATCAGCCTCTGCGGGAACCTCGCCCTTTACTGCCTTAAGAACGGCAGCAGAGAACTTATAGGGGTTAGCAGTTGAAGCGATAACAGTTTCTGTCATATCGCCTGTTGCTTTTTTGTATTCCTCATAAACCTTTACTGCAACTGCGGTATGTGTATCGCAAAGGTAGCCTTCATCATAGGTAGCCTTGATTGTTGCGGCGGTTTCCTCATCGTCACAGCAGCCTGCGTCAAACAGTTCAAGAATCTGTGCCTTCACCTTATCGCAGACCTCATACTTGCCGTCCTTTGAAAGCTGACCCATCCACTTGCGGATTGTTTCGTCGCTTTCATCGGTGAGATGGTAGAGAAGTCTTTCAAGGTTTGAGGAGATAAGAATATCCATTGAGGGAGAGGTTGTTGTGAAGAAGCTTCTGTTTCTGTCGTAAACGCCCTCCTTGAGGAAGTCTGTAAGAACATTGTTTGCATTTGAAGCACAGATAAGCTTCTTTACGGGAATACCCATCTTCTTTGCATAGTAAGCGGCAAGAATGTTACCGAAGTTACCCGTGGGAACAACAACATTGATTTCGTCTCCGTTTTTGATTGTGCCGTTTTCGATAAGGTCACAGTAAGCGGAAATGTAGTAAACAATCTGAGGAACAAGTCTGCCCCAGTTGATTGAGTTAGCTGAGGAGAACATCATTCCGTTTTCAGCAAGCTTTGCCTTTACCTCGCTGTCGGTAAAGATTTTCTTAACACCGTTCTGAGCATCGTCGAAGTTTCCGTTGATTGCACATACAGCTACATTTTCACCTGCCTGAGTTGTCATCTGAAGCTTCTGCATAGGGCTTACGCCGTCGTTGGGATAAAACAGCATTATCTTTGTGCCGGGTACATCCTTAAAGCCCTCAAGAGCGGCCTTACCTGTATCACCGGAGGTTGCAACAAGAATAACGATTGTCTTATCCTTTACAGTCTTTCCTGCGGCAGTTGTAAGAAGATAAGGAAGAAGCTGAAGTGCCATATCCTTGAATGCGCAAGTAGGACCTCTCCAGAGCTCAAGGATGTTAGCTCCACCCTCAATTTTCTTAATGGGAGAAACCTTTTCGCTTGAGAACTTACCGGCCTTGTAGGCACCCTCAACACAGTACGCAATCTCTTGCTCTGTGTAGTCGGTGAGATAAAGAGAAAGCACCTTTTTTGCTCTTGAAATATAATCAAGGGGAACAAGTGAATCAACGAAAGCCTTGTCAATTGAAGGAATTTCCGTAGGCACAAAAAGACCGCCGTCAACGGAAATACCCTGAGCAATAGCCTGAGCTGAGCTCACCTGAACGCTTTTATCTCTTGTACTTGTGTAAAGCATTTTTTATACCTCCATATAAGGAAATTATAATCATCATATTTTAACACATCAAAACAAAAAAGTAAAGACAAAAACCGATTATGTATCACATAAAAACACTTTTTCTGCATTCTTATAAAATATTTTTTCAAGCAACTCCTTTTGCAATCCCCGTCCTTTAAGGTAAGCGTAAAGATTTTTTACCCTCTGCAGACTGCCGAGCACTCTTTCCGGCTTTCCGCCGTCAAAGTCGCTGCCGAAGCAGACATTATCCTCACCGCCAAGGGAAAGTATACGGTAAATATTACGGTAAAGCATTTCAAAGCTTCCGAGTCCGTCAGTTACAAGAAAGGGTGCGTGAAAGCAAAGTCCGACAAGACCGCCGCTTTCTATGATAAGCTTAATCTGCTCATCCTTCAGATTGCGCTTGTGCTGAACAAGAGAAAAGCAATTACTGTGCGATGCAATAAGCGGTGAAGCCGCAAAAGAAGCAACATCATAAAAGCTCTTCTCGTTAAGATGAGAAACATCAACAAGTATTCCGCTTTGCTCCATTTTTCTTATCACTTCTTTACCGAAGGCCTTAAGTCCCCCGTTGTCAGCCATACAACCCGAAGCAAGCTCATTTTCGCCGTTCCACGTAAGAGTCAGCATACGCACTCCTTTATCAGCGAGATAATGAACATTATCGCTGTCACCGCCGAGACAGGCTCCATTTTCCGCCGTAAGCACCGCAGTTAAATTATCACTTTTTATTTTTTCAATTTCACTTTCATAAAATTCTACAAGTTTTTTAAAATAAGAAAAAGCAGTATCTCCTCTTTTACTGTCATCAATAAAAAGAGCAAAACACTGCTTATATTTTGTAAGCTGTTTAATTTTAAAATAATTGATGTGACCCCTTGAATCAAAAAGGCTTTCTCCCTTTTCGTAGCATCTTGTCACACTGTCACAATGCAAATCAGAATATATCATATCTGCCTCCAAAATCAAAAGCTTCGAATGCATTTTCAATTCTTCTGACTTTGAATATCCTGCCGTCTTTGATATACACCTCAAAAACATCGAACTGAGGCTGCTTTTCACTTTCCGATTCGGTCAGATACCTTGTTGCGGCTATTGTAAGGCGCTTCTGCTTTCTGAAATCCACAGCCTCCGAAGGCTCATAAAGTGAATTTTCAGAGCGGGTTTTAACCTCAACAAAAACAATATATTCTTCGTTTTCCGCGATTATGTCTATTTCACCGCCGCGGCAGCTATAATTACGTGCCGTTACGGCAAAGCCGAGCTTTTTGTAATACTCGGCAGCAAAAGCCTCACCCTTATTTCCGAGCTCCCTTTTATCCATTTTATTCACCGAGGATTTTTTTAAGGAAGCTTCTTCTGTGCTCGGGACAGATACCGTGTTCGGCAATCATTTCATAGTGAAGCTTTGTGCCGTAGCCCTTGTGCTTCGCAAACTGATATTCGGGATATTTTTCATCAGCCTCAAGCATATATCTGTCTCTCGTAACCTTTGCAAGAATAGACGCTGCAGCTATAGAAACACTTTTTGCATCGCCCTTGATAACCGTTCTCTCTGCTATATCGAGTCCCGGCTTGCCATTGCCGTCAATCAGAGCAATATCGGGCTTTACATCAAGGTTTTCAACAGCAGTACGCATAGCAAGGAAGGTTGCCTGAAGAATGTTGATTTCATCAATCACATCGGGACCCACCATAAAAACGCTGTAGGCAATTGCCTTTTCTGTAATGATATCATAGAGAGCCTCGCGCTTTTTTTCACTGAGCTTTTTTGAGTCATTTATACCGGGAATTTCGCAATCAAGAGGCAGAATGACTGCAGCGGCACACACGGGACCGCACAAGGGTCCCCTGCCCGCTTCATCTATACCGCAGACGTATTTGTATCCCTCTGCAATTGCTTCTTTTTCAAATTCGTATGTCATAATAACTCCTTAAAGGGTTTTCTTTAATCAGAAAGAACGTCATAATCCTCACTGCCATCCTCGCCCCTTGCCTTCATTTCAAGGAACTGTGCTCTTGTGATAAGCACCTTACGGGGCTTATTGCCTTCTGCAGCACTTACATATCCGAGCTGCTCAAGCTGGTCCATAATTCTTGCCGCTCTTGCATAACCAACGGAAAGCTTACGCTGAATAACCGTTGTTGAGGCAGAGTTAAGCTCTGTCACAACGTTCATCGCCTCTTCAATAAGAGCATCAAGCTGACTGTCCTCACCGTCAGAGGCTGAAGCTCCTGAGCCGCCTTTTTTCTTTTCGGCAGTTGCATTTCTTTCAATCTCCTGCATAATTTCGTCATCATAAGTGACAGTAGACTGATTTTTGATAAAGTCAACTATCTTTTCTATTTCGCCGTCGGAAAGGTAAGCTCCCTGAATTCTGACAGGCTTTGAAACGCCAACGGGATTGAAGAGCATATCACCGTTACCGAGAAGCTTTTCAGCACCTACGGAGTCAAGAATTGTTCTCGAGTCAACCTGAGATGAAACCGCAAGTGAAAGACGCGAGGGAATATTTGCCTTGATTATACCGGTGATAACGTCAACCGAAGGTCTCTGTGTAGCAACAACAAGGTGCATACCTGCGGCTCTTGCCTTCTGAGCAAGACGGCAGATTGAATCCTCAACCTCCTTGGGTGAAACCATCATAAGGTCGTTAAGCTCATCGATGAAAATAACAATCTGAGGCATAAATGGAAGCTCGGGATGCTCCTTGATGTAGTTATTATAGGACTTGATATCACGTACGCCACAGGTTGAGAAGGTCTTGTAGCGGGAGTCCATTTCTCCTACCGCCCATGCAAGTGAGCCTGCCGCCTTACGGGCGTCTGTGATAACGGGAACAAGAAGATGGGGTATGCCGTTATAAACGCTGAATTCAACCTGCTTCGGGTCAATCATAAGAAGCTTGACCTGATCGGGAGTTGCATTGTAAAGAACGCTCGCAATCATACAGTTAAGGCATACTGACTTACCTGAGCCGGTTGTACCTGCAATAAGCAGATGAGGCATTTTAGCAAGGTCTGTACAACGGATATTACCCGCAATATCCTTACCGAGTGCAACGGTAAGAAGCTTACCCTGACTTTCCTTGTATTCCTTTGATGAAATAACCTCACGAAGAGTTACCATTGAGCTCTTTTTGTTGGGAACCTCAATACCGACTGCGGCCTTATTCGGAATAGGTGCTTCAATTCTTACGTCTGTTGAAGCAAGACCGAGGGCGATATCATCAGCAAGGCTTGTAATTCTGCTGATTTTTACACCGGGAGCCGGTGAAAGCTCATAGCGGGTTACGGAAGGACCTCTTGAAGCTCCGATGAGCGTTGTTTCTACTCCGAAGCTTCTGAGAATATCAACAAGCTTCTTGGCAGTTGCGCGCATTTCGGCTTCACTGTCAAGATCGGATCCGAATGAGGGCTTGTTAAGAAATTCTATGCTCGGAAGCTTATAGGCCTTCTGCGGTCTTCTCGTTTCCTTATAGTTTTTAACCTCGGACTTTGTCTTTTCAAGCTTTGTTTCCGCGTCCTTGACGGCTTCCTTAACAACAGCCTTATCATTATCGGAAAGCTTTATATCGTCACTTTTTTCTGACTTTTCTACAGGTGCTTCAAAGTCATCGGCATCGTCAATTTCTTCAAAGTCATCGGGAAGATTACTTGCAGTAAATGCAGACTTAGCTGTAGCCGCTCCCCTGCCCATTGAAATAAGGTCATCCGCAAAGGGCTTTGCGGGAGCAGTTTTATCCGAGAGCTTGTCCGCCGCCTTCTCGGGCATTTTACCGTCAGGATAAGTGAAAACATTATTCTGAGGGAAGGTATGCTTTTCAGCCTTAGTGAAAGAAGGCTCCGATGAGCCCTTGCTTATGGGATCATATTCAATTTCTGTTTTGTCAAAATCGAAGGCATCCTTCAAAGCTGAGGGAGCCTCCTCTGTTTTCTCGTCGGCAAAGCTGATAAAAGGAAGTGAAAGGCTGACTGCATTTTCTGCATCTTCACCTTCCTGCTCCTCTGCATCCTCTTCGGCCTCGGCCTTTTCAGCCTCCTGCTGCATCTTAAGGAGCTTTTCCTCCTGTCTTATGCGTTTCTTTTCCTCGGCACGGACCTTTCTCTGCTCGTTTGATTCCTCAAGCCTGCCCTTACCGTTTACGGCAAATTCAGAAAGCTTTTCACCGAGAAGATTTATGTCAGTATTGAGATAAAGGAAAAGACTGACAACAAATACAAGGATTATTACAATGAATGCACCCGCCTTGCCAAAAAGGTGAAGCGGCACACCTCCGAAAATTGCACCGAGCGTTCCGCCGTTAGCGCTGAAGGTACCCATACCGATTTCCCAGCCGCTTTTTGTAGCCTCAAGGAACTGCAGTCTCCACTCCTCAAAGCCGCCGTCTGTGACCTTGAAATTGAAAAGATGAAGAATACCGCAGAAATTAGCCACAAGCGAAAAAGCCGAAATGTTGGTAACAAGCAGACTTCTTCTCATATTTTTAAGGCACATTCTCACGCTTATAATTATAAGCGCAATAACGACAAGGTAAAAGCCAAGACCTGTTGTTGCAAAAAAGCAGGCGCGGAGCTTTTGCCAGAGGTTATAGCCGGGAATAAAGGCAATACAGGCAAGAAGAACCGAGGCAATGATATATCCGAGCATAATCGCATTGGTGTGCTGCTCATAAAAGCTCAGATTAAGCCTTTTATCCTTGCCGACACGCTTTACATTTGAATTTTTCTTTTTACCGGCGGTCTTTGATTTGTTTTTCTGACCGCTTGTTTTTTTCTTGTTTTCAGCCATGAAAATTCTCTCCGTTTATCAGATAAAGAATGAAATTGCGGTAATGAATATACCGAAGACGATTGAGTATCCGCAGAAGAAAGCAAAGAGCCTGCGGAAATTGATCTTTGTTGTAAGTGAAATAATAATACGCGAAGCGATCGCAAAAGCTATGATACCGACAATAAGCACGGCGGGATCAAATACAACCCCTGCAAAAAGACCTCGTATTACCTTGACGATGCTTACAAAAAACATTGAGGGTGCAAGATAAATATAAAGCTGACCGACAAGGCTTTTTGAGGCTATATCACTGATAAAAAGATTCACGGCACCTGAGGCAATATGCGAAAAGCCGGGAATCACATAGCAGGGAAGCTGATAAAATGACATTCTCAGAACTGTCTTTTTATCAAGGGCTCTTCTCAAGGGATTTTTGTTCTTTGATGTGTACCAGAGTGCAATGATAAGCACGAAGGCAGTAACAACACAGGCAACACCTGCAAGAATAAGTCCGTTGGTGTTGAAAAAATTATCAAGGTAATCCATAAGAAGCTTACCTTTGGAAACAGGAACAAAAAGCACAAGTGTAGGAAGAATTGAAAAAAGTACATTTTTTACAAAGTACTTGTTATCCCTCACCTTGATTTCACTCTTTCCTGAAAAAGCCAGACTGAAGCCTCTTGCAACGGTTCTCCTGAAGGTAAAAAGAACTACAAGAGAAAAAACAAGCATAAAGAAATTGTAATATAAAGAGAAGCGCTGGTTATCTCCCGAAAGTCCGACTATATTTGAAAAAAAGTTAAAATGAGCCGCCGAGGAAACGGGCAACGGTAAGGTTACACCGCTTATGATTGCGACAATAATCATTTTGATATACTCAATCATTTTTCTGCCTCCAAAAGAACATAGTTATAAATATACATTTTGAATTATACCACATTTTTACAGAATGAACAAGCAAAAACAGAAAAAAAGCCGAAAAAAGAGTCATCTTTTTTCGGCTTCCGATTTATTCTTCTGTTGAATCTGCTTCTACTGCTGTAGCTGCTTCTTCCTCGGGCTCTTCCTTATCACAGAGCTCACCCTTCATAAGCTTTTCAAATACTGTGCCGTCTGCCTTTTCGTTAACGATAAGGTATTCGGCAACACAGGTAAGCTTATCAATATTACCCTTGATGATATCCTCACACTTTTTGTAGCAGGAGGAAATAATACTCTTGACCTCACCGTCGATATCTGCGGCAACAGCCTCGGAATAGTTGCGGACACTGCTGTAGTCCTTGCCCAGGAATACCTCGTGATCACCGCCGCCGTAAACAATGGGGCCGAGATTTTCGCTCATACCGTAGCGGGTAACCATTTTGCGGGCAATGTCGGTTGCTCTTTCAATATCGTTTGAAGCGCCCGTTGAAATATCACCGAGCACAGTTGCCTCTGCAACGCGACCGCCGAGAAGAACAACGATATCCTCGAGCATATCTCCCTTTGCGCGGTAGCTCTTATCTTCCGCGGGAAGTGACATTGTAAAGCCGCCTGCCATACCTCTGGGGATAATTGAAATCTGATGAACGGGGTCCTGACCCGGAAGGAAATATGTTGCAAGAGCGTGACCTGCTTCGTGGTAAGCGGTGAGCTTCTTTTCCTTGTCGCTGATTTTCTTGCTCTTTTTCTCTGTACCAACAACACACTTGATTGTTGCTTCCTCAATTTCCTCCATTGTGATGGACTTCTTCTTTCTTCTTGCAGAAAGAAGTGCCGCTTCATTAAGAAGATTTTCAAGGTCTGCACCGGTAAAGCCTGCTGTTGACTGTGCAATAACTGAAAGCTTTACATCGGGAGCAAGAGGCTTGTTTCTTGCGTGTACCTTAAGAATTTCCTCTCTGCCCTTTACGTCAGGATAACCGACGGTAAGCTGACGGTCAAATCTGCCCGGTCTTAAAAGAGCAGGGTCAAGAATATCGGGACGGTTAGTTGCGGCAATGATAATTACGCCTTCATTTTCACCGAAGCCGTCCATTTCAATAAGAAGCTGATTGAGTGTCTGCTCTCTTTCGTCGTGTCCGCCGCCCATACCTGCGCCACGGTGACGACCTACAGCATCAATTTCATCAATAAAGAGAATTGAGGGAGAATTTTTCTTTGCCTGAGCAAAAAGGTCTCTTACTCGGGAAGCACCGACACCGACATACATTTCAACAAAGTCGGAGCCTGAGATCGAGAAGAAGGGAACACCCGCTTCTCCTGCAACTGCTCTTGCAAGGAGAGTTTTACCTGTACCCGGAGGGCCAACAAGGAGTACGCCCTTGGGAATTCTTGCACCAAGCTCACGGAAAGTCTCAGGTGTACGAAGAAATTCAACGATTTCTTCAAGCTCTGCCTTTTCCTCATCGGCACCAGCAACATCCTTGAAGGTTGTCTTTCTTTTTGTATCCTTGCCAAGCTTTACCCTTGCCTTGCCGAAGGAAAGAGTTTTGTTGTTTTCGTTGGCAATACTCTGCCCCGTCTTCTTGTACATATAGAAGAAAGCCGCAACAAGAAGAACGCTCATAAGCATCATCGGAAGCATACTAGCCCAGATTGAGCTGTTTGAGCCGCGCTTATAATTATACTTAACGGTTGAGTCGGGATTTTCAACGTTATACTCTATGATATAGTTATGCACGTCGTTAAGGAAAATCTCAACATTGGGAACAACATACTTTGTCTTTGTTCCGTCCTTGAGAACATACTCCATAACACCGCTGCCGAGGTTAAGCTCATATTCGGTTACCTCACCGTCTCTGAACTGTTCAACCACCTCATAATATTTTGTTTCCTTTTTCTCAGTTTTATCACCCATCATAAAGGTAAGACCGAATATAAACGCTACGGCAATCACAATATAAAGCAGATTGCCCCAGCGCTGAGGTATCGCCTTGGGTGAATTATTGTTACTGTTATTTTCCAATACTAAACAACTCCTTAACGGTAAGTTATCTTTCTTATTTACCGTAAATTATTTTTCATATACCTCACGCTTGAGAACTCCCACAAAGGGAAGGTTGCGGTAAGCCTCATCGTAATCAAGTCCGTAGCCGACAACGAATTCATCGGGAACTGCCTTACCTGTATATTTAAGCTTAAGACTGATATCAGGGTCTCTTCTTTCGGGCTTGTCAAGAAGAGAACAGCATTCAAGTGAACGCGGATTTCTCTGACTTAATTTGTTGACAAGAAGATTGAGTGTTCTTCCGCTGTCAAAGATATCTTCAATAATAAGGACATCGTATTCGCTGATATCTACATCAACATCCTTATAAATTTTAATCTCACCCTTTGACTCTGTA
>JAZOVO010000102.1:0-61247 GCA_045658745.1 Acutalibacteraceae bacterium | reverse complement strand
GCATTTGCATAAAATTATTATAATCTACACGGTTAAAGTTAATTGAAAACTATGTTGTGCGGGTGACAAGGTTTAATATTAAACAACGTTATCCTGCGACCGCAATTTTGCATTTTGCATTTTACATTTTGCATTTGAAACATGTTTATCTTCAGATCGAAAGGTGGTGGCATTGTGGCATCCTACAAAACAGTCAAAAACGCAAATCAGGACGAGTTTATCGTCAAAAAATCGCGCTTTATCGGTTATGTAAAGCCCGTTAAAACCCAGCAGGAGTCAATGGACTTTATTGCTGAAATTAAAACAAAGCATTGGGATGCAACCCACAATGTTTATGCCTATGTTCTTCGTGACGGTATGACAAGACGCTTCAGCGATGACGGTGAACCTCAGGGTACGGCGGGTATACCTTGCCTTGACGTGCTTTTAAAGGAAGATGTTACCGATGTCTGCGTCGTTGTTACAAGATATTTCGGAGGAATAATGCTCGGTGCGGGCGGTCTTGTCAGAGCCTATTCCCACGGTGCAAAAATTGCCCTTGACAGCGGTAATATTATCACAATGTCCCTTTGCAAAATTGTAAGGGTGAAAAGTGACTATAACTTTTACGGCAGACTTGTGCCCCTCATCTGTGAGGAGGGCGGCATAATTGAGGACACCCAATTCACCGACCTTGTGGAGGTAACCTTCCGCATCCCCGAGGAAAAACTGCCCTTTTTCGACGCAAAGCTTGTTGATGTTTCCTGCGGTAAGTTCAGAAGTGAGGTAATTGACGAAAAATATTCGGAAATTTAAACTTTTTAAGGGGAAAATGTAAGTTTCAGCGTATATAATCATAAAGGCGGTGATTTTATGCAGTCAATCAGAGAAAGAACTCTTGAAGCGGAGAAAAAATTTATTTCACCCTACGGTATGCTTTGCGAAAACTCAAGGGGCAGAGAGCTCCCTGAGGAGGAATGTCCCGTCAGAACAGCCTATCAGCGCGACAGGGACAGAATAGTCCATTGCACAGCCTTTCGCCGTCTCAAGCATAAAACACAGGTCTTCCTTTCACCGGACTCCGACCATTACAGAACCCGCCTCACCCATACTCTTGAGGTATCGCAGATTGCAAGAACAATTGCAATGGCACTTTCTCTTAACGAAACCTTAACCGAGGCTATCGCTCTCGGTCACGACCTCGGTCATACCCCCTTCGGCCACGCGGGTGAAAGGGCACTTAATGAGGTTTTTCCCGAAGGCTTCAAGCATTATGAGCAGAGCCTCAGAGTTGTTGATGTGCTTGAAAAAATTAACCTTACCTATGAGGTCAGGAACGGTATCCTCTGCCACACAAGAGGCGAGGAGGCATGCACCCTTGAGGGACGCATAGTCAAGCTTGCCGACAGAATAGCTTACATCAATCACGATATCGACGATGCCGTAAGAGGCGGAGTCATCACCGAAGGAAACATCCCGCTTGAGGTTCGTAAAATCCTCGGTGAAACCAAGAGTCAGAGAATTAACACTCTCGTAATGTCTGCCATCAATAACACAAAGGATACTCTTTGCCTTGACAGAGATATACAGGGTGCATTTGATACATTGCATGAGTTTATGTTCGACAGGGTATACACCAATCCCGTCTGTAAAAGCGAGGAAAGCAAGGCAATCGCAATGATTCAGCAGCTTTACACCTTTTTCAGCACTCACCCTGTCGAGCTTCCAAATGAATATATTGAAATAGCGTGGCGTGACGGTGCTGAAAGAGCCGCCTGCGACTATATTGCAGGCATGACCGACAGCTATGCGCTTAAGGTTTTCTCGCATTATTTCATCCCGACGGGCTGGAGCGAGAAGTAGTCCGCAAGCAGAAATAAAAAAATTACGGAAGGAGGATAATATGGCAAGATTTACTGATGATTTTCTTAATGAATTACGTATGCGCTGCGATATTGAGCAGGTTATATCCTCCTACGTTCAGCTTAAGCGTCGTGGAAAAAATCTTGTCGGACTTTGTCCCTTCCACAACGAAAAAACACCCTCCTTCACCGTTTATCCCGAAAGTCAGAGCTACTTCTGCTTCGGCTGCGGAGCAGGGGGAGAGGTAATAAATTTTATCCGCCGTGCGGAAAATCTCGACTTTACGGAGGCTGTCAGCTTCCTTTGTCAGAAGGCATCAATGGCTATGCCTACCGACGGCTATGACGATTCCCTTGCACAAAAGCGTAAGAGAATATATGAAATAAACAAAGAGGCGGCGCGCTTTTTTAACTCCTGCCTTTACAGCGAAGAGGGCAAGGCAGGGCTTGAATATTTCAAGATGCGCGGCTATAAAAAAAGCACAATCACAAAATTCGGTTTGGGCTACGCCCCGAATAAATGGGACGGTCTTTTAAAGCATATGAGACAGAAGGGCTACTCCTACGAGGAGCTTTTTGAGGCTAACCTTGCAAACCGAAGCGATAAGGACGGCAAGGTAAGATTTTACGATTCCTTCCGCAACAGGGTGATGGTGCCTATAATTGATGCAAGGGGTAACGTGGTTGCCTTCGGCGGACGAGTCCTTGACGACAGTAAGCCGAAGTACATCAACTCCTCGGATACCCTTGTTTATAAAAAGAGTTTAGGCGTTTTCGGCTTGAACTTTGCAAAAAATTCAAAGGAAAATTCACTTATACTTGTTGAAGGCTATATGGATGCTATCTCTCTGCATCAGGCCGGCTTTGACAATGTAATTGCCTGCCTTGGCACGGCTCTCACAAGTGAAATGGCACACCTGCTTTCCCGCTACTGTGAGGAGGTTATCCTCTCATATGACGCCGATGAGGCGGGACAAAAGGCAACTGCCCGTGCAATTGGCATTTTCAACTCAATCGGTATGAAGCTTAAGGTTGTACACTTAAGCGGCGGAAAGGACCCGGACGAAATTTTACGTAATTACGGTCCCGAGCGCTTCCGCAGTCTTATTGAGGGCGCGGCAAACGATATTGAGTTTGCGCTTGTCAGATTGAAGGGTGAATTTGACCTTGCAACCTCTGACGGAAAAATGAAATTCCTTGAAAGAGCGGCAGAGGTGCTTGCCTCAACAAGAAGTCAGATAGCCTGTGATATCTACGCCTCGAGACTCAGCGAGGAGCTCGGCGTTGCAAAGCAATCGATTCTCGTGAGAATCGAGCAGCTTTCAAGGCGTAGTGCACGGCAGACGGAAAAAAAGCAGTTCCGTGACATTCAGCAGAATTCAATGAGCGCCAACACAAAGGCGGCACTTGCAAACGACACGGACATAAAGAGCATAAAGGCAGAGCAGATGCTCATAGCCGCTCTTATGCGAAGCCCCGAGCTTTACAGAAAAATGGAAAATGACCTTACCGAGGAGGATTTTTCGGTAGGCGTTTACCGCAAGATATTTTCAGTTTTGCGGGACAAAATAAAGGAAAGCCGCAGTCTTGAGCTGACCTTCTTTTCTCAGGAGCTTACGGCAGAGGAAATGAGTGAGCTTGTCGGCATTGTCAAAAAGCACGAAAGCCTGAGCGTTTCAATCAAGGCCTGTGCAGACTGCCTGCGGGCTATGCGCGAGAGCAAGGAGAAAAAATCGCAGAAGCTTGAATTCTCCGAAATGAGCGATGAGGATTTTCTCAATCTTTTTAAGGGCAACAAATAATCTTTATATATAAGCAAAGAAAGGCAAGGATGTAACATTATGGAAAGATCAGACAAAAACAATATGCTCAAAGCACTTATCGACAAGGGAAGTGCGGCAGGTAAGCTTACAACAACAGAAATTGATACCGTTGTTATTGAAGCTGATATTGATATGGAGGAAATGGAGAAAATTTACTCCAGGCTTGAGGCTCTCGGCGTTGAAATTATTGACGACCTCACCGATGAAAGCATTGAGGAAATTTCCGTGGACATCGATGTTCCCAAGGAATATGACATTATGCTCGGTGATCCTAAAAGCGTAATTGAAGACCCCGTTAAGGTTTACCTCAAGGATATCGGTACAGCAAAGCTTCTTTCTTCAGAGGAGGAAATTGAGCTTGCAATCCGTATTTCCAACGGCGACAAGGAGGCAAAGGATATTCTCACAAACTCCAACCTTCGTCTTGTTGTCTCTATCGCAAAAAGATATGTCGGCAGGGGTATGATGTTCCTTGACCTTATTCAGGAGGGTAACCTCGGTCTTATCAAGGCTGTTGACAAGTTCGACTATACAAAGGGCTTCAAGTTCTCAACCTATGCAACCTGGTGGATAAGACAGGCTATCACAAGAGCGATTGCCGACCAGGGCAGAACAATCAGAATTCCCGTTCATATGGTTGAAACAATCAACAAGGTTAAAAAGACAAGCAATATGCTTCTTCATACAAAGGGCAAGGATCCTTCACCCGAGGATATTGCTCAGGAGCTTAAGATGCCTATTGAAAAGGTACGTGAAATCCTTCGTATTTCACAGGAGCCCGTTTCTCTTGAGACACCTATCGGTGAGGAGGAGGACAGCCATCTTGGCGACTTCATCCCCGACGAGGATGCACTTTCACCCGCAGATGCTGCTGCAATGACCTTCCTTCGCACCAAGGTCAACGAGGTTCTCGAAACTCTTACGGCAAGAGAGGCAGAGGTGCTTCGTCTTCGCTTCGGTCTTCGTGACGGCACTCCCCACACCCTTGAGGACGTAGGCAAGGAGTTCAACGTTACAAGAGAAAGAATCAGACAGCTTGAAGCAAAGGCTTTAAGAAAGTTAAGACATCCCAGCAGAAGCAAGCACTTAAAGGATTTATAATATTAAAAGGATTAAATTATGAAAAGAATAAAACAAATTACGGCTGTGCTTCTTTGTGTGCTTACGCTGTTTTCGGTTTTATCCGTTTCGGCATTTGCCGCTGTGAAGCCGACAAAGCCTTCATCCTTTACGGTCAGCTCGGTAACCGCAAATTCCGCCAAGCTTTCCTGGACGGCAGGTAAAAATGCGGCGGGCTACAGAATATATCAGAAGGTTAACGGCAAGTGGACTGAGTACAGGATTGTTACCGGAACAAGCTATACCGTTACCGGTCTTTATGCCCAGAATAACTATGAGTTCGGTATAAGAAGCCTTCGCAAGGAAGGTAACAAGCTTATTCAGAGCGACGGATACCGCTCTCTTAAGCTCAAAACAAAGTCTCTTGTTGCAACAAAGCTTTCGGCAACTGCGGCAACTGACAGTATCAAGCTTAAGTGGAATATTGTTCCCGGCGCAGCGGGCTATGCCGTGTATCAGCATATAAACGGTAAATGGAAGGTTATCGGCTTGCTCGGTGCCGGTAAAAAGGAGGGTACGGTCAAAAATCTTACCCACAATACGAGCTATCGCTTTGCAATAAGGGCCGTTACAAAGGTAAACGGTAAAAATGTTCAGGGCCCCGCGTCAAATATTCTGACAGTAAAAACCCTTGACCGTAATAAAATAAAGCTTGCCTGCAATGCCGTAAACTCATCCAAGGCAAGGCTTATCTGGTCAAAGGCGGCGGATGCAACCGGCTACAGAATTTATTATTACAGCAACGGGGTATGGAAAACCGTCGCTACAATTACCTCGCGTGATACAACAAGCTATATCGTTTCCAAAATGGGAAGCGATAAAAAGTACTATTTCCGTATACGTGCCTATAAAAAGGTTGGTGCCGCCGTCAAGTGGTATGAGGTCAGCAACACCTGTACCGTAATTACAGATCCTGCAGCAAAGGACCTTAAGGTATACAGAACTGCAAAATATAACAGTATTTTAAACGGCGACAGCTTCACCTTCTCTTATAAGGTCAACGACAAAAAGTACGGTGATATTCCCGTTACAATTGCAAAGAAAGGCGACAATTACTATCTTTCCTCAAGAGTTAATGAGCTTGAATATTCACTTCTGAATAATGAAGAAGGCTCATTCATCATTCTTAATGAAAGAGCCGTTTATATCAGAGTGCCCGAGCTTCTGAGTGCTTCCTTTGATATAAGTGACGCGGCAAGTGAGCTTCTTCCCGGTGATAACTGGAGCAGTAAGGCAACGGTTGAGGTCTTCAACGGAAAAAATGCCGTGTGTGAAACCTTTGTTAATCCCTTGAGAACAACAACTCTCAAGTTCTATTACAAGGCAGGGGAACTCCTCGGCATCAATGAATACGGACTCAACGGTACTCTCCTTGAAAGCGCAACAGCAATCTCAGTTAAAAACAGTTCAGCCGCTTCATTGTTCAGCGTTCCCTCGGGCTACGGTAATCTCCTTTACCCTCAGGCAGAGGAAGAAGGCTTAGGTAAGGCTGATTTTGAAGAATATTAAAAACGTAACCCCCGACAGGCTTTTACGCTTATCGGGGGTGATTTTCAATATGAAGCAAGATGTGAGTTTTTGCTTATAATCAGCTTTACGGCTGATGATATACCAATCGGTAGATATGAATAAAAAATCCTGTTCTGAAAACAGATTTTTTTCAGTTATTATTTTTTGTTCTCTTTAGAAGTTTTGCAAGAGGCAATCAGTAATCTACGAATATTGCCACAAAGCTTTTCTGTATATTTGTATGTTGTAGCATCAATTCTTTTAGTTTCATACATCAGCTTTAACCAATAGTTTGTTTCGTTGGATTCTTTCAAAGCGATTTCCAGCTTTGAAATAAAATCTTTCTTGCTTTGTGCATACTGTGCTTCATAAATATTTGCACCAATGGATGTACCGGCTCTTGCAAGCTGCTCGGTCATATAAGAACTTTTCGGTGTAGTTACACCGTCAATAAGATTAACGATTGCAACCGCAAATTCAAAGGATAAGTCAAGTAATTTGTTTTCGGACATAAAAGCACCTTCTTTCTTTGCGATTATATCATAATTGGTTGTGTTTTTCAATGATATATCGCTATACGATATGATATACGGCTATGCCGTATGATATATTTGCTTTGCAAATATGATATACTATCCGTTCCCACCATACGCGAAGCGTATATCATCTGCGAAGCAGATATCATAGCGTTAGCTATATCACCCGTTCCGTCAGGAACGGATATCATTGAAAAAAGTCACCTTTGTCAGTAGACAAAGGTGACTTTTTTCGTGCGAAAGAGCGACTAAAAGGTGTATAAGTTGGGGTAAAAACGACCAAAAGTAGTGTGGATTACCATTCCCGATCCAGACAAAGATCATTCCAAAAGAAAGTTGCCTCCGTTTCCGGCAAGTGCAGTTGGCATTCCCTATAATAAGGCTTTTTCTTGGAATGAATTACACAATGCCACATCTGCTCATAATGGGTTCTGTATTGCGTGATAAACTCCAAGGTGCATTTTCCGCTGTTTATAGCAGAAATGAGGTGCTCCATATCCCAAAGCTCCACACTTGTATTTCGGAACCATAGCCATCTATGTCTTGTGAATACACGAACTATGATGTCATCAATATCTTCTATAGAAAAATCGACTACTGAAGCATCCGTTCGTATTACCTTTTCAGAAGTGTTTTCTGTATGATGAGATGTTACCCAAAAACCATCGGGCAAGTAAAAACGAAGCGTATTATTTTTAAATGAAATCTTATCTGCTATACAATCGTGAAGGGTGAGTTCTTTGCTATGAAATTCATCCGGGTCAATATGATTGAAGTTGTTATTTACCATCGAAATCACCTCTTTATATTGATTATATCACAAATTAACACACTTTTCAATGATATATCGCTGACGCGATATGATATACGGCTCTGCCGTATGATATACTTGCTACGCAAGCATGATATAATATCCGTTCCTTCATACGCGAAGCGTATATCATCGCACGATAGTGCGATATCATATCGAAGATATATCACCCGTTCCGCAAGGAACGGATATCATTGTAAAAAACATCTTTTGTCTTGGTAGACAAAAGATGTTTTTTACATGGTGCCGGTGGCGGGGGTCGAACCCGCACGGTATCGCTACCAACGGATTTTGAGTCCGCCTCGTCTGCCAATTCCAACACACCGGCTCGCTTATCAGCTTCAAGCATTATATAATATAAAGCACTTCTTGTCAAGAGTAAGCATAATAAAGTGAAATAAAATTTAACACTTTTTATACCGTAAACTTATTGACAACCCCTTTCTCTTATGCTATACTATCGCAGATAAATTTACGGAAAAGGAAGGTAAAGGCTATGCGCGGAATGTTCGGTATCTGCAAAAACAACATTTCTCCCTCCTTCATTTTCAATTGTAATTTTTCTGTTATTGCTTTTAACGGGTAACTTTTTCGTTACCCGTTATTTTTTTTATAAATTTTGAGTGAATATTTATTCTGAAAATCTTTACTTTTAAAATATGTAAGTGTATAATAATAAGATGAATAATAAGGTCCCGCAAGGGGACGGAAAGAGAGAAATTGAATGAAACATTTACTTAAGCTTCTGGACTGGTCTCCGGAGGAAATTGCAGATACACTTGACCTTGCCGATAAGCTCAAGGCAGAGAAGAAGGCAGGCATAAAGCATCACATCCTTGAGGGCAAAACCCTCGGTATGATTTTCCAGAAATCCTCAACAAGAACAAGAGTTTCCTTTGAGGTCGGTATGTATGATCTCGGCGGTACACCTTTGTTCCTTTCATCAAAGGATTTACAGATAGGCAGAGGTGAGCCCGTGCAGGATACTGCAAGAGTGCTTTCACGCTTCCTTGACGGTATTATGATAAGAACCTTTGACCAGCAGGAGGTTGAGGACCTTGCAAAATACGGCTCAATCCCCATCATCAACGGTCTTACAGACTTCTGTCATCCCTGTCAGGTGCTTGCTGATCTTCAGACAATCCGCGAGTACAAGGGTAAGGACATCAAGGGTCTTAAGCTCTGCTACATCGGCGACGGCAACAATATGGCTAACAGCCTTATCGTCGGCTGCATCAAAATGGGCATGAGAGTTGCAATTGCATGCCCCAAGGGCTATGAGCCCGATGAAGCAATTGTCGCCTGGGCAAGGGAAAACGGCGACCTTCTTGTAACCGAGGATATCCTCGAAGCATGCAAGGGATCAGACGTGCTTTACACTGATGTGTGGGCATCAATGGGTCAGGAAAGCGAAGCTAAGAAGAGACAGAGAATCTTCAAGGATTATCAGATCAACAACGCCGCCGTTGAGGCTTCAAACAAGGGCGTAATGGTGCTCCATTGTCTTCCTGCTCACAGAGGTGAGGAAATCACCGAGGAGGTGCTTGAGGCACACGCAGCAGAAATTTTTGACGAGGCAGAAAACAGACTTCACGCTCAGAAGGCAGTTCTCGTCAAGTGCTTTACAGAGTAAACAACATCTTTATATAAATTAAAAACAAGGAAAGGAAGCTTCACGCCTTCGGGTGTGAACAAGGTGACAAGAATGAAAAAACGTTATTTAGTCCTGCAGGACGGAACAGTCTTTGAAGGCTACGCTTTCGGTGCTGATAAATGTGCCGTCGGTGAGCTTATCTTCTCAACAAATGTTGTGGGCTATATTGAAATGCTTACTGACCCCTGCTATTACGGTCAGATTGTGGTTTCAACCTTCCCCGCAATCGGTAACTACGGAATTATCGAGGAGGATTTTGTAGGTGAGCCTAAGCTTTCAGGTCTCGTTGTACGCGAGTACTGCGATTATCCTTCAAACTTCCGCTGTGAATATGACCTTGACACCTTCCTTAAAAATAATAACATCCCCGCAATTTACGGTGTGGATACCCGTGAAATCACAACAATCATCAGAGATAAGGGCATCACAAATGCAATTCTCTGTGATGAAGTACCCGCTTCTCTTAATGAGGTTGCTTTATTTAAAATCGCTGACGCCGTAAAGAATACCGCTGCAACCGAGAAGAGCGAATATGTGCCCAAGACAGAGGCAAAGGCTCACGTTGCTGTGCTTGACCTCGGCTCAAGCAAAAACCTTGAGGTAAACCTTATGGATAAGGGCTATAAGGTAACGCTTATGCCTTATAACAGTAAGGCTGAGGATATCCTTTCACTCGGCGCTGATGTGCTTGTTCTCACAGAGGGTGCAGGCGACCCGAAGGAGAATGCTGAAATCGTAAGCGAAATCGCTAAGCTCTTCGGAAAAATCCCGATGATTGGTCTCGGTCTCGGTCATCAGCTTATGGCTCTCTCTCAGGGCGCTGATACAGAAAAGCTTCTTTACGGTCACCACGGCGGAAATCAGCCTTCAAAAATCGTCGGCACAGACAGAACACTCATCACAAGTCAGAATCATAACTTTGCAGTTGTTGCTGACAGCGTGAAGAAGGGCGTTGTAAGTCACATAAATATGAACGACAAAACAGTTGAGGGTATTGCCTACGAGGCTGAAAAGGCAGTTTCCCTTCAGTTCATCCCCACCGAAGAGTGGATTATTGAAACTATCGAAAAGCTGAGATAAGGAGGAGTTAATTATGCCGCTTAATAAAGATATCAAAAAGGTACTCGTTATCGGTTCGGGTCCTATCGTAATCGGTCAGGCAGCCGAATTTGACTACGCAGGCGCTCAGGCTTGCCGCGTTCTCAAGGAAGCAGGCGTTAATGTTGTTCTTGTTAACTCCAACCCTGCAACAATTATGACAGACAAGGCTCTTGCTGATGAAATCTACCTTGAGCCTCTTACTGCCGAAACAGTTAAAAGAATTATTGAAATCGAAAAGCCCGACTCACTTCTTGCAGGTCTCGGCGGTCAGGTAGGTCTTACCCTTGCTATGCAGCTCTGGAAGGAAAACTTCCTTCAGACTCACGGCGTAAGACTTATCGGTACAGACGTTGAAGCTATTGACAAGGCAGAGGACAGACAGCTTTTCCGTGACACAATGGAAGCAATCGGTCAGCCCTGCATTCCCTCGGATATTTCCAACGATGTTGAAACCTCCGTTGAAATCGCAAACCGCATCGGCTATCCCGTAATCATCCGTCCCGCATTCACCCTCGGCGGTGCAGGCGGCGGCGTCGCATACAATGAGGAAGAGCTCAGACTCGTTGCAAAGACCGGTCTTGACGCTTCTCCCATCACTCAGGTGCTTGTTGAACGTTACATCAAGGGCTGGAAGGAAATTGAGTTTGAAACAATGCGTGACAACGCAGGCAATACAATTGCAATCTGCTCAATGGAAAACTTTGACCCCGTAGGTGTTCATACAGGTGACAGTATTGTTTGTGCTCCCGCACTTACACTTTCCAACAAGGAATACTCAATGCTCCGTCAGGCAGCACTTGACATCGTTTCCGCACTTAAGATTGTCGGCGGCTGTAACTGTCAGTTTGCTCTTAATCCCGAATCATTTGAATATGCAGTTATCGAGGTTAACCCCAGAGTTTCCCGTTCATCCGCTCTTGCTTCAAAGGCTACGGGCTATCCCATTGCAAAAATGACAACAAAGCTTGCGCTCGGCTATAACCTTGATGAAATTCTTAATGATATTACAGGTAAAACCTGCGCTTGCTTCGAGCCCAGCGTTGACTATGTTGTTGTAAAGTTCCCCAAGTGGCCCTTTGACAAGTTCCTCGGCTCAAGCCGTAAGCTCGGCACTCAGATGAAGGCAACCGGTGAGGTTATGAGTATCGGTCACTCCTTTGAAAACGCCGTAATGAAGGCAATCAGAGGTGCTGAAATTTCACTTGATTCACTCAATGCCGCTCCCATCAGCGAGCTTGATATTCTTGAAAGACTTGATATTGCCGATGACAGAAGAATTTTCACAATCTTCGAGGCTATCAAGGCAGGCATTTCCATTGAAAAAATCCACGAAATCACAGCAGTTGACGAGTGGTTCATTGCAAAGCTTAAGAATCTTGCCGATTTTGAAAACGAAATCTCAGGTAAGGAAATTGACGAGGATACGTATCTTCGTGCAAAGAAGCTTGGCTATACAGATAAAACTCTTGCAAAGTTCTGTAAGTTTGACCCCGCCTTCCATCTTCAGGCAAGCTACAAAATGGTAGATACCTGCGGCGCAGAGTTCAGCGCAACCACACCTTACTTCTATTCATCCTACGATAAGGCCTGTGAAGCAAGACGCTATGAGCGTTCAGGCAAGCCCGTTGTAATGGTTCTCGGCTCAGGTCCTATCAGAATCGGTCAGGGTATCGAGTTTGACTACTCCTCAGTTCATTGTGTATGGACTCTTAAGGAGCTCGGCTACGATGTTGTTATCGTTAACAATAACCCCGAGACTGTTTCAACTGACTATGATACGGCTGACAGACTTTACTTCGAGCCTCTTTGCGAAGAGGATGTTATGAACATTATCGAGGTTGAAAAGCCCGTTGGCGTTGTTGTAGCCTTCGGCGGTCAGACTGCTATCAAGCTCACTAAGTTCCTTGACGATAACGGTATTAAAATCCTCGGTACATCACAGGAGGGTATTGATACTGCCGAGGACAGGGAAAAGTTTGACGCTCTTCTTGAAAAGTTCGGCTTCCTCCGTCCCAAGGGATGCGGCGTTATGACCCTCGAGGAGGCTCTTGAGGCTGCAAACAGACTCACTTATCCCGTGCTTCTGCGTCCCTCATACGTTATCGGCGGTCAGAATATGATGATTGTTCATAACGACGTTGAGGTTGAAAGATATATGAAGAAGATTCTTTCAACGGGCATCGAAAACCCTGTACTTGTTGACAAGTATATGAGCGGTACTGAAATTGAGGTTGACGTAATCTCCGACGGTAAGGATGTACTTATTCCCGGTATTATGCAGCACATTGAACGTGCAGGTGTTCACTCAGGTGACTCCATTGCAGTTTATCCTCCTTATTCACTTACCGATAAAATGACAGAGACTGTTGTTGACTGCTCCGAAAAGCTTGCGCTTGCTCTCGGCACAAAGGGTCTTGTTAACATTCAGTATCTCATTTATGAAAATCAGCTTTATATCATCGAGGTTAACCCCAGAGCTTCAAGAACAATTCCTTACATCAGTAAGGTTACAAACGTTCCTATGGTTGACCTTGCAACAAAGGTTATGACAGGTACTCCTCTCAAGGACCTCGGCTACGGCACAGGCCTTTATGAGGCTCCTCCTTACTTTGCTGCAAAGGCTCCCGTTTTCTCCTTTGAAAAGCTCAACGATGTAAACAGCTACCTCGGACCCGAAATGAAGTCCACCGGTGAGGTGCTCGGTATCGGTAAAACACTTAACGAGTCACTCTTCAAGGCACTTGTTTCCTCAGGCTTCAGCGTAAAGCCCACCTCAGGCAGCAACGAGCTCGGTGTTCTTATCTCCGTTGATGAGCACGACCTTGACGAGATTGTTTCAATTGCAAAGAAGATGCAGGATCTCGGCATCAACATTTTCGCAACAAAGGAAACCGCAAGAGCAATTGTTAACCTCGGCATCAATGTAACCTATGTAAAGGGCATCAAGGAAAGCGATTACTGCTTCAAGCTTCTTGAAAGCGGAAAGATTAACTTCATCGTTTACACGGGCGCACTCTTTGACGAGACAATGGATAACTTCATTGCTCTGAGAAGAAAGGCTCTTCAGCATAATATTGCTTGCTTTACATCTCTTGATACTGCAAATGCAATGCTTGACATTATGGCAAGTAATTACACTCAGCAGAACACAGAGCTTATTGATATCAACTCAATGAGAAAGACACGCAATAAGTTCCGCTTTGCTAAGATGCAGGGTACAGGCAATGACTATATCTTCATTGATAACCGCAACGGTGAAATTACTTGTCCCGAATCACTTTGCATCAACTTCTGTGACAGACATACAGGTATCGGCGGCTACGGCATCGTGCTTCTTGAAAACTCAGATGTTGCTGATGCAAGAATGAGAATCTTCAACCGTGACGGCAGTGAAGGTAAAATGGCAGGTAACGCAATCCGCTGCGTTGCAAAGATGCTTTACGATAAGGATATCGTAAGGAAAGAGGAAATGACAATTGAGACCGGCGCAGGTATCAAGAACGTTAAGGTTTATACCTCAAACGGCAGAGTTGTTTCCACAGAGGTTTATATGGGTAAGCCCACCTTTGTTCCCGCAGAGCTTCCCTGTACACTTGATGAGGACAGAATTATTGACTATCCCATCACAATCGGCTCAGGCTCATATAACATCACCTGTGTCGGTGTAGGTAATCCCCACTGTGTTGTATTCCTTAAGGATATTGACTCACTTGACCTTAACGAAATCGGCCCCTGCTTTGAAAAGGCAGACATCTTCCCCGAAAGAATCAATACCGAGTTTGTAAGAGTGGTTAATCGCCATACAATCAAGATGAGAGCCTACGAAAGAGGTAACAAGGAAACCTTCGCATGCGGTACCGGTGCGGCAGCGGCTGTTGTAGCGGCTGTTGAAAACGGCTTCTGCGATAAGGGTGAGGAAATTACCGTCAAGCTTAAGGGCGGCGACCTTGCAGTTACCTATGACGATAACGGTATCTGGCTTACAGGTAACGCAGTTCTTGTTTATGAGGGCGAAGCAGAATATTAATTAAAAATTTGTCCTATCGGGTACAGAACAAAAAAGCAAATAAAAACAGCAGGTGTTTTCAAAAAAAGATAAGCTTTGAAAACACCTGTTTTCTTAATTAGAGGTATAATATGTTAACTATACTGATTGTAATATACGTTGTATTTATATCACTCGGTCTTCCTGATTCACTTCTGGGTGTTGCCTGGCCCGTGCTTCACGGCGAAATGAATGTCCCCGAAAGCTTTGCCTCAGTTATGAGCATTATTATCGGTATATGCACAGGCGGAGTAAGCTTTGTTTCGGGTACGCTTATAAGAAAATTCGGCACCGTAAGGGTGACGCTTGTATCAATCTTTGTAACTGCCCTTGGTCTTGTAGGAATCAGCTTTTCGCCGAATATTGTTCTGATGCTTCTTTTCAGTATTATTTTAGGCTACGGTGCAGGTGCGATTGATACGGGAGTCAATAACTTTGTTTCCCTTCATTATAACGCCTCGCATATGAATTTCCTTCATTGCTTCTGGGGTGTCGGAGTCACCGTAAGTCCGATGATTATGTCGCTTTTCCTCGGTGGAGAGGCAGGCTCGTGGCGTAACGGCTATCGGGTTGTTGCACTTTTACAGGTGCTTATTGCGCTTAGTGTTATTGCTGTTATGCGCAAGTGGATAAATGCCGAAAAAAGTACAGTCCTTACCGAAGAGGAAGGGGAGGATAAGGAGGAAAAGGGCTTTTTCGATATTATGAAAATGAAGGGTGTTCCCGTCAGTATCCTTTCACTTGGTCTTTACTGCAGTATGGAGTTTATCTGCGGAACGTGGGGAGCAACCTATATTGTCAATGTGTTTGCCCTTGATCCCGCCGTTGCGGCAAAGTGGGTTTCACTCTACTACGGCGGTATAATGCTCGGAAGATTGGTTTCGGGTCTTGTGGCAACAAGGCTTGGAGATAATAAGCTTATCAAGCTCGGCATTGCTTTTTCAGTTTTAGGCATTGCAATTCTGCTTCTTCCGATAGGTAAGGCTTCCCTTGTCGGCTTCCTTGTAATGGGCTTCGGCTTCGGTCCCGTTTTCCCGAGTGTGCTTCATAATATACCCGAGCGCTTTGGCGCAAAGTATTCGGCTGACATTACGGGCTTTCATATGGGCGGTGCCTATGCGATAGGCTTCGGTGCGCAGCTTGTTTACGGCTTTGTTGCGACGTCGACCACCTTTAAGATTACGGGCTTTATGCTGATGATGCTTTGCGGCGGATTGTTCCTTGCAAATATGACGGCATTAAAGCAAATTAAAGAGAAAAACAAGTAAAGTTTTTTGGCATCGCCACCGAAGCGCGTCCGGCGGACGATAAAGCGAGGTGGGGGATGGCGCAGCGGTCAAAGTTTCTGTGCCGCTCCAGGGCACAAAGAAACTTTGGGAACCGCCAGAGGACGCTTTTCTTACAAGAAAGAACGCCACGCGGCGAGCGATATAAAAAAACTGTACACAGTCAACGAGCAATTCATTGACTGTGTTTTTTCGTTGCAACAAAATGTTGCCGGCCTTTTTGTTGACAATATTTATCTATTATGCTATTCTAAAACTGAAGAAAATAACAGGTGGTGAAAAAATGATAAAGCGTTTTATAAATATCGGTTTTTTCATAACAGTCGCTTACGGTATTGTTAATATTCTTTCAATTATAGATGCTCAAGGTAATATGGGCTTTATCGGTGAGCTTGGTCTGGGCCTTGATATTTATACATGGCATATCTTCGGCATTTTTTCAATAGTTACTTTATTTATCAGACTGCTGTTTAACAGGGATGCCGTGGACAGGGGAGGACAGAAAAAATGGCTTGACAAACAGTCAGTTCTCCACTTAGTGTTTATGCTGATAAGCTTCGGTGGAATATACTATTTATTTGAAAATTGCTTTTGATAATTTAGGAAACAGTATCACTTTTTACGGATGCTGTTTCCTTTTTATTTGCCTTTCAGATACTTGAAAAATCAATATATTTGATGTATAATATTAAATTGGATTTTTACAGTATTCTGATTATCGGGAGAATGATAAATGAGCAAAAAAATTATTGTGGTCGGCGCAGGTGCGGCAGGACTTATGGCATCGGGCGTAGCTGGTGAAAACGGTGCCGATGTGCTTCTTATCGAGCGCAATGACAGAGTCGGCAGAAAGGTTATGATTACGGGTAAGGGTCGCTGTAACATTACAAACAACTGTACCCTTATAAATGACCTTATTTCCGCTGTACCCACAAACGGCAGATTTTTATACGGAGCATTTTCACGCTTTATGCCCGTTGATACAATTGAATTTTTTGAGGATATGGGCGTACCCGTAAAGGTTGAACGCGGAAACAGAGTTTTCCCCGAAAGTGATAAGGCAGTTGACGTTGTTGATGCCCTCAATGCCTTCAGTCAGGATAGCGGTGCAAAGCGCATCAAGGGCAGAGTAACGGAGCTTATGATTTCCGACGGTGAAATTAAAGGCGTAAAGTTAGAGGATGGCACTGAGCACTTTGCCGATGCTGTAATCATTGCAACAGGCGGTGCATCTTATCCGCTTACAGGCTCAACGGGTGACGGATATACCCTCGCAAAGCAGGTAGGTCACACCGTGACGGAGCTTAAGCCTTCCCTTGTACCTCTTGTTTGTCACGAGGGCTTCTGTATGGATTTGCAGGGGCTTTCCCTTCGCAATATCGAAATCACCGTTCTTGACAGTGAAAGCTATAAGGAGATTTATAAGGACTTTGGTGAAATGATCTTTACTCACTTTGGTGTATCGGGTCCTGTAATTTTAAGCGCAAGCGCCCATATGAAAAATATGAGGCCGAGAAAATATGAGATTCATATTGACCTTAAGCCGGGACTTACCTACGAGCAGCTTGATAAGCGTATTCAGCGCGACTTTCTTGAAAACGCCAACAGAAACTTTATCAATGCTCTTGATGCCCTTCTTCCCAAAAAGATTGTTCCCGTAATAGTAAAGCTTTCAGGTATCAGACCCTCAACAAAGGTCAATCAGGTGACCAAGGAGCAGAGAGGTATGCTTGTTAACGTTCTAAAGGATTTAAAGGTTACGGTTAACGGCTTCCGTCCCATTGAGGAGGCAATTGTCACCTCGGGTGGTGTAAGCACTAAGGAAATCGATCCTAAAACAATGGAGTCAAGGCTTGTCAGAGGGCTCTACTTTGCAGGCGAGGTAATTGATGTTGACGCCTATACGGGCGGCTTTAATCTGCAGATTGCCTTTTCAACGGGCAGACTTGCGGGTGAGTCGGCAACAGAGTAAAATACAGGCAAAGTTCTTTTGATCCTTTTCTTACAAGAAAAGAATACCACGCGGCGAGCGAAGGCTTGTAATAAACAACGAATTATAAAATAATTGAAGGTGAATAAAATGAAGGTTATTAATGTTGCAATTGACGGTCCTGCAGGTGCAGGTAAAAGCACAATTTCACGTAAAGCAGCAGCCGAGCTCGGCTACATCTATATTGATACCGGTGCTCTTTACAGAACAGTGGGTCTTAACGCATTGAGACTCGGTATAGATATTCAGAATGACGATGCCGTTATCTCAAGTCTTACCGATGACCTTAAGGTTGAGCTTAAGTTTATCGACGGTGAGCAGAGAATGTTCCTGAACGATGAGGATGTTTCAACGGCTATAAGAACTCCCGAGGCTTCAATGGCGGCCTCAAGGGTTTCCGCCGTGCCCAAGGTAAGGCAGTATCTTTTCGATTTGCAGAAAAACCTTGCAAAGAGCAATAACTGCATTATGGACGGCAGAGATATCGGCACAGTCGTGCTTCCCGATGCAGATGTTAAAATTTTTCTCACTGCTTCTCCTGAGGCAAGAGCTCAGAGACGCTATAAGGAGCTTCTTGAAAAGGGTATGGAAGCGTCATATGATGACGTGCTTGCCGATATGATAAAGCGTGACTACGATGACTCACACAGAGCAATAGCTCCCTTGAAGCAGGCTGATGATGCAATTTTGTGTGATACAAGTGATATCAATCTTCAGCAGTCAATTGATTTAATAATTAATACAATTAAGGAAAATATATAAGTACAGTTTATTTTAAAGAGTTGATTTGATTGTACTTTGATTATTCCCGATTAAAGAGATATCACACGTATTCTGTGGTGAAGCCTGTTGTAAAGGTGCTTTCCCATATTGTGTATTCAAGCGAATGTATAGGCAGAGAGAATGTTCCCTCCGAGGGAAAGCTGATAATTGCCTGTAACCATATAGGCACACCCGATCCCGCCTTTATTGTTGCAAACTGTCCGAGAAGGGTGCACTTTATGGCAAAAAGCGATATTTTTGAAAAAAGGCTTTTGGCAGAGTTTTTCACACGGATGAATGCCTTTCCCGTTGTCAGAAAAAGTGCTGACAGAAAAGCGCTGAGATATGCTCTGCAGGTGCTTGAAAAGAATTGGGTGCTCGGTATTTTTCCCGAGGGCAGGAGAGTGCGGGACAGCGAAAGTGTTTCACCTGTTGACGGACTCGCGGGTGTCGGTTACCTTGCAAGGGTTTCGGGTGCTGACGTTCTTCCCTGCTGTCTTTACCGTATACCCGGTGACGGAAAATTCCGCCCTGTGGTTAAGGTGATATTCGGCAAGGTTATAAAAAACAGCGACCTCGGATTTGACGGTGAGAATAAATCAAAGGACACAAAAATCGCGGCAAAAATAATAATGGATGAAATCAGGACTCTTTGGAATAAGGCAAACGAAGGTGAAAGTAATGCAACTTGAAACTGCAAAAACAGCAGGCTTCTGCTTCGGTGTAAACAGAGCCGTTAAAATACTCAACGAAAAGCTTGACGAGGGTAAAAGTGTTTGCACTCTCGGACCGATAATCCATAACCCGCAGGTTATTGAAGACCTCGAAAAAAGGGGAGCACGAATAATCGAAAAGCCGGGAGATACCCCCGAGGGCTTTGAGGTTGTTATCCGTGCTCACGGAGTTACAAAGCAGGTGGTTGAGGAGCTTGAGGCAAGGGGGATTCCCTATACCGATGCAACCTGTCCCTATGTTATAAAAATCCACAAAATCATCAAGGAAAATTCTCGTGAGGATAACGTTGTTCTTATCGCGGGTGACGAAAAGCATCCCGAGGTCTGCGGCTTCAGAAGCCACTGTAAGGGTGAGTCATTTGTCTTTAAAAATGAGGAAGAGCTTTTAAGAATTCTTAATGAAAACGATGATTTTGCTGCAAAAGAAATAATTGTCGTTGCACAGACAACTTTTTCCGTAAAAGAGTGGAAAAAATGCGGAAAAATTCTTCAAAAAGTATGTACAAATCCGATTTCATTTGATACAATATGTAAAGCTACCCAAAATAGGCAGGACGAAGCAGAAATGCTTTCCAAGAGAAATGATGTGATGCTTGTTATCGGCGGGCTCTTCAGCTCGAACACCGTTAAGCTGAAAAATGTCTGTGAGCTCAATTGCAGAACACATCTTATCGAAAGACCCGAGGAGCTTCTGAGCCTTGATTTTACAGGTTGCAAAAAAATTGGTATAACAGCGGGTGCATCAACACCTGCACGTATAATAAAGGAGGTTGAAGTCATTATGACCGAAAACTTTAATGACAACAAAATTACAAAGGAGACGCAGGATCAGGAGCTGTTCTTTGCAGCCGTTGACAGCATTGACGATACAAGTGACAACCCCAACGTTGTTGGCATTGTTGTAGGCATTGCCCCCAACGAGATTCAGGTTGATATCGGAAGAAAATATGCCGGTTTTATCCCCGTTGAAGAGTACAGCAACGATCCCACAGCGGATCCCGCAAAGGAGCTCAAGATTGGTGACGAGCTCAACCTCATTATCATGAAGACAAATGATAATGAAGGCACTATGAAGCTTTCCAAGCGTCTTTACGACAGAAGAGCTTCATGGAAGAACATTGTTGCTGCAAAGGAAGCTGACGAAATCGTTGAAGCAGTTGTTGCAGAAGCAGTAAGAGGCGGCGTTATCTGCTACCCCATGGGTGCAAGAGTATTCATCCCCGCTTCACAGACAGGCCTTGCAAAGGACGAAGACCTTGCTCAGCTTGTAAAGCAGACCGTTAAGTTCAGAATTATTGACCTTGACGAGCAGAAGAAGAGAGTTGTAGGCTCAATCCGTGCCGTTCTCCGCGAGGAACGCAAGGCAGCTACAGAAGCATTCTGGGCTGACATTGCTGAAGGTCAGGAGTTCACAGGTACAGTTAAGTCTCTTACAAACTACGGTGCATTTGTTGACCTTGGCGGCGTTGACGGTATGGTACATATCTCAGAGCTTTCATGGAAGAGAATCAAGCACCCCTCAGAAATTGTTAACGTTGGCGATACCGTTAAGGTATTCGTTAAGGCTCTTGACGCTGAAAAGAGAAAGATTTCTCTCGGCTACAAGAGAATCGAAGACAATCCCTGGGAAATCCTTAAGAGAGATTATCCCGTTGACTCAGTTGTAACTGCAAAGGTTGTTGGTCTTACAACCTTCGGTGCATTCGCAACAGTTATAGACGGCATCGACGGTCTCATCCACATTTCACAGATTGCTGACCGCCACATTGCTTCTCCCAAGGAAGTTCTTTCCGTTGGCGAGGAGGTTACAGTTAAGATTACTGAAATCGACTTCGACAAGAAGCGTGTAAGCCTTTCAATCCGCGCTCTCATCGAGCCCGCAGCAGAAGCTGAGGAAGTAGTTGAGGAAGCAGCTGAGGAAGCAGCTGAATAATTAAAGCTATTTATTAAAGCCCATCGATTCAGATGGGCTTTTTTTATATGTTTTCAACAATTTTAAGTGGTGATAAATATTAAGGCTGACTGTAGATTTTTTTAAAATATTGTGATAGAATTGTTTAATAAATGTTAAATTGCAAAAGGGGATAACAACAATGAAAAGAAAATTACTTTCAGTTATCGCAGTTGTACTTTGCTTCTGTATGCTTATGCCTAATTTTGCCTTTGCCGCAGATGAAGGTAACACCTATAGCTCAGTTGCAGAGTATGTTGAAGAATCAGAGCAGAACAATGATGCAGACTCACAAAAGGGTCTTGCTAAGTTTGTCAACGCCCTGAGTAACTTCTTTATTAACGATGTTCTCGGTAAGGTGCTCAGCATCTTTATGCCTGATTCACCCGCAGTAGGTGATTACGAGGACTTTGACATTAATTCCTACGGCAATTTCTACAAGGGTATGGATACCTTTATTGATGAGCCTCAGGGTGAAAAGGTGTGGAGTCTCGGATACGGTAAGGCATCAGTTCTTCCTGATGATTTCGGCAGTAAGAGATACGCCAAGGGTGCTTATGTTCCCTATATTTACGGCGACGGTATGTATAAGGACGATGACGGTAACGATGAGGACCTTATGGCACGAGCCATTGTTATGAATGACGGCTCAGGTAGAGGCAACGTTGTTTTCATTTCAATCGATGCAATGGGCCTTGCCAATGCTGATGTTAGGCTTATCCGTGAGGGAATGAAGGATATTGCCGAAAAATACAACATTGTAAGCATCAACGTTTCCTGCACACATATTCACACGGGTATTGACTCTCAGGGTGTCTGGACTGACCCCATAGGTGTAATGTTCAACAATTTCTCCTCAAAGGATGTTAAATACGGCGTTGAGCGTTCCTTTATCGACTCTCTTGTAAAGGGCTCAAAGGCTGCTGTTGAAGAGGCGCTTTCCGATATGACCGCAGGTGAGCTTTATTATTCAAAAATTGAGCTTAGCGGTTACACCTTTGACAGAACAGCTCCCATTGAGCTTGACAAGAACCTCTATAAGCTTGAGTTCCTTCCCTTCGACGACGGAAAGACTCCTACAATTGTTGCAACCTACGCCTGTCATCCTGAAGCAGCAAGCTATGACTGGGCAAAAACCGGCGGAAGCACGCTTGTTTCCTTTGACAGAAAGTTCAGTGCAGATTTCATCTGGTACACAGAAAAGATAGTCAATCAGGCAGGCTATAACTTTATTTTCATTCAGGGTAACGTTTCTACTGTTTCATCCTTAAGGGATAAAACAGGTGACGGTTTTGATATGACCGCGCACGAATCCGTTATCCGCTACGGATATGAAATAGGTTATATTCTTCTTGGTATGAGTATGACAAGAGAAGAAAGAATAGCCCTTAATGCAGAGCTTGGTGATAAGCTTGGCGTTGAGCAGTATGGCTCACAGGAGGGCTATACAATCTGGTACAACGGTCTTGAAACCGTAAAAGAAGAGAAGGTTGAGCCTGTGCTTAACATTCAGCTTAAGCAGTTTACGGTAAGACTTGAAAACAACGTTATTGTCCTTCTTGCAAAGGCTTCAATTCCCGATAACCTTGTTCTTAAGGATGATTCGGGTAAGTATTACACTATTTCGGAGGTAGGTTACCTTGAATTCGGTGACAGCGTAAAGGTTTATATGAGCCCCGGTGAAACCTTCGGCGAGCTCCTTTTCGGTGGCGACGGTGCAGAAGGCTTCGCACTTGAGCCCATAAGAGAGCATACAGGTGAGGATATCATTATTATGGACCTTATGAATGATGCCGCAGGCTACGTTGCAAACCCTGCAAATTATGTTCTTGCAGGCTATCAGTACAACAAGCATTCAGGCGCTCTTGACAGCGATACATGGTGCCTTATCTCCTACGGACAGAATGCCGCAACCGCATTTATCGGCAGCTTCTATGAGATTTATGACAGCGTGAGATAAGGATAAAAAATAAAAACAAGGAGCTGAAAAAACGAAAGTTTTTTCAGCTCCTTCAACTATTAAATTGTTTCTTCAAAGCGGCTTAGTTACTAACTGCTACTTCCTTTTCATTCTTAAACACCTTTGTAAAATTAACTACAAACAGGAAGATTTCAATAAGTGCAATAGGAATCATTTCCATAAGTGCACTTTTGCCTATAAAGACGAAAATTACAACAAAGGACATAAGAATCATCACAGTACATACAGCAAAAATGATGAAGTTCTTATTTTCTTTTCTGTGCTTTATAAACGGGAGCAGAAGCGGTATTACCGTGAAGGCAATAAAAAGACCCGTTGCAACCCAATGAGCAATTCTTTTGGGATTCCAGTCTTCAATGCTGTGACCGAGAGTCAATGCAACAACACAGACTCCGATAAAGGAAAGAAGGCAAAAGAAGTTTGAAACCTTACTTTTTATGTTATACCTTGAGTAAAGAAGCTGAGTGTTTGATATAATGCTTCCCGAGGTAAGAATGCCCCAGATCCAGAAGAAAATCTTTTTATCAGGATCCTCACAAAGAAGTGAAAGTGTTCCCATTTCGGAAGCTGGGTTATTGCCCCAGAAGAAGGGGAGTGCAAGACCGTAGATAAATGCGGGAATAAGTATTGCCAGACAGAATGTTTTTGAGTGGAAAATATTCTTTTTCATTTTTATTCTCCTTTATTTTTTTATATTATACCGCAAATCGTAAGAAAGTTCAAGATGAAAGGAGAAATATAAATAAGTGTTGCTATAATATCAAAAAACTGTTTTGAATAATTGAAAAGGAGAAAACTATGTGTTATAATTTTAAAGATATAAAGAAAGGGGTGTGTTCAGGTGAATAATATAACTGAAATCAAAGTCATTTCCTCACTTGAAAAATTGTACGATACGGATAAAATTCCCGCAGGTGAGCTGAAAAGCTTTTCTATTCTGAAAAATGAAAAGAAATCCTTTCAGGTTGCTGTGGATGCCAATAGCGAAACAGAAGTACAGCTTAAGATTGAAAGTAATTTCAGAAAGGTACGTGCCTATTCTGTTGAAAATATAAAATCCGATTTGCCGATGTGGAAAAAGGGCGCAGACGATTATTATCGCTTCAGCGAAAGCGGGTATTATCCCGATTTGCTTTTGCCCGTTGAGGATAAGGTTAACCTTAAAAAGGGAGTAAATGCTTTCTGGTTTGAGGTTGACGGTGCTGATTGCGAAGCAGGTACACATAAAATTTCTGTCAGCATCGGCGAAGATACTGTTAGCGTTGACTGTGAAGTGATTGACGCCGAGCTTGATTTCGGTGATTTTGTTTACACTAACTGGTTCCACTCGGACTGCCTTATGTCACATTACGGCTTTGAGGCATTCTCCGATGAATATTGGAGAGTTGTTGAAAACTTTCTTAAAACTGCCCGTGAGTACGGAATGAACTGTGTTCTTACGCCTATTTTTACACCTGCTTTGGATACGCAAAAGGGTAAGGAAAGACCTACTGTTCAGCTTGTTGATGTAACAGTAAAAAAAGGAGTTTATTCCTTTAACTTTGATAAGCTTACAAAGTGGATTGAAATGTGTCGCCGCTGCGATGTTGAATATTTTGAGCTTTCTCATTTTTATACTCAATGGGGAGCAAGGCACGCACCGAAGGTAATGGCAACCGTTGACGGCGAGTATAAGCGTATTTTCGGTTGGAATACAAGAGCAAACTCACGTAAGTATAAGAATTTTCTTTCAGCGCTTTCAATAGAGCTCAAAAAGTACATTGAAGAAAGAAATCTTAAAGATAAGGTGCTTATCCACGTCAGTGATGAGCCGAACAAATCAATGATGCGCACATACAAAAAGGCTTCCGCTCATATTCACAGACTTTATGAGGGCTACAAAATTGTGGATGCTCTTTCGGATTACTCCTTCTATGAAAAGAAAATTGTTTCAAATCCCATTCCGGCAAACGATCACATTGACCACTTCCTCGGAAAAGTGGAAAATCTTTGGGTATATTACTGCAGTGCGCAGAAGAACCACTGTGTTTCAAATAGATTTTTCTGCAACGACTCAATAAGAACAAGAGTTATCGGTTATCAGATGTATAAGTTTGATATCAAGGGCTTTTTGCATTGGGGCTATAATTTCTATTATAAACGCCTTTCAAAGGGTGTTATTGATCCTTTTAAGGATTCTGACGCAGGTAAGGCTTTCCCTTCGGGTGACAGCTATATTGTTTATCCTGCAAAGGACGGTACGGCTTACCATTCATTGAGACTCAAGGTGTTTTATGATGCCCTTCAGGATATGGCGGCACTCAGAGCTCTTGAAAAACTTTCCGATAAAAAGACTTGTATGAACATAATTGAACAAAAGGGTAAAATCAATCTCACCTTTAAAGAATATCCACACGAGGACACCTGGCTTCTCGGCACAAGAGAAGAGGTAAATCAGAAAATTAAAGAACTGATAGGATGATTCTTATGAAAAAATTCAGATGGGCTTATGTTGGTGCGGGCGGTATTGCCGAATCTACGGCAAGGAGCATTCTTAAGGGCAATCACGAGATTACCGCCGTTTATTCAAGAACCTTCAGTAAGGCTGAGGCCTTTGCCGAAAAATATGGTGCAAGGGTGTACGAAAGCTTTGATGAGCTTTTAAATTCGGGCGGATTTGACGCTCTTTATATTGCAACTCCCCATACCGCACACGTTGAATATGCCGTAAAGGCTCTTGAAGCTCACATTCCCGTGCTTTGTGAAAAGCCTGTAGGTGTATCTGTGTCTGACGTTGAGACGCTTATAAAAGCGGCAAAGGAAAATGATACATACTTTGCCGAGGCAATGTGGACCTGGTTTTCCGATACTGCGCTCGGTGTTAAAAAATGGGTGCAGAATGAAGCTGTCGGAAGGGCTGAAAGGGTAGAAATACATTACGCCTTTCACGGTCTTGCCAAAAGTGCGGATTCCAGAGTACGTAATCCTATGACGGCGGGCGGAGCGCTTCTTGATATCGGCATTTACCCCATAACCTATTGCTACAACCTTTTCGGCTACCCCGATAAAATCACCTGCGAGGGTGAAATCCGTGACGGTATTGATGTGAATGAAAAAATCACCCTGACCTACGGTGATACGGTATGTGAGCTTTATATATCCTTTGAATATCTTAAGGAGATGTTTTCTCTTAAGGGTACAGAGGGAAAAATTCTCATACCCGCCTTTCATGTTTCACCTTATGCACTTATGCTCGGAAAAAAGGGGATGAGATTTACCTTTGGTAAAACTACTTATCTCAATGAATTTGACCGCTGTGCAGAGGAAATCCGTGCAGGCAAAAAGCAGTCGGATTATATTCCCTTTGAAGCAACGCTCAACTGTATGAAAATAATGGATGAATGCCGCAGACAGATGGGGCTTAAATATCCCTTTGAATAAATGAAAGGACGGTTCAGATATGATAGCTGACAGCTTAAAAAACTGTGATAAATATGCCTTCTGCCATGAGGGCTTTGATAAGGCTTTTGCTTTTCTTAAAAAGGCGGCTGAGGAAAATCTCCCCATCGGCAGATATGAAATTGACGGTGACAGAGTTTTCGCCTTTATTCAGGAATATACCTCAAAAACCGAGTCCTCCTTTGAGGCTCACAGAAATTATATTGATATTCAGTTTATCCTTTCGGGTACAGAGGTAATGAAGGGCTGTGATGCTTCGCAGATGAAGGCCTCCGTTCCGTATACTGAAGACGTTATGTTCTTTGAGGATAACGAAAGAGTTTCTGTGCTTGTTATCGAAGCGGGGGAGTACGGAATTTTCTTCCCCTGGGATGCTCATAAGCCCGGTCTTTGCTTTGACACACCTGCACAGGTGAAAAAGGTTGTAGTCAAGGTAAGAATGTAACTGAAAAGAGGAGAAAAGATGACAGAAAATCAGCTTACAAAGCAAAATAAATACAGTGCACTCATAAAGGCGTTGCAGCTTGCATCCTTTGCCTTTATGCTTGTTATGCTTGTGCTTTGTGTAGTGCTTATGAAAAAGAATAATATTTCTGTAAAGAATGTTGATGCTCTTACGCAGTATCTTACGGGCAGTACACTGACGGTTGCACTTATCATCACCGCCTTCAGTGTAGTAAAATCCTTTGCACTTATCTTCCCGCCGGCAGTTCTTTTTGTAATCTCGGGCATTGTTTTTGACAATATGCTCACGGCGGTGCTTGTAAACCTTATTGCAACGGCGGCGAGCCTTATTCTGCCTTATTTTCTCGGCAGATTCACGGGTCTTGAAATGGTAAACAGCCTTAAAAAGCGCTTTAAGGCAATTCAGAAGCTTGACGACTTTGCCGACGAAAATTCCTTTGCTGTTGTGTTTGTCTTTAAAGCGGGCGGATTTATGCCCTCGGATTTGAGCAGTCTTATCTTCGGAGCGCTGAACATTCCATTCGGCAAGTATTTTATTGCTTCAAACCTCGGTATGCTTGTTCTCAACGTACTGTGGAGCCTTGTGGGCGCAAAGGGCGATTTATCAAATCCGCTTTCATTTCTGTATGCGCTTCCCGCATTGCTGTTTGCAATCGGTGCATCAATATTTATGAGTATACGCAAAAAGAAAAAATCACAGATATAAATCAAGGAGGAAAAATGATGAAAAATTACGATGTGATTATCATCGGCGCAGGTAACGGCGGTCTTGCCGCTGCAGCAACCTGTGCAAAAGCCGGTCTTTCAACGCTCTTGCTTGAAAGACATAATATTCCCGGCGGCTCCGCATCCTCGTTTGTGCGCGGAAGGTTTGAGTTTGAGCCTTCACTTCACGAGCTTGCAGGTGTGGGCGCTCCCGACAAAAGCGGACAGATAGAGGATATGTTCATCCGCTTCGGCGGTGATGTTGACTGGTATCAGCACGATTCAACCTTCCGTCTTATTGTTCCCGCTAAGGAGAACGATAAGGATGCTTTCGTTAACGAAAACGGCGTAAGGGTAACTGTTGACGCCCGTATGCCCGTCGGCTTTGAGGCCTTTGCAAGAAAGCTTGATGAGCTTGTTCCCGGCTCCTATGAAAGCTGTATAAAGGCCTTCGACCTTGCAGACCGTATGTTCAAGGCTCTCAATGCTCTTGACAATCCTGCAAAGCTTCCCGCAAGCTTCAAGGATATTCCCGATATTCTGAGAATGGTTTCTCACAATATGAAGGAGTCTCTTGACGCTCTCGGAATGCCCAAAAAGGCGCAGGATATTTTTAACACCTATTGGTGCTATCTCGGCTCTCCCGCATCTCAGCTTGACTTCCTTTACTACCTTGCAATGCTTCACAGCTATGTGCAGAACGGTACGGGTATCCCGAAGCTCAGAAGCCACGAAATGAGCCTTGCGCTCGATAAGGTTATCCGTGATGAGGGCGGTGAAATCTGGTACAATTCTGAGGTTACAAGGGTAATTATGAAGGACGGAAAGCCCGCCGGCGTTGTAATAAACGGCGACAAGGAGGTTTACGGTAAATACTTTATCTGTAACTCCTCTCCGAACAAGGTATGGTCTGACCTTTTTGAACTTAAGGATGTCCCCGAAAAGCAGCTTAAAATGCTCGGCACAAGAAAGGTTGCCTGCGCTCTTACAACCGTTTATCTCGGTATGAACAAAACCAAGGAGGAGCTCGGAATCAAGGATTATTCAGTTTTCATTGCTCCCGATTCAGACTCCGACAAGCAGTATGATGCAGCACAGAATTTCTTCAGCGGCTACTGTATTATCAACTGTCTTAATGAGATTATTCCCGACTGTACTCCCGAGGGTACAAGTCAGCTCTTCCTTACAACAATGACCTTCGGCGATGTTATGAAGGACATTGAGCCCAAGGATTACAAGAAGTTCAAGAACAAGGTTGCGAAGGACATGATTGAAACCTGCGAAAAGGCTCTCAATATTTCCATTATGCCTTATATCGAGGAAATTGAGGTTGCTCTTCCTCCTACATTTGCCCGTTATCTCAACACACCTCAGGGTACACCCTACGGCTATATGCTTGAAAAATGGGATAGTATGATTCCCAGAACCGTTCAGTATCTTAATGACCAGCCCTTTGATAACTTCTTCTTCTGCGGTGCAAGTCAGGAAAGAGGCGACGGCTACGGCTGTGCATATTACACGGGTGAAAAAGCCGGCGGTCTTGTTGTTAAAGCATTAAGTAAGGAGGGTAAATAATAATGGCTGATTTAAAATCCCTTAAGGCAAGGAAGTTTTTATCAATGCTTCCTGACAGACAGAAAAGATTTGAAAGCGGAAAAGCAGAGCTTCCCGATATCTCTGATCAGGCAACGGTTCTTGCGAAGGCTCTTCACCCTAAGCGTCAGTACCTTAAAATTGCAGAAATCATCGACCGCGCAGAGGACTGTAAGAGCTATGTGCTTGTTCCCGATGAGGAAAAGGGCACAACCGCGCTTGCCTGGTTCGGTGCAGGTAAATATCTTACGGTTTTTGAAACAATCGAGGATATGCCCATAACAAGAGCCTATTCAATTTCATCCTCTCCCAAGGATTCACTCGAGGGTAAGTATGTGCTTACAATTAAGCTTGTTGAGGGCGGACTTATGTCACAGTATATCTTTGATACATGGGCAGTAGGCTCATCTGTTGAGGTTTCCGCTCCCTCGGGTAACTTTGAATATCAGGAGCTCCGCGATGCAAGGAAGGTTATCTGTCTTGCGGGCGGCAGCGGTATAACTCCCTTTGTTTCTATGGCAAATGCCATTGCAGACGGTGATGAGGATTTCGAAATGACTCTCCTTTACGGCAGCCGTAATGTACAGAACATCCTTTTTAAGGACGAGCTTGACGCTCTTGCGGCAAAGTGCGGTAAAATCAAGGTTGTTCACGTTTTAAGCGACGAGGATGCTGAAGCGGGTGAAGGCTTCGAGAAGGGCTTCATCACTGCAGAGCTTATTAAAAAGTACGCTCCCGAAAATGAAAAGTATTCAATTTTCCTTTGCGGTCCTCAGCAGATGTATGCTTTTGTTGACAAGGAGCTTGAAAAGCTTGGTCTTGAAAAGAAGTATATCCGCCATGAGATGTTCGGTGAGTTTCATAATCCCGCTACTCAGGCTGATTATCCCGCAGGTGTACCCGAAAAGGTCAAAATCAGGGTTACAATTCAGGACAATACCTATGAGATTGAGGGCTCCTCAAACGATTCCGTAATGCAGATTCTTGAAAAGAACGGCATTTCCGCACCTGCACGCTGCAGAAGCGGTGAATGCGGCTTCTGCCATTCGCATCTTATTTCAGGTAAGGTATATGTACCCAAGGCTCTTGAATACCGCCGCCTTGCTGACTACAAGTTCGGCTGTATCCATCCTTGCTGCTCCTTCCCGCTTACTGACCTTGAAATAAATGTTCCTGCAGCAAAATAAATAAAACTTAATTATCGGCGGTGCTCTTTGAAAAAAGCTCCTTTATACCAAGGAGAAGCAGGGCGCCGCCGAAAAGCTTTTTCAGAAGATAGGACGGGATAACCGGCAAGAGCAGAATTCCGACGGCAAGTCCGATAAGTGACAGGGGAAGGAAGGCTTTCAATGAGCTTTTGTCAACGAGACCTTTTTTTGTGTTGCTTATTAAAGCGAAAAAAGCCGTAGCAACAAAAAACAAAAGGTTAATTCCCTGAGCCTCCTTTTGAGACATATCTGTCACGGTTGTAAGATAGATTATCAGCACCGAGCCTCCGCCAAAGCCCATCGCACCAAGGAGTGCCGATAAAAATGAGAAAAAAGCAACTGAAAAGCTCATAATCAAACCTCACAAAATCAGAATATCATCCGTATGCCTGCCCATATAATGAAAAGTGCAAAAAGTCTTTTCAGAAGCTTATCGGGAAGCTTTTTCAGAAGAATGCTTCCGATGAGCGCTCCGGGAATACCGAAGGGAATATAAACAAGAGCGTCACGGATGTTAAAAAAGCCGTTGAAGCAGTAGCAGACAAGACTTGCAATGGAAAGCATAAAGGTTATACAAAGGGCAGTCGCCTGAGCGTTTTTTTGCGGCAGACCGTTTTTTCTGAAGGCGGCAACTGCGGGAATTCCTCCGCCGGAGGCGAACAGACCGTTGAGAAATCCCGACAGAAGGGCAACAGAACAGTAAGTCAGTTTTTTCATTTTGCAACACTTCTTTCCGTTTGATAATTAAAATTATGTATATTCCTTTGATTTTTTGCATAAATATTTTGGTTTAGCTATTGTAAATGTTGAATTTAAGTGCTATAATCAATACATAAATTTTAGGAGGATATGTTATGATTTGTAAATTTTGTGGCAATGTAATTGAAGATAATTCAGATTTTTGCTTCATCTGCGGACAGAAGGTAGTTACCGAAGCTCCTGCATATGCAGCTCAGGTTTATTCACAGAAGGCAGAGGGTGCACCTGCTGAGGTTGCTCCTGCAACAGCTCCCGCAGAGCCTGTAGCACCTGTTTATGCAGCTCCCGTTGTTCCCGATATGTGCAAGAATTGCAAGAAGGCTAAGAAAAAGGCAAAGCCTCCCGTTGATCCTTCAGTTCTCTGTATGAGAGACAAGGTTCTTGTTGGTCTCTTTGCAGCTCTCTTCCTTGCAGTAGCAGGTATTATGTGCAAAAACCTTATTGTTGTTGCAATTTGTCTTGTTCTTACAGGCGTTGTTGCTTTTGTATATTACAAGAATTACAAGAAGGCAATCGAAGCAGGCTACGAAGAAAAAGCGCTTGATATTCTCAACATCGGTATGATCGGTCTTTGCGTCGGTATGGGTGTTGTTGTTCTCGGTCTTATTTTTAATTTTGTTATCTGATTTTTAAAATTCCTCAAGGAGCTGTAAAAACGTAGGTTTTTACAGCTCTTTTTTTATTTGACCTCATTTTTCCGATTATATTTTTTCACCTCAAGCAAAAATTATTATTGCGGCTTTTTTTATTGTCGCAGGGAGGTGGAAAATGAAAAAAACAGTTAAAGCACTGTGCTTTTGTCTTATAGCACTTGCTGTGAGCGTAATGAGTGCCGTTGTTTACGGCTTTTACAGTCTGCCCGATGAAATTTATTCCTTTTGCGATAAGGAGCTCGATATGGGCTTTTATACCTGCTCTGTGCAGGGGAAGGAAGCGAGAGCTTCCAAGGCAATGACTGTGGAGGGTGAGTACCGCTTAAACATCAGTCTTTTTAATACCGTTCCCGTGAAAAGCTCAAATCTTACCGTCAGTAACCGGAGATACGTTGTACCCTCGGGTGAAATTGTCGGACTAAGGCTTTTTACCGACGGCGTTATGGTTGTTGGTGTCGATGATGTTGACAGTGACCGCGGAAAGGTAAATCCTGCCTTACAGGCGGGAATTAAAAAAGGTGACGTTGTTACAATGCTTGACGGAAAAAGGGTTGAAAATTCAGCGCAGGTAGAGGCAATTATTGCTTCCTGCGGCGGCAGAGTGTTGAGTGTGGAGTTTAACCGTAACGGAGTAAAGCACCAAAGCAGTATATGTCCCGTTTATTCTGTTTCTGCAGAACGCTATAAAACGGGTCTGTGGATAAGGGACAGTGCCGCGGGAATAGGTACAATGACTTTTTTTGATAAGGAAACGGGATTTTTTGCCTGCTTAGGTCACGCGGTCTGTGATATCGATACAGGTGAAATTCTGCCCCTTTCGGGCGGTGATATTGTAGGTGCAGGCATAACGGGGTGTATTAAAGGAAAAGCGGGCAGTGCGGGTGAGCTTTGCGGCAGCTTTGAAAACAGGCGTGAGGGTATACTCTATCTTAACGATGCAGCGGGTGTTTACGGCTACCTTGAAAATATACCCGAAGATGAAAATGCATTGCCTGTGGCGCTTAAGGGTGAGGTTAAGGAAGGTAAGGCACAGATTGTTTCCACCGTTGAGGGGACAAGCAGGGACTGTTATGATATTGAGATTGAAAAGCTCGACGCGGACGGTAGGGACGGCAAAAATATGGTTATAAAAATCACAGACATTGAACTGATAAGTAAAACCGGTGGTATCGTCCAGGGAATGAGCGGCAGTCCGATTATACAGAACGGCAGGATTGTCGGTGCGGTTACTCACGTTTTTTTGAATGACCCTACAAGAGGCTACGGCATTTTTGCCGAAACAATGCTGCAGAAGGAAAGGGATATGACTCTCTCTGCGGCGGGCTGATACGGAAAAAAGCACAGATGCGTTAAGACTTGCAACTGTGCTTTTCTTCATTTTTCCAAGGCCATTTTAATATGCTTATAATAAAACAGATAATACTACAAAAAATATATTTATTGATTGACATTTTATCGCTCAGATAATATAATTCTTTTTGATAAGGAGCCAAATAATGCCTTATGTGAAATTAAACTGTGCAGCAATAAGCACGGAGCTTTTTAAGCAGTTTTTAACAACCTTCAACGATTATTTTTATACCTATATTTTAATTGTTCTTCTGCTTTTTTTTGGATTGTATTTTTCCTTCAGAACCCGTTTTGTGCAGTTCCGTCTTTTCGGTGAGCAGATAAGAGCGGTAACGGAAAAGCCTGACGATAAAAGCAGCGTTTCATCCTTTCAGGCACTGATGCTTTCAACTGCTTCAAGAGTAGGTACGGGTAACATTATCGGTGTTTCTACTGCATTATGTATAGGCGGCTTCGGCTCGGTTTTCTGGATGTGGGTTGTGGCAATTGTCGGCAGTGCACTTGCCTTTGTTGAAAGCACACTTGCTCAGATTTTTAAGAAAAAGGGTAAGGACGGAAGCTTTGGCGGACCCGCTTATTATATTGAAGCGGCGCTTAAAAGCAGACCTGCCGCAATAATATTTTCAATACTGCTTATAATGACCTACGGTGTCGGCTTCAATATGCTGACCTCATATAATCTGCAGTCAACCTTTTCACAGTACAGCTTTTACAATGTGCAGACCTCACCGTTTATAATAGGGCTTATTACTGCGGCTCTTGTCGGATTTTGTCTTCTGGGCGGGGGAAAGGGAATAGTCCGCATTACCTCGGTGCTTGTTCCCTTTATGGGCGTTATATATATTCTGTCAGCTTTTGTGGTGGTAGTGCTCAACTTCAATATGCTTCCCGCTGTATTCAGAACGGTTTTTACCGAAGCCTTTGATATAAGTGCTATTTTCGGCGGCTTTTCGGGCTCTTGTGTAATGTACGGTATAAAAAGGGGACTTCTCAGCAACGAGGCGGGTGTGGGCTCTGCACCTAACGCTTCTGCAGCGGCAAAGGTTACTCATCCCGTCAAGCAGGGTCTTGTCCAGGTGCTTTCCGTTTCAATTGATACGCTGCTTATCTGCTCGGCAACAGCTTTTATGTGTATGTGCTCCGGTGTTGAGCCGTCAGCAGAAATTTCGGGTGCGAGATATGTTCAGCTTTCCGTTGAGGCTACTCTCGGAAGCATCGGTCCCGTAATTATCACCGTTGCAATGGTGCTCTTCGCCTTTACAACCCTTATCGGAAATATGTATTATGTTGATTTGTGCGTGGTGTATATAATCAACCGTGAAATGAGCAGAAGGCTCTCTGTTATAATGCGGATTTTCCAGTCAACCCTCACTTTTATCGGTGCGGTGTTGAGCGCCGATGTGTTGTGGAACATTGCAGATATAACAATGGGACTTATGATTATAATCAACGTTCCTGTTATAGCATTTTTAAGTAAATATGCCTTCAGAGCATTGAAGGATTACGAAAGCCAGAAGGCAAGGGGTGAAAACCCTGTTTTTAAAGTGAAAAACATAAATCTGCCTTACAAGGTTGATTACTGGGAATAAAAAATAAATCAAGGTGATAAAATGAACGACAACAAAGAATTTTTAGCAAAAGAGCCTATTGGCAAGCTTCTTTTAAAGCTTGCAATACCTACGGTAATAGCGCAGATTGTAAATATGCTTTACAATATAGTTGACCGAATTTATATAGGCCATATTCCCGAAGAAGGAAGTCTCGCGCTTACGGGCGTCGGTGTGTGTATGCCTATTATTATGATTGTTTCCGCATTTGCCGCTCTTGTCGGCACCGGCGGTGCTCCGAGAAGCTCAATTTTTATGGGCAAGGGTGATAAAAAGAGTGCCGAAAAAATTCTCGGCGGTTGTTTTACCTTACAGCTTATTATTTCAGCTCTTCTTACCTTTGTGCTTCTTATGTGGGGCAAAGAGATTCTTCTTGCTTTCGGAGCAAGTGAAAACACCGTTTCCTATGCAACGGATTATCTGAATATTTACGCCATAGGTACTGTTTTTGTTCAGCTTACCCTCGGTATGGGAGCTTTTATAACTGCCCAGGGCTTCGCTAAGCAGGGGATGGTTACAGTGCTTTTAGGTGCTTTCTGCAATATAATCCTTGACCCTATTTTCATTTTTGTTTTTGATATGGGCGTAAAGGGTGCGGCAATTGCAACAGTAATTTCTCAGGCAGTTTCCTGTGCGTGGGTGCTCTTGTTTTTAAGAGGCAAAAAAAGTACTCTCAAAATAAAAAAAGAAAACCTGGTTATTGATTTCAGGCTTGTGCTTCCTTGTGTTGCACTCGGTTTTGCAAGCTTTGTTATGCAAAGCAGTGAGAGTGTGATTTCAGTCTGCTTCAATTCATCACTCCTTAGCTACGGCGGTGATATTGCCGTCGGTGCAATGACCATACTTACAAGTGTTATGCAGTTTGCAATGCTTCCGATGATGGGGATTGCTCAGGGTGCACAGCCTATAATGGGATATAATTTCGGTGCAGGAAATGCAGAAAGAGTGAAAAAGACCTTCGGCCTTCTTTTGAAGGTATGTCTTATATATTCCTTTATTCTCTGGGCGGTAATTATGCTTTTCCCGTCAGGCTTTGCTGGAATTTTCTCTTCAGATGCCGCTCTTGTGGAATTTACTGCGCCTGCGCTCAGAATTTACTGTGCCGTGCTTTGTATTTTCGGTATACAGACGGCTTGTCAGATGACATTTGTTTCAATCGGTAATGCGGTAAGCTCAATTGCTGTTGCCGTAGTGCGAAAATTTGTGCTCCTTTTACCGCTTATTTACATTGTGCCTAACTTTGTTGAAAATAAAACGATGGGTGTGTACCTTGCAGAGCCTGTTGCCGATTTTATTGCCGTTTCCTTTACCGCGGTACTGTTTTCGGTTCAGTTTAAAAAGGCTATGAAGAATCTTGCAGATAAATCTGAAGGAGAAGTGAAAAATGACTGACCTTGCAAAAAAGTATAAAAAGACCCGTCTTGCCTGTTATTCCGTAGGCTTTTCTATGTCGGCGGCAACAAATTTATCTGCACTTCTTTTTGTGCCGTTTCATGAAATTTACGGAATTTCTTTTTCACAGCTCGGCTTTCTCGTGCTTGTAAATTTCTGCACACAGCTTATGATTGACCTTGTGTTCACGTTTTTCTCAAAGCACTTCAATCTTGAAAAAACAGTAAAATCCATTCCGGCGGTCGTGCTTCTCGGCTTTATGATTTATACCCTTGTGCCGATGGCCTTGCCTGAGTTTACCTATGCGGCGCTTGTTGCAGGTACCTTCGTTTTCTCTCTCGGTGCGGGTCTCGGTGAGGTGCTTACAAGCCCCGTGATTGCGGCAATTCCCTCGGAAAACCCCGAAAGGGAGATGAGTAAGCTTCATTCCGCTTACGCCTGGGGAACGGTGGTAGTGGTTATCGTAAGCACGTTATTCATCAAGCTTGTGGGCAGTCATAACTGGATGTATCTTGCTCTTTTATGGAGTATAGTGCCTTTTGTGTCATTGCTTCTCTTTTTAAAAGCGGAGATACCCGATATAAATCTTGGCGGCGAGTCAGAGGGCGGAAGGAAAAACAACCGATTCGGAATTATGCTTTGCACTCTGTGCATTTTCTTCGGCGGAGCGGCAGAGATGACAATGACCCAATGGATATCAGGCTTTGCTGAAAAGGCTCTCGGAATTTCCAAGGTCTACGGTGACGTTTTCGGTATGGCTCTTTTTGCCTTTGCTCTCGGTTTCGGAAGAACGCTTTATTCAATGAAGGGCAAAAGCATTTACCCGATTCTGCTCGGTGGTATGGGTCTTTCGGCACTCTGCTATGTTGCGGCGGCACTTACGGGTAACAGCATAATCGGACTTGTTGTCTGTGTGCTTACGGGCTTCTTTACCTCGATGCTCTGGCCGGGTACAATTGTTTATACCAACGAAAAATTCATTTCCTGTGGTGTTGGCGTTTACGCCTTGCTTGCGGCGGGCGGTGACCTCGGTGCTTCGCTTTCACCTCAGCTGATGGGAATCATTACCGATAAGGTTTCTCAGAGTGCTTTTTGGATTGAAAGGGCGGCAGCAATGAATATAAGCGGTGAGCAGATGGGTATGAAGGTCGGTATGCTTGCTGCTGCGGCTTTCCCGCTTTTAGGTTTCTTGCTCCTTCTTTATATGAAAAAATATTTTTCAAAGCAAAAGAATACATAAAATTACGGCACAGGTTTACGCAACCTGTGCCGATTATGTTTTAAAATTTACCATTCAAATTTCTCGTTGGCGACTTGCTCACTGTTGTTGTTGACCGCTTTGATTTCAAAGCCGTTTTCATTAAGTGTGAGCAGGGAGGCTACATAGCCGTCATCAATTTTACCGCCGTCAATGTAGCCGATGATATCGGGATACTTTTCCTTAAGCTCCTTTTCCTTGCCTTCATTTTCTCCGAGGAAACGGCACTTGTGCTCGTGACCCGAAAGCAGAAGCCTTGTGCCGAGTCTTTCGAGCTCCGCCCAGCCCGCATATGAAAGTTCTTCCTCAACGGAGCTGATTTCCCAGCAATGAGAAAGCGCGATTACCTTGTCGTTCTTCACTTTAACTCCCTTGAGCCACTCAATCATATCGGCTCTGTAGGTGTTATAGTCGGTCATACCGCCGTATTCAATGTGAGAATCGTCCTTATCCTCACCGCTGTCAAGCACAACAAAGGAGTAGGGGCCGAGGTCGGCATTATAGTAGAACTGCTCAATTCCGAGCGCAACGGGCAAATCCTTTGCATATGCGCCTCTTGTTTCGTGGTTGCCTCTTACGTAAAGCACGGGCTTTGTTCCGCCTGAAACCTTGCCGCCGAACTGAACGGTGTTTGTAATAACTTGCTCTTCAAAGTCAACGCCGGGAGAAGCGTCGCCAAGGAGTATAACGGCATCATAACTGCTCTCAAGGTTGTCAATAGCTTTATAAGCTTTATCGAGAAGAGTGTGCCAGTCGGATATAACAAGCCATGTCTGAGTGGCGCTGTCATTATATGTGAAATCATATTCATCTGAGCTTACGGTTTTTCCTGTTCTGCTTCCGTAGCTGAATTCTTCGATAACTCTTGTTGAGCCTACCTTATACGAATTGTTGTGCAGATGCTCATAGGGTACGGAAATGCTGTGAATTTTTTTATCGCTGTTGAGTCTGCCGCCTGTGTTGTCAAAAACCTTGTATTCCTTGCCCTCATATGTGTATTCAGCCCAGGCAGTTCCGTAATCGTTTGTTGAAAAAACAATGCTGTACTCTTCACCGTTATCGATTACCATAGGAGTTGAGGTTATTTTGTATGGTGATAACGGATAGAAAGCGTTTATACCGAAAATCAGAACTGCAATAACGGAAATCCGTGCAATAATTCTTCTTGCCTTTGCGGAAAGAAGGGGATAAAACAGTGCAAAAAAAGGAATTGTAATGAGTAACGCTCCCTCTCTTAACGTTTTCTGAATATCCAAAAGAAATACTTCTCCGCTTTCGCTGACGGCAAGACCGATTGCATAGATGAATGAGAAGATAATCAGAATGCAGGAAAGTGCGGCTGTAATTGCAAACACAGTTCTGCAGAATTTTTTCTGACAAAAGCTGTTGCCGCTAAGCTTAAGCCTGAGATAAATTCCGAGTAAGGCAGCACAGACCGACATAAGGCCTAAAAGCGTTACAGGCAGGGCGTTAAAGCCTACGGTTGTTCCTATGAATACCCAGTTTGAACGTGAGGCTCTGAATAAAATTGCGCCGATTACCGTAAGTATGAGCAAAAACGATGGGATAACCCTTGAGTCAAAGAGATTTTCTTTTTTTGTCATAATGTTTTCTCCTTTTCTGTTTATGCTTTAATAATATAATATCAGAGCGTAAAAAGTCAAATAAATAATTCTTAATACATAATTCTATTGAAAAATAATCTTACTTGTGTTAATGTTATATCAGAAAAATAATTGGAGGAAGCATTATGCAGAACTTTATAAAATCAGTAACTACATTTATTCTTGCATTTTTTACACTCGTTGGCTTTGTGCAAACGCCTTACAGTGAGCCCATTGACAATTACAACGGCGGCGACCCGTTTATTGTTGAAACCGAGGACGGCTGCTATTACACCTATACAACGGGCGGCGGTGTTGATATACTCAAAACCGAAAGCTTCGATAAAATTGATGTAAGTGAAAAGAAAACAGTCTTCTGGGCAGGGGAGTGCGGTACTGTCGGTGATATATGGGCTCCCGAAATTCATAAAATAGGTGACAGATGGTATATAATTGCGGCGGCTCTTTTCGATAAAAATTCTGTTGAAAAGGGTGCAATGCCCGAGGCGAAGAAATATACGGAAAACAACGACTATTACCGCTACAGCTTTGTTCTTGAAAGCAACACCGAGGATATTTTCGGCGACTATACCTTCAAGGGTATTATTGCTCCTGCGGGTCTTAACAATATTGACGGCACATACCTTCAGAAGGACGGTAAGCTTTATTACCTTTGCTCTGCTTATGTGGATGTTGCTCTTCAGAGCCTTTATATCTGTGAAATGGAAAATCCCTATACACTCAAAAAGGATTCCGAAGCGGTACAGCTTTCAAGACCTGAGCACTATTGGGAAAAGAAGGGCTGGTGGGTAAATGAAGGTCCCGCCGTGCTTTATCACGACGATGATATGTATATTGTTTATTCCGCAAGCGGCTACAGCTCGGGCGGATACTGTATGGGTATGCTGACATACAAGGGCGGCGATGTTGCAGATAAGTCCTCCTGGCGCAAGAGTCCTGTGAGAGTATCATATCATAATATTGCACAAAGCATTTACCATGCAGGACATTGCAGCTTCCTTTACCGTGAAAACGGTGAAATCTATATGGTTTACCACGGCGTGCCCGACCGTGACTTTAACGCCTCTCCGAGACTTACCTATATAAAGCCTGTTGAGTTTGCCTTCGGTAAGCCGATACTTTTCTGATTGACACACAACCCGTATTGAACTGCAATACGGGTTGTCCTTTTTAAAATGTGATTTTGTGGTGGCTCTTTATTCTGTCAAGAGCACCCTTTTCAAGGCGGGATACCTGAGCCTGAGAAATTCCTATTTCCTTTGCGACCTCTGTCTGTGTCATACCTCTCATAAACCGCAGGGCAAGAATATTCTTTTCTCTTTCAGGGAGCTCGCGTAAGGATTTCTTCAGAAGTATTTCGTCAATCCAGTTAATGTCGCTGTTATTGTCGCCAATCTGGTCCATTACGTATATTTCATCGCCTGCATCATAATATACGGGCTCGTAAAGTGAAACGGGGTCAACAATTGCTTCAAGGGCAAGTACAACGCTTTCACGCTTAACACCCATTTCCTTTGCAATTTCCTCCGCTGTGGGCTCCCGTTGGGTTTCGTTCATTATCCGCTCCTTAATCTGCATTGCCTTATATGCGGTGTCACGTATTGAACGGCTTACCCTTACGGGATTATAGTCCCTGAGATAACGCCGTATTTCGCCGATTATCATCGGAACGGCGTAGGTTGAAAAACGTACATTCTGATTTATGTCAAAGTTGTCAATTGCCTTTATAAGTCCTATGCACCCGACCTGAAAAAGGTCATCGCTGTTTTCACCACGAGAGTTGAACCTCTGTATTACGGAAAGCACCAGCCTGAGATTCCCGTTTATCAGTTTTTCTCTTGCTTCCTTGTTGCCGTCGCGGGCTTTTTTTAAAAGCTCAATTTTTTCTTTCTCCTTCATTACCGTCAGCTTTGTTGTGTCAATGCCGCAGATTTCGACCTTGTTGTAATACAAGTGATAACCTCCACAAATATTCATTGCGTTAAAAGTATTGGCAATTTATTTATTTTTTAGTAATTGAAATAATTGTAATTATGTGGTAGAATTTTAAAAACTGAATTTCGGAGGTTTAATATGAAGTACAGTATTAAAAAGCTCAATATCAACAATATTGAGGTATTCGAAGAAAACAAGCTTTCCCCGAGAAGTTATTTTATTCCCTATAAGAGCAAAAAGAAGCTTGCAAAAACCGATGCTCTTACTAACAGATACAAGAGTGACACAGTTAAGGTTATTTCAGGACAATGGGATTTCTGTTTTATGGAAAAGCTTTCACAGCTTCCCGCAGAAATTGATACAGATAATTTTGCCTTCGACAAAATCAACGTTCCTTCAACGTGGCAGAGAACAGGCTATGCAAGTCCAAAGTATATCAACACCCGCTATGAGCATCCGATGACACTTCCTGTTGTGCCCGAGGAAATGAATGTGGGTATTTACAGAAAGAAATTTACAATTTCAAAGGATTGTGTGAATCCGATTATAACCTTCCTCGGAGTCTGCTCAAGCCTTACTCTTTATGTCAACGGTAAGTATGTGGGCTATAGTGAGGGCAGTCACAACAGCGCAGAATTCTGTCTGAAGGATTTTGTAGCCGAGGGTGAAAACGAGCTTCTTGCAATTGTAACACAGTGGTGTAACGGTACTTATCTTGAGTGTCAGGATATGTTCCGCGAAAAGGGCGTCTTCCGTGACGTGTACATTACTGAAAATCCCGCCCAGTACATATATGACTATCAGGTAAACACCGAAAAGGTTGACGAGGGCTATATCCTTTCCGTTGACTGCGACCTTAAAGGTGCAGAGCTTGACGGTAAAAAAATCTGTCTTGAGCTTCTTCGCAACGGTAAGGTTGTGGGTAAAGTGGAGGCTGCAGCTGCATCAAAGGTTACACTTGCACTTGCTCCTATTGCTGCAGTTGAGTGGAACGCTGAAAAGCCCGAGCTTTATACGCTTTATCTTTCACTTTCAGATGCCGAGGGCGATATTCAGGTTACAAGAAGTAAAATCGGCTTTAAGACAGTTGAAATCAAGGGCGAAAGATTCCTTTTCAACGGTAAGCTTATTAAGTTCAAGGGTGTAAATCATCACGATACACATCACATCAACGGCTATGTGATGACCGCCGACGAGCTTCTTAAGGATATACTTCTTATGAAGGAGTTCAACTGCAATGCAGTAAGAACATCACACTATCCTCCCGATCCTATTTTCATTGACCTTTGCGATGAATACGGTCTTTATGTAATTGATGAGGCTGATATTGAAACTCACGGTACACAGTTCAATGAAAAGCTTCGGTTTACCGGTAAGCCCAATATTATCAGTAACGGTAAGCAGTGGCGTGCACCTATGATGGATAGGGTGCTCCGTCTTTATCACCGTGACAAAAACCATGCTTCAATTACAATGTGGAGTCTCGGTAACGAATCGGGCGGCTGGAAAAATCAGGATGCCTGCTACGATATGCTTAAGTCTCTTTCAGATATCCCCGTGCATTATGAGGCAGTTATAAGAACACCCAGAGGCTCTTATGACGTTATTTCGGAAATGTATCAGATTCCCGCACTTTTAAAGAGAATAGGTGAGCATAAGCTTACAAAGAGATACAGAAATAAGCCTTATTTCCTTTGCGAATACTGTCATGCAATGGGCGTAGGCCCCGGCTCACTCGAGGATTACTGGCAGATTATTTACGCTCACGAAAATCTTACGGGCGGTTGTATCTGGGAATGGGCAGACCACAGCGTTTACGATGAAAATGCAAAGTATAAGTACACCTACGGCGGTGACCACGGCGAGGCATACCACGACGGAAACTTCTGTGTTGACGGACTTTTCTATCCCGACAGAAGACCTCATACGGGCGCTTTTGAAATGAAAGAGGTCTACAGACCTATAAGAAGCACTAAGATAAGCGAAAATCTTTACTGCTTCCGCAATACCAATCTTTTTACAAATGCAAATGAGTATGAAGTTACATATGAGCTTCTTTCAAAGGGCGTCTGTATTGAAAGCAAGAAAATCGCTCTTGATATTGAACCCGGTGCTTTAAAGACTCTTGTCCTTGCACATAAGACTCTTCCCGGTAATGCTGATTGCCACATCAATTTCATTTACCGTGATAAGGAAGGCAATGTTGTTGCTAAGGAGCAGCACGCACTTTCCGAGGTTGTTGAAAAGCCCGAAATCGGTGACGGTAAGCTTTCAGTTAAGATGGATAAGACTGAGGGTATTGCTGTATCCTTCGAAAAGGGAAGTTATCGCTTTGATATAAAGACAGGTATGCTTGTAAGTTGTATTGTTGACGGCAAGGAGCTTCTTTCAAATAACAGAGGGCTTGTACCTCAGCTTTACAGAGCCTTCCTTGATAATGACAGAAATATCGTTAAGGGCTGGAAAAACATCGGCTATGATAAGGTTGAATACAAGGGTAAGCTTGTTTCGTTTGAAGATGATGACGAAATCGAAATTGAAAGTGAAGGCTGGCTTTATCTTAAGGGTAAAAAGAGCTTTGAGTTTGAATGTAAGTACAAAATTTATCCTGACGGTACAATGAAGGTAAAGTGCGAGATAGAGAAGAAAAAGCTTGATCCCGTAAATTACGAGCTTCCCCGTTTCGGTGTAAATGTTGAGCTTAGTCCGTCACTTAAAAATGTAAAATACTACGGTCTCGGTGAAAAGGAGAACCTTTGCGACTTTGATGCACAGAGCACACTTGGTATTTATGAGGGCAAGGTAGGGGAAATGGACGAGGACTATATCAAGCCTCAGGATAACGGCAACCACGGCAGAACCCGATGGCTTACTCTTACCGATGATGACGGCAAGGGTGTTGAGATTTCTGCCTGCAAGAATTTCTTCTCCTTCGGTGTGCACGATTACACAGAGGAGTGCATAGGCAAGGCTGAGCATATTGAGGATCTGGTTCACGGTGAGGTAACAAGCCTCAACCTTGACGGTTATCTCCGCGGTACAGGCTCAAACAGCTGCGGACCCAATGCTCTTTCACAGTACAGAGTTGTTCTTGAGGATGAGCTTGAATTCGCGTTTTACATTAAGCCTATTCTGTAATTTGCTAAATTGTACAATATTTTAACTTAATATTCGTAAAAATGACCAACCACATTTCTCTTGAATATGGTTGGTCATTGTGTTATACTGTGTAATGAATAGTGTGGCTTTATGCCGTACGGTAATTTTTAATTTTGGAGGAATTCCTGATGAAACAGTTAAACATTGGTATTATCGGTGCGGGTCGTATCGGTAAGGTACACATGCAGTCAATCACCTATAACGTACCCGGTGCAAAGGTGCTTGGTATCACAGACGTTTTTAAGGACGGTCTGCAGGAGCTTGCAGATAAGTACGGTATTGAAAAGGTATATGCAGACTATAAGGAGATGCTTGCCGATAAGGATATCGACGCAGTTCTCGTTTGCTCATCAACAGATACACACGCTGATATTTCAATCGAGGCAGCAGAAGCAGGTAAGCACGTTTTCTGCGAAAAGCCCGTTGACCTTACTCCTGAAAAGGTAAAGGCAGTTATCGCTGCAGTTGAAAAGGCAGGCGTTAAGCTTCAGGTAGGCTTCAACAGACGCTTTGACCATAACTTCGCTCACGTTCGTTCACTTATCAACGAGGGTAAGGTTGGTGACCTTGAGCTTATCAAAATCACATCACGTGACCCGGCTCCTCCGTCAGCAGAATACGCTGCAGTATCAGGCGGTATGTTCCTTGATATGACAATTCACGATTTTGATATGGCACGCTTCCTTGCAGGCTGCGACGTAACAGAGGTATATGTAAACGCTACATGCCTTGTTGACCCCGCAATCGGCGAAGCAGGTGACGTTGACACCGCTATCATCAATCTTAAGTTTGAAAACGGCGCTCTCGGTGTAATCGATAACAGCCGCCGTGCAGCTTACGGCTATGACCAGAGAATCGAGGTATTCGGCTCACTCGGCGCAGCTATGGCAGCAAATGACACTCCCACCAATGTTACTGTTATGAACGCTGACGGTGTTACAACCGATAAGCCTCTCTACTTCTTCCTTGAGAGATATATGCAGTCCTTCCGTGATGAAATGATTCAGTTCGTTGATGCAGTTCAGAACGACAAGCCTACACCCACAACAGGTCTTGACGGTCTTAATTCAATCCTTGTTGCTCTTGCAGCTAAAAAGTCAGTTGCAGAGGGCAGAGCAGTAAAGATTTCAGAAATCGGCTAAATAAAAAAGAAAAAACCGCAGTCTGAGGATTGCGGCTTTTTCAGTGATTAGATAAAGTTATAAATTCAGAAAGGATGATATACAATGAAGCTTACAATGGCTCAGGCTCTTGTAAAATTCCTTGACAATCAGTACGTTTCCTTTGACGGTAAGGAAACCAAGTTCGTAGACGGTATTTTCGGTATTTTCGGTCACGGATGCGTTGTCGGTGTCGGTCAGGCTCTTGAGCAGGGCGGTCACGGCCTTACATATTATCAGGGTCACAATGAGCAGGGCATGGCTCATGCTGCAATTGCTTTTGCAAAGCAGATGAACAGAAGAAAGATTATTCCCTGTGTATCCTCAATCGGTCCCGGTGCACTCAATATGGTTACTGCCTGCGGAACTGCAACTGCAAACAGAATTCCTCTTCTCGTGCTTCCCGGTGATACCTTTGCCTGCCGTCAGCCCGACCCCGTTCTTCAGCAGATTGAGCAGTATGACAGTTGTGCAATCACCGCTAACGATGCCTTCAAGGCAGTTTGCAAATACTGGGACAGAATCAACCGTCCCGAGCAGCTTATGACGGCTTGCATCAATGCAATGCGCGTTCTTACAGACCCCGCTGACACCGGTGCGGTATGTATCGCAATGCCTCAGGATGTTGAAGCTGAAGCCTTTGACTATCCCGATTATTTCCTTCAGAAGAGAGTATGGTACATTGACAGACGCGTACCCTCCGAAAGAGAAATTGATGCCGCTTGTGAGCTTATCAGAAATGCAAAGAATCCTATGATTATCGTAGGCGGCGGTGTTACATATTCAAACAGCTACGAATCAGTTCTTACTATGGCTGAAAAGTACAATATCCCCATCGGCGAAACTCAGGCAGGTAAGGGTCAGGTTCCCTTTGCTCATCCTCTCAATATGGGTGGCTGCGGTGTAACGGGCGGTCCTGCTGCAAATGCCGTTTCCAAAAAAGCAGACCTTGTAATTGCCGTAGGTACAAGACTTACCGACTTTACAACCTGCTCAAAGTGGGGCTTCCATAATCCCAATGTCAAAATGCTCTCCATCAATGTATGCTCATTCGATGCCTTCAAGATGGATTCCATCGCAGTAATCGCTGATGCAAAGGCTGCCTGTGATGCAATCACGGCAAAGCTTGACGGCTATAAATCAGCCTGGGGCGAGGAGCTCAACAGGTTCAAGGCAGACTATGTTGCTGAAATTGACCGTTGTCACAATGAAAAGCTTGACGGCGTTCTTTCACAGAAGAGAGCCCTCGGTATTATCAACGAGGTAGTTGCTGACGATTCAATCGTTCTCGGCTCATCAGGCTCACTTCCCGGCTGCTTACAGAGAATCTGGAAGTCAAAGGCTCCTTATACCTATCACCTTGAATACGGCTTCTCCTGTATGGGCTATGAAATCTGCGGCGCTCTCGGTGCTAAGATGGCTTGTCCCGAAAGAGAGGTTTACTCAATGGTTGGTGACGGCAGCTTCCTTATGCTTCACAGTGAGCTTTATACCGCCGTTCAGGAAAATAAAAAGGTAAACATTATGCTCTTTGATAACAGCGGCTGGGGCTGCATTGAAAACCTCCAGAACAATCAGGGTACAGATACCTTCGGCACACGCTTCACAAGAAGAAACGATGAAAGCGGACTTCTTGACGGTGAGGTTATTATGACCGATTACGCTAAAATTGCTGAAGGCTACGGCTGCAAGGCATATCGCGTATTTACTGAGGAGGAGCTTTATGCTGCTCTCGAGGATAGCAAAAAGCAGACAATTCCCACCTTCTTTGATATCAAGGTCGGTCATAAATCAATGACTGACGGTTATGACTCATGGTGGCGCGTAGGCGTTGCCGAGGTTTCCGAAAGTGAAACCGTAAAGGCATGCTATGAGGATATGAAAGCAAACATTGCGAAAGCAAGACTTTATTAAATTTTAACTAAAGGAGAAATTAAAATGCTTAACAAAGAAAAAGTATTCCTTGCCTGTGCTCCCATCGCATGGACAAATGATGACCTCCCCGATTTAGGTGCAGAAAACACCTTTGAGCAGTGCGTAAGCGAAATGGCACTTGCAGGCTTCACAGGCAGTGAAATCGGCAATAAATATCCTAAGGATGTTGAAACTCTCAAGCATAAGCTTGACGTAAGAGGTATGAGAATCTGTAACGCCTGGTTCTCCTCACTCCTTCTTTCAGAGGGCTACGAGGCAACAATCGAAGCCTTCATTAAGCACAGAGATTTCCTTCATGCTCTCGGTGCAAAGGTTATCGGTGCTTCTGAGCAGGGCAACAGCATTCAGGGTAAGGATGTAAGCATCTTCGGTGAGAAGCCCGTTTACACTGATGAACAGTGGGAGCTTATTGCAAAGGGCTTCAACGAAATGGGCCGTCTTGCAAAGGAAAAGGGCATGTACTTCACCGTTCACCATCATATGGGTACAGGTGTTCAGACAGAGGCTGAAATTGACAAGCTTATGGAAATTACTGATCCCGATCTTGTATATCTCCTTTTCGATACAGGTCACCTTTCATTCAGCGGTGAGGATGTGCTCGGCGTACTTAAGAAGTATGTTCACAGAACAAAGCACGTTCATCTCAAGAGCATCCGCAAGAGCGTAATTGAAGATGCAAAGGAAAAGGGCTACTCATTCCTTGATTCAGTACGTGCCGGTTCATTTACTGTTCCCGGTGACGGCGATTTTGACTTCACTCCCGTTTTTGACATTCTTGATGAAGCAGGCTACGAGGGATGGGTTGTTGTTGAGGCTGAGCAGGATCCCGCAATTGCTAATCCCTATGAATATGCAGTTCTTGCAAGAAGCTATATCAGAGAGAAGACAGGTCTTTAATTAAATAATTGCACAGCGTAGGGGAGTAACCTCCCTATGCTGTGCTGATTTTTGAGGTGAAATATGAAAAATTTAAAGTTTTACCATCTGACCGACCTTCATTACTATGCTAATGAAAGAATCGGCTCAAGCGGCGTAGCTTACAAGTTTAAGTGTGACGTTGATCAGAAATGCATGGCTGAAAGCGGAGCGATAGTAGATGCCGCTTTCAAAAGCCTTTGTGAGGATAAGGAAACAGATATCGTGCTGATTTCAGGTGACCTTACCTTCGACGGTGAACAACAGAGCCATGATGCCCTCGTCGAAAAATTACAGAAGCTTAAGGACAACGGCAAGCGGGTTTTCACTACCTTTGCTACTCACGATTTTTATATGCACGCGAGGAAGTACACCGACGAGGAAGGTGAAACCGAGCTTCCCAAGTACACAAGAGCAGAGCTTCGAAAGCTTTATAACGATTTCGGCTACGGTGAGGCAATTGCAGAGCACGAAAACTCTTACTCCTACTGTGTTCAGCTCTCCGATGATGTGAGAATGCTTGCTCTTAACGATGACGGCGATTTTGACGAATTCTGCGGTTATTATAATGACTTGCTCGAATGGATAAAGGAGCAGGTTGAAGATGCAAAAAAAGCAGGCTGTGAAATTTTCGCAATGACACACCATCCTGTTGTTGAGCCTTCTCCGGTTTATCCTTTATTCTCACACAAGGCAATGCTCGGCGGTTATGAATTCACAACGCCTTATCTTGCTGACCTTGGCATCAGATATGTTTTTGTAGGCCACACCCATATTCACGATATTGATTACATTGAAACTGAAAAGGGCAACAGACTTTATCAGATAAATACTGCTGCTCTTACCGGCTATCCTCTTGCTTACCGTAAGGCTGAGTTTTCCGACGAGGGAATGGATGTAAAAACCGTACAGGTTAAGGAAATCGACGCTGACCTTGGCGGTATGGATGTTCTTGAATATGCGAAGGAGCATTTCACTTATATGATAAAGAGTGTATTTGACTCCATTGAGAATGACTACGAAAAGTTCATTGTTCTTTCTCAGGGCTTCAGCGGAGAAGGGGAGAAGCTCCGTAAGCTTCAGCCCGTTGTGCAGAGGCTCGGTAAGTTTGCTAACAGACTCACATTTAAAAAGCTTTGTATGCTTGTGGGCTGCGGTAAATATGTTGCACCTGAAATTGCAAACGACAGCATTATTGAGTTCCTTTGTCAGGCCATTCTCAATATGTACAGCGGCAGAGAGACCTTATCACCCGAAACACCGCAGTATAAGGCATTTGTACCCTTTGCAAAAAGGATAGGTAAGCTTGTGAAGCTTAAGGATTTCCACGGAAATCCCGTTGCTCTTGATAAGCTTGTAGCCGATATACTTTATGACGATAACGGTATTGATGACTGGGATGCTTTTCTTAAATAAAAACATAAAAATAAAAGCTACGGTTTAATCCGTAGCTTTTATTTTTATGTTTTTATGACCTCGCCGGTCGGGCGTTACTTTTCTTGTAAGAAAAGTAACCAAAAGAACTTTTACTTTTTTACTTTTCCCACTTCATAACCGTTTTACCGAAGGTGTTCTGAATATCAAAATCAAAGGCCTCGGTTATATCCTTGATATTTCTGACGGGTCTTACGTGACCTACCATACGTGCAAGGTGCTCTACAATATCGGGATGCTCGGCATACATATCAACGGTCTTCTGGAAGTCCTCGCGGCCGCTTCGGCTTGAGCCGAAAATGCGAAGTCCCTTTTCAAGCACCATTCTTGTATTGATAGGTACGGGATACTCACTTACGCCAAGGATGGAGATAGCGCCCTCAGGATTGATATAGTCGATAATCTGATTAATTGCAATCTGTGAGCCGTTACCGCCGACACATTCAAAGGCGTGGTCAACGCGCAGATCGTCGGGAATCTGTGTTGTCAGATAGGTCTCGTCAGCAAAGGTGAAGTCAGCAAGCTTCTTGGGAACAACACCGAAAATACAGATTTTCGTTTCGGGATAAAGCTTTTTGAGAAAAAGGCTTGTCATATAGCTGAGGATACCGTCACCCCATATACCGATTGTATTTCTTCTTGCGTGAGCAATTTTATCAAAGCGTGAAATTGCGTGAACGCTTACGGAAACAATTTCAGTAAAGGCGGCAACAACGGGGTCGATTCCGTCGGGGAGGAGAACAAGTCTGTCGGACGGCATCTGCACATATTCCTGCATAAAGCCGTCAAAGCCGCTTGCGCGGAACTTGCTTGACCTTAAGTAGTTTTCTGCAATGATATCGTCGTTTTCAGTAGGGGTGTTGGGAATCATAACAACCTTGTCTCCGGGTCTGAAGGAGCCGTCGGGAGCGTGAACGACCTCACCTACAGCCTCGTGAATAAGTGCCATAGGAAGCTTCTGGGCGAGTACCTTTGCATCGCGCTGACCCTGGAAGTATCTCTGGTCTGCGTGGCAGATTGAAAGATATTTCGGGCGGACGATAACGTCGGAGCTGAAAATATCGATTTCAGAAAACTCAATTTCAATTTTTCTCGGTTGAGTCAACCTGTAAACAGTATTAAGCATTTATTTTACCTCATCAAATTCTTCATCAAGCAAGGCCTTTGCAACACGAAGGTCATACGGATAGGTGATTTTGATATTGTGTACCTCGCCCTCAATCATATGAACATCGTAGCCCTTCATGCTGAAAATCTTGCAGGCATCGGTAAGAATGTCCTTCTCCTCCTCTGTAAGGCTGTAGTAAAGCTCCTTGAGAGTCTTTGCCTTGAAGGCCTGAGGAGTCTGTCCCTGATAAAGCTTGCTTCTGTCGGGGATAGAGCTGATGGTGCTGCCGTTCTGGCTTTCAACGATTGTGTCAGTTGCGGGAACAACAGTATCGGTTGCACCGTACTTAAGTGCGGCGGCGATGTTTTCCTCAATGATTCTTGCTGAAACAAAGGGACGTACAGCATCATGAGTAACAATGATTGTATCGTCATCAAGTCCGTCAGTTTCTTCAATGTATTTGATGGAGTTCATAATGGTCTCGTTTCTTGTGCTGCCGCCCTTGAGAACGATTACCTTGTCGTTTTTGGGAAGGTGCTTTGCAAGAACCTCCTTTGTGTAGCTGACCCACTGATCAGGGCAAAGGATGATAACCTTTTTGAAGTTGTTGTTAATATAGAACTTTTCAACCGTGTGGACAATAATCGGCTTATCCTTGATTTTAAGGTACTGCTTGGGCTTTTCCATATTGCCCATTCTGCTTCCGATACCGCCTGCGGCAATTACTGCATAAGTCATAATATCTCACCTCATATAAATATTTTATCCATTATATTATACCTTTTATTTGAAATTTGTCAACTGTAGTGTATAAATGTCAATTAGTGCAAAAAGGATGACAGTGTTAAAATTAGCGGGGTAAAGTTGACAAAAATTCCGATGAAGAGTATAATTACACGGAATCAGAACAAAAAGGATTGATAAATTATGAATCAGTTTTTTATTGATGAATTGAGATGTGCTTCTGCAGACCTGAAAACGGCTATGTATAATCCCCGTTTTTACTGCGGTAACGAAATCAATGTTATCGGTGATGAAAATGCACTTTCAGCCTATATCGCCGGCTTTAATATGTCTGTTCTTACCGCAAAGGACGGCGGACTTGTCAATGTTATTCTTGACGGCGAATGCCGCAACAAGGCGCTTTACGATGAAATCAGGGCGGAATTCGGCAGTAAAAAGTGTCTGAATATCGTCGATGATTTTGACGGATATCTTTCCGTTACAGATTCAAAGCGTATCAAGCGCTTTTATTATGTTGCAAACCTTCAGCTCCCCGAGTACAAGGATGAGGCTTATGTTGAGGCAAAGCTTGAAAGCCTTAACAAGTGGCTTGATTATGCAATGAAAAATAATGGCAGATTTATTTTCATTCCCATTTTCAATTTTGCTCATCCCTTTCCTAACGGTATAGCCGCTATTTCTGAAAGAGAGGTTGAGGCAATTACCGAGTATGATTCCGATTTTTATCAGGGCAGAATTCTCGGCAGAATGGAGGACGCCTGCCGAAGACACTTCAAGGGTAAAAAGAACTTTATCAAGGTTATCCGCTTTGACAATGTTTTCGGTCCACTTGTTCCCTGCACGTCAAATCTTAAGCTTGATGAAATAATTGACGAGCTTTTGAATGAAAATAAAATCACCTTCCGCACCTCCGATGCCCAGACCTACCATACGGGCTGTTATATCAGACAGGCTCTTACGGGTATATTTGTTGCGGACTATATGGGTAAAATCGGCAATATCTACAACGCCGCTAATTACCGCTTTACTCTGCATGATGTAAAAACAATGCTTTACAGCAAGTTCCGTATGAAGAATCCGGATGTAAGCTTTGTCAACGATACAGACGGAACAGTTCCCGAAAACGATTACGACTGCCTCGGTAACATCAAAATAAAAAACCTCGGTTGGGATATTATCACTCCGCTTGAAGAGGCGCTGTACAGAACTGCTCTTGCAAAGACCGATGACGAATATCTTGCAGATTTCTACGTTGCTGTTTATCAAGGCAAGCTCGAGCGAATTAAGAAGCTTGAAATGGATATTATGGCTGAAATTGACCGTATCTGTAAGGAAAATGATATCACATATTTCCTTGTAGGCGGAACGCTTCTCGGCGCGGTCAGACATAAGGGCTTCATTCCCTGGGATGACGATATCGATATCGGTATGCTCCGTGACGATTATGACAAGTTCAGAAGGGTTTGTCCCGAGTCACTCAAGGCTCATCTGAGCTATCAGTCTCATATGAAGGAAACTACGTCCCATTACATTTTTGATAAGGTAAGACTTAAGGATACCTATTTCAACACAAAATTCTCAAACCGCTTTGACGATATCCAGAACGGTATCTTCATTGATGTTCTGGTTTTTGACAAAACGGCTAACAGTAAAAAGGTGCAGAGGGCACATATCAAGCTTGTTAAAATCTTCCGCCGTCTTATCAATATCCGTTGGGTTAACATTGCAAGAAGGGGAATACATTATAACGCTTCAAAGCTTATGCTTCCGCTTATGCGTCTTGTTCCCTACAAGCTCTATCACCGTTGTCTTGACCTTGCTCTTATTCTTTTCCATAAGGATAAAAAAGCGCAGTATCTTATTGACGGCGTAGGTCTTAACCTTGACAGAGGAGCCTTCCCTGCTGAATGGTTCGGCGATTTTATTGATATGAAGTATGAGAATATGACCTTCAAGGTACCTGTAGGCTATGACAAATACCTCAGAATGTGGTACGGCGACCGTTACATGGAGCTTCTGCCGCTTTCGGCCCGCTTTTCAGGTCATTATCTTTGCCGTCTTGACCTTGGTAAATATGTTCTTCCCGAAACGGAGAATATGAAGGCTCACGAAAATCACCTTCTCGGTGAGCTTTACGAGAAGCCTCTTGATTAAAAAACAAACCTTTCTGTTGTTCGCCGCCCGTCGGCGTTATGCAGAAAGGTTTTTTTCGGTTTTAAAGGCTTATTCCTTGACATAAGTTTTAAAAAATAGTATTATATCCTATAATACCATTATTATGGGTAAATGTCGTTTAAATAATTATTGTACGTGATATATAAAAAAATAAACAGAAAAGGAGTGTATGGTAATTAAATGAGTGAAAACAAACAGAATAACTCAAAGACAGTCAAAAAAAAGCAGAATAAAACTGTGACGAATAAAAACAATGCCGCTAAAGGCGAGAAGAAGACTGCCGCTGTTACCGCCGAAAAGAAGAAGGCCAAGGGTAACGTGCAGAATAAAAAGAATAACGCAGTAAAAAATCAGCCGAAGAGTGCAAAGCAGCAGACCAAGACTGCGAAAAAGAATAATACCGCGCCTGAAAAAAGGAGCAAGAAAAAGAGCAGCTCAAAAAAGAAGGTCAATGCGCAGCCGATTAAAATTGCTTTTCTTGGTGGACTTAACGAGGTCGGTAAGAATATTACTCTTTTCCAGTATAAGGACGATATTCTTATTATCGACAGCGGTCTTGCTTTTCCTGATGAGGATATGCCCGGTATCGACCTTGTAATTCCTGACTTCACTTATCTTGAAAGAAACGCCGATAAAATCAGGGGCATCTGTATTACCCACGGTCACGAGGACCATATCGGCTCACTTGCTTACCTGCTTAAAAAGGTCAATATTCCCGTTTACAGTACACGGCTTACAAACGGTCTTATTGAGGGAAAGCTCAAGGAGCACGGACTTTTAGGCAGTACAAAGCTCAATGTAGTTAAAGCAGGGGATAGCGTAAAAATCGGTGAGTTTGACGTAGAATTCATTCACGTTAACCATTCAATTCCCGACGCCGTAGGCTTTGCTATCAAGTGTGAGGGCGGCACAGTTGTTCACACCGGCGACTTTAAAATTGATACAACTCCCATTGACGGCGGAATGATTGACCTTGCAAGGTTTGCAGAGCTCGGCAAGGAAGGCGTTCTTTGTATGATGGCTGACTCGACCAATGCTGAAAGACACGGTTATACCGAGAGTGAAAGCAAGGTCGGCGGTTCCTTTGAGCTGCTTTTCAGAAAGGCTGAAAAAAGGCGCATCATTGTTGCAACCTTTGCTTCAAACATCCACCGTGTTCAGCAGATTATAAATGTAGCTGCTGAGCTCGGACGTAAGGTTGCTCTTTCGGGCAGAAGCCTTGAAAACGTTGTTGCCGTTGCTTCCGAGCTTGGCTATCTTAAGGTGCCCGACGGAATACTCATCAAGCTTGATATGATCAACAGATATTCCGACCATGAGATTGTGCTTATCACAACCGGCAGTCAGGGTGAGCCTATGTCGGCTCTTACAAGAATGGCATTTTCAGATCACCGCAAGGTTTTTGTAGGTCCTAATGACTATGTTATCATTTCGGCAACACCTATTCCCGGTAATGAAAAAACCGTCAGCAGGGTTGTAAATGAGCTTATGAAGCTCGGTGCCGAGGTCGTTTATGAAAAAATGTATGACGTTCACGTTTCAGGTCACGCCTGCCGTGAGGAGCTTAAGCTGATGCTCGGCATCGTCAAGCCGAAGTACTTTGTTCCCGTTCACGGTGAGCAGAAGCATCTGCTCAAGCATGCTGAGCTTGCAAGGTCAGTCGGTATACCCGAAAAGAACATTGTGGTTGCCGATAACGGAATACTTCTTGAGGTTTCAGAAAATCAGATAAGAAAAGCCGGTGCAGTACCTGCCGGTAAGGTGTTTGTTGACGGCTATGGCGTAGGCGATGTAGGCTCTGTTGTGCTTAAGGACAGAAAGCATCTTGCCGAGGACGGTATCATCATTGTTGTTGCTTCCGTTGACAGTATCTCGGGTGAGCTCGTTTCGGGGCCCGATATTGTTTCAAGAGGCTTTGTGTTCGTAAAAGAAAATGAGGCGCTCATTGACGAAGCCAAAAAGACTGCTTACGAGGCAATTATGCGTTGCTTCGACAGGAATATAAATGACTGGGGAACAATCAAAAGCAGAGTACGTGACGATGTTTCACGGCTTATGTACGAAAGGACAAAGAGAAGTCCTATGATTCTTCCCATCCTTATGGAGATTTAAAATGAAAAAGTTATGGAAAATTTATGATTTTTCCCTGCCCTTTGCTTTAGCAGGACTCGTATTGTCTGTACTTCTGCTTTTCAAGGACAGAAACCTCGGTATAATTGCCTTTGTGCTTATCGGAGCGTCTCTTCTGGGAAAATTCATTTATTACAAGCGTAAAAGGGAAAGGCTTCTTTTTCAGATTGAAGCAGTTTCCCGTGAGCTTGATTTTGACCAGGGAAAGGCTTTTCAGCAACTCACCGTACCCTGTTGCGTAATTGAAGAGGACGGCAGCTTCATCTGGTTTAACGGCAGCTTCAGGGAGTATTTCAATATTACTCCCGAAAGTAAAATGAAAAGCATAGGCGAAATCGTCAACCGTGAAAGCATCGAAAAGCTTCTTATAGGTAAGGGCTTCAGGGTAAGAATCGGTAATCAGTATTTCTCTGTTTATTCAAGTGAAATACTTGCCGTTGACGAAAATGTATATCTGCTTTATTTCTTCGATGAGACAAAGCTCAGACTCACCGAGAGAGAATATTACGATTCAAAGCCGTCGATTATGCTTTGCGTAATTGATAACGCCGATGAAATTTATCAGAATTTCAAGGACAGTGAATGCACGGCGATAATCGGTGCGGTTGAGCAGATGATTGAAGAATGGGTTTCCTCCTACGGCGGTCTTTGCCGCAAGTATTCAAGTGACCGTGTGCTCGTCTTTGTTGAGGAGCGCGGCTTGCAGAGAATGCTTGCCGACAAATTCAGTATTCTTGACAGAGTGCGCGAATACACCTACGAGGGCAAGCCTGTCGATATCACTCTTTCAATCGGCGTCGGCAAGGATGACAGAATGCCCGAGGCTCATAACTCTGCAAAGCAGGCTCTTGATATGGCTCAGAGCCGCGGCGGTGACCAGGTCGCCGTTAAGCACGAGGTACAGTATAAATTCTACGGCGGTGTATCTGCGGGTCACGAAAAGAAGAATAAGGCAAAAACAAGACTTATTGCAAAAACTGTTGCGGAAATAATCCGTGAAAGTGAAAATGTTGTCATTATGGGTCACCGTTTTTCCGATTTTGACTCCTTTGGAAGTGCTGTCGGTGTATATGCAATTGCAAGTCACTTCGGTAAAAGAACAAATATTGTCCTTAACAAAAAGAATTCTCTTGCAATACCGCTTGTAGAACGCTTTGAGGCTCATTACGGCAATGAGATTATTGTTCAGCCTGATAAGGCATCTGGCCTTATCAGTGAAAACACCTTGCTTGTTGTTGTGGATACCCATAAGCAGGATGTAACGGAAATGCCCGAGCTTATCGGAAAAACCGAAAAGGTGATGGTCATTGACCATCACAGAAAGAGTGTCGGCTTTATTGAAAACACCGTAATGTTTTATCATATGCCGAACTCATCCTCGGCAAGCGAAATGGTCGCTGAGCTTGTGCAGTATGTTGATGCAAAGCCGGTAATCAATCAGTTTGACGCTCTTGCTCTTTTTGCGGGTATTATGCTTGATACGAGAAACTTTATAATAAGAGCAGGTGTGAGGACCTTTGAGGCGGCGGCTTATCTTCGCTCAAGAGGCGCAAACACCGTTGAAACAAAAAAGCTTTTCTCAAATGATATGGAAATTTTCCGTAAGCGTAACACGATTATTGACTCAGCAAGTGAGTACAGAGGCTGCGCGATTTCATTCTTTGACGAGAAGGACGAAAATATCCGCCTTATTACCTCTCAGGCTGCTGATGAAATGCTCAACATTGAAGGCGTTAAGGCTTCCTTTGTGCTTTATGCAAGCGGAAGCGGAGTAAATATTTCAGCAAGAAGCTACGGCGAAATGAATGTTCAGCTTATAATGGAGGCAATGGGCGGCGGCGGACATCAGACAATGTCAGCCTGTCAGCTTCAGGATGTAAGCCTTGAGGAAGCACAGCTTCAGCTTCAGAAGGCTATTGATGATTTTATAGAAAACAACTGATATATAATTAACGGAGGTACAGACTAATGAAAGTAGTATTAAAGCAGGATGTAAAGGGACTCGGCAAAAAGGGCGAGCTTGTAAACACATCTGACGGATATGCAAGAAACTTCCTTTTTCCCAAGGGACTTGCAGTAGAGGCAAACGCACAGAGCATGACAGAGCTTAAAAACCGTGAGCAGGCTCAGAAATATAAGATTGAAACCGAAACCGCAGCCGCTAAAAAGGCAGCCGCCGAAATCCAGGGAAAGACAATCAGAATCAAGGCTAAGGCAGGTGCTAACGGAAAGCTTTTCGGTTCTGTTACAAGCAAGGAAATTGCAGAAAAGCTCAAGGAAGAATTCAAGCTTGACGTTGACAAGCGCAAGATTGCCGTTGAGGATATCAAGCAGTTCGGCACCTTTGAATTTGAAGTAAAGCTTTATCAGGGAATTTCTGCAAAGCTTTTTGTAAGCGTAGGAGAATAAGTCGGAGGATACGGAGAAAATCCGTAGCCCGTAATTTGGAGTGAAAGAAATGGAAAGAGTAAACACATTTTCTCCGCTTGACGATGTGAATATGCCTTACTCCCTCGAGGCTGAGCAGGCTGTGCTCGGCTCGGTGCTTATTGACCCCTCATGTATAACACAGGTGCTTATCCTTGTTAAGCCGGAGTATTTCTATCTTCCTCAGCATAAGGCGATTTTCACTATTATGCAGGAAATTGATGCTCTCGGCGGTAAAATAGACCCTCTTATTGTTCTTGAGAAGCTTAAGAACGAAAAGGTCTATGACGATGCAAACGGTAAGCAGTACCTTCTTCAGCTTTCTCAGCTTGTGCCCTCAACGGAAAACGTTGAAGCATATGCAAAGATTATCAGGGAGAAGTTCTACATAAGGTCTCTTATCAATGTTTCAAAGTCAATCATTGACGAAGCATCAACCTCTTCGGAGCAGGCAGATATTCTTCTTGAATCGGCAGAGCAGAAGATTTATGATATCCGTCAGGGCAGAGTTACAAAGGGTCCCGCTAAAATCGGTGACATCATTGTCAATGAGGTTTATGACAAGCTTCAGAAGCTCAGCTCTCCCGATAAGGATAAATACAAGGGCTTTACAACGGGCTTCGTTGACCTAGATAAGGCTATTACGGGTCTCAACCGTTCAGACCTTCTTATCATCGGTGCCCGTCCCGCGATGGGTAAAACCAGTCTTGCACTTAACCTTGCAAGAAACACCGCGATGATGGGTCACAAAAAGGTTCTGTTCTTTTCTCTTGAAATGACAAAGGAGCAGCTTGCTCAGCGTGTTCTTTCAACAGAGGCAAGAGTAGAAAGCACAAAAATGAGAACGGGTAACATTTCAAGCGATGAGTGGGCAAAGCTTGCAACAGCCACAGGTCTTTTAAGCGGCTGTGAGCTTTATTTTGACGATACATCAAACCTTACCGTATCCGAAATGAAGTCGCGAATCAGAAGACTCCGCGATGTTGATGCGGTATTTGTAGACTATCTTCAGCTTATGAAGAGCGGCTCAAGAGCTGAAAGCCGTGTGCAGGAGGTTTCCGAAATCACACGTAACCTCAAGCTTATGGCAAAGGACCTCAATATTCCCGTTGTTGTTCTTGCTCAGCTTGCACGTTCAACTGAGGGTCGCGGAAAATCTCACAGACCTCAGCTTGCCGACCTTCGTGAATCGGGCTCAATCGAGCAGGATGCTGATATAGTTATTATGCTTTACAGAGACGAATACTACGCTACTGAAAAGGACGGCGACGCCTATGAGGAGAAGCCTGCCGTGAACGAAGCTGAGTTCATCATTGCCAAAAACAGACACGGTCCTACTACAACCGTAAAGGTTGCCTGGAACGGTGACTATACCTTGTTCTCAAATCTGGAGACAATCAGAAATGATATGTAAAGTAAAAAACACCGTAAAAAAATACGGACTTATTACAGATGACGTGAAAACGGTTGCCGTCGGTCTTTCCGGCGGTGCGGATTCCGTTTGTCTTATTGATATTTTAAGTAAATTAAAGGAAAAATACGGTATAATTCTCAAAGCGGTTCACGTTAATCATAATATCCGCGGCGAAGAGGCTGACCGTGACGAAGACTTTGTCCGTGAGCTTTGCAGGGCTATGGATATTGAGCTTCTCGTTTTCAGCGTTGACGTTCCGTCTCTTGCGGCGGAGCGTAAGCTCAGTCTTGAGGAATGCGGCAGGCAGGTGCGTTATGAATGCTTTGAGAAAGCAGGGTGCGATGCCGTTGCCGTTGCACACACTCTTTCCGACAGCATTGAAACAATGCTTTTTAACCTTGCAAGAGGAACGGGTGTCAAGGGGCTTTCAGGTATAAGTCCTGAAAGGGAGCCGAATATAATAAGACCCCTTATAGACTGCACAAGAGGTGAAATTGAAGCCTATTGTGAGAAAAATTCCTTACAGTATGTAACGGATTCAACCAATCTTTCCGATGATTATACAAGAAATCACATAAGGCACAATATTGTACCGACCTTTGAAAAAATCAACAACGATTTTGAAAACGCCTTTCTCCGTGCTATGAACAGTGTAAGAGAAGCGGACAGCTTTATTGAAGAATCCGCCTTGGCTTTGCTTGACGAAGGTCGATGCGACGGAGGTTACAGAACCGAAGTTCTTTCTTCCGCTCACGATATTGTTCTTAAAAGATGCATACTTGAAATATTAAAGAAAAAAATGAACAAGCCTCCCGAGGCAAAGCATATTGAGCTTTGCTTTGAGGCCGTAAGGTCGGGCAAGGGTAAAACCGAAATTGCAAGAGATTTATATCTTTGTGTAAGCGGTGATATAATTTCCGTCAGTCACACAAAAAAAACAACCGACGTATGGAAGACTTACTTTGAAAATAACAGGGCATATACTCCCTTCGGAGAATTTATTCTTACTCAGGATGCACCTTACGGCAGAGCTTCCTTTGATGCTGATAAGGTAAGCAATGAGCTTTTTCTTTCTTCAAGGCTTGAGGGAGATAAGTTCACCTTCCGCAAAAGGGGAGTTACAAAAAGCCTTAAAAAGCTTTTCAATGAGCTTAAAATTCCTTCAGAAAAAAGGAATGAAATTGCCGTTCTTCACGACGGCGAAAGCGTGGTATGGATTGAAGATATTGGCGTAAACGCCTTATACATACCTGATGAAAATTCACAAAAAATAATTACTGTTAAAAGGACGGGTAAAAATGATTAACGATATCAAAGAGGTTCTTGTTTCCGAAAAAGAGATTGAGGAAATTGTTGACAGAATAGCAGGTCAGATAAACGAGGATTACAAGGATAAGAATCTCCTTCTCCTCTGCATTCTCAAGGGCTCAGTCTGCTTTATGGCTGACCTTATGAAGAAAATTTCACTTCCCTGCGCTATTGATTTTATGGTTGCCAAAAGCTATTATGCGGGTA